>NC_019689.1:3434750-3751500 GCF_000317025.1 Pleurocapsa sp. PCC 7327 | reverse complement strand
AGAGCGTCAATTACTCAATACCTCAGCCGTTGTAGGAGAAGTGGCTAATTCCTCTAGACGTTCTTGCTGATCCTGAGCAATACAAGCCTGAATCATGTCTTCTAGGTTTCCCTCTAAAGCAGCGGCTAAGTTAAAGTTTTGTCCCAATCGGTGATCGGTGACGCGATTGTCTTTGTAGTTATAAGTGCGGATTTTTTCCGACCGCGCTCCCGTTCCCACCTGGGATCGCCGCATGGAAGTCACTGCTTCTTGCTGTTCTTGCAGCTTCATTTCGTAGAGCTTAGCTCGCAAAATTTGCATGGCTCGCTCGCGGTTTTGCAATTGCGATCGCTCTTCTGTACAGAATATTCTGATTCCGGTCGGCTTGTGGATCAAGTCTACTGCTGTTTCCACCTTATTAACATTTTGTCCTCCAGCACCGCCAGAACGCGCCGTTTTTATTTCGATATCTTTGGGATCGATCTCGACTTCTACCTCATCCACCTCTGGCATAATCGCTACTGTTGCCGTTGAGGTATGGACTCGTCCGCCTGCTTCCGTGACAGGCACTCGCTGAACTCGGTGAACGCCCGCTTCAAATTTTAGTTTGCTATAAACGCGATCGCCTTGGATTTCCAGAATGGCTTCTTTGAAACCTCCTAATTCGGCTAGCGACTCGCTGACGAGTTTAACTTTCCAATTTTGGGACTCAGCATAACGCGAATACATACGCACCAAATCGCCCGCCCAAATACTTGCCTCGTCCCCGCCAGTCCCAGCGCGAATTTCTAGCATGATGTTCTTATCATCGTTGGGATCGCGAGGCAAGAGTAAGATTTTGAGCTGTTTTTCTAGCTGGGCTAATTTTTCCTCTAATTCTTCGACTTCTAGAGCAGCCATTTCCCTTAATTCTGGATCGCTGCCAGATTCTTTCAGAATTTGTCTGGCTCCGGCTAAGTCTTCCTTGGTTTTTTTCCAAGTTTCGTAGGTATTAACCGTCTCTTCCAAAGAAGAACGCGCCTTCGAGACTCGCTGCAACTCTTCTGGATTGGTGGCGATATCCGGATCGGCAAGGCGGCGGGTCAATTCTTTAAAAGTTTGTTCGACGGATTGTAGTTTTTCGAGTAAGTAAGATTCAGCCATGGAAGTTGCTCCTAATACAAAAATAGCTCGACTGAGCGAT
Organism: Pleurocapsa sp. PCC 7327; assembly: GCF_000317025.1. Classification (NCBI taxonomy): domain Bacteria; kingdom Bacillati; phylum Cyanobacteriota; class Cyanophyceae; order Pleurocapsales; family Pleurocapsaceae; genus Pleurocapsa; species Pleurocapsa sp. PCC 7327. The sequence continues at coordinate 3,750,338 of NC_019689.1, read as the reverse complement.
AGACAGGGCTAACCCAGCAGAATTTCTGCTGGGTCAAGACAAGTCAATCGAGCCGCTATTTTTCTTTTGCATTAGAAGCTTTATTTTTCTGGTCGGTTTTACCGAGCGTTCCGTATTTGCGGCGGAAGCGATCGACTCGTCCTTCAGTATCGATCAGTTTTTGCGTTCCGGTAAAGAAGGGATGATTGCCCGACCAAACCTCGACATGAATTTCGGGTTTGGTGGAGCCAACGGTCATGACGACCTCGCCATTACAAATGACTTTTGCTTCTGGATACCAAGTGGGATGAATGTCAGGTTTTGGCATAGTTATTTCCTATTTGTCCCTTGTCATTTGTTAATTGTCCTTTGTTTTTTTACGAATGACTAATGACCGATGACAAATGACAATTTAATTTTATCGCTTAGAGTATTGAGGTGCCTTACGAGCTTTGTGCAAGCCGTATTTCTTGCGCTCTTTAGCGCGGGGATCGCGGGTTAAATACCCTTCAATTTTTAGCGGTTGGCGATTTTCTGGCGCGAGTTGACATAAAGCTCTAGCTACTCCTAGTTTAACAGCATCAGATTGTCCTGTCAGTCCGCCGCCGTGGGCTTTGACTAAAATGTCGTATTCATTTTCTAGACCCAGGGTTTCCAAAGGAGCTTTAATAACTTGTAGATAACCGGGGATTCTATTGAAGTAGATCTCTCCGGGTTTGTCATTGACAATCAACTGTCCGCTGCCGGGAACGAGACGAACTCTTGCCACAGAAGATTTACGGCGACCCGTTCCCCAATAGACGACTTTATCTTGAGATTCTGTTGCTTGCATTAGTTCCCTCCGGTTGGAATAGTATTAATTTTTAGTTCTTCGGGTTTTTGGGCTTGGTGGGGATGCGTCGATCCCGCGTAGACCTTGAGTTTGGTAAATAGTTTGCGACCCAAGGAGTTTTTGGGCAACATTCCTTTGACGGCGGTTTCGATAATTCTCTCTGGAATGCGCTGTTGCAGTTGTTCGAAAGTTTCTGTCTTCATTCCGCCCGGTCGTCCCGAATGGCGGCGATAGACCTTTTGCTTGGGTTTTTTGCCCGTAACGATAACTTTTTCGGCGTTGATGACGATCGCAAAATCGCCTGTATCCATGTGAGGAGTAAAAATAGGCTTATTTTTTCCTCTGAGGATCTTCGCGATTTCTGAGGCAAGACGGCCCAAGCGCTGATCGGTAGCGTCTATGACGTACCATTTTGGCTCTATAGTTTCTTGAGTGGGAAGTGGCGTTTTAGTAGTCATGGTTGTTAGTTGTTAGTAGTGAGTAGTTGGTTATTTAGTAGTTGGTTGTTAGTAGTGAGTAGTTAGTTGTTTTCTTCCTGCTAACCACTAACGACTAGCTCCTCATTAAAATGAAAGATGGGTTGCGTATCGTACCAAATGTCAGGGGAAAAGGGAAATTCGGGGTAGCCGACTCGCAGCAGACACAAACCTTTTGCTGGAGCCGCATACTTAACTTCTTCTCGCTTTTGGTTGAACCAAATATCGGTAAAGTTTTCTAGCGATCGCTTGCCGCTTCCAACTTCTACTAGCATTCCCACCAGAAGGCGCACCATCCCGTATAAAAAGGCGTTTGCTTGAATCTCTATGTGTAGCAAAGGTCCTTGTCGATAGCATTGGGCTTCTTGAACCTCTACCCAAGAGTGCCTACGTGCGGAGCGAGCGCGGTGGAAAGCAGCAAAGTGGTGTTTTCCGAGCATGGAGGTCAATGCTGCCTGCATGAGAGATTCTTGCAGGGGAGCATGATAATAATGCCAGCTAAAAGGCTTAACAAACAGGTTAGGACGCTTGTCAGTATAAATCGTATACCGATAACGCCGCCACAGAGCTGAAAAGCGAGCGTGCCAGGTTTGAGAAACTTTAGCCGAGGCTCGAATCAAAATATCTTCGGGTAGCCGAGAATTGAGAATAACTGCCCAACGGGAGGCGGGAATCGTGCTTTTTTGGTTGAAATGAGCGACTTGAGCGGCGGCGTGAACTCCTGTATCGGTACGTCCTGCCGCAATTAAACTGACGGGATGTTGAAGTACCTGCGCGATCGCGGCTTCAATTTCTTCCTGTACGGTTCGCCGTTTGGGTTGTCGCTGCCAGCCAGAAAAATTGGTTCCCACGTATTGAATGACGAGAGCCACCCGTTCTGAGTTTTCTAATTCTGTCTTCTCGGACATCAATCTCAATTCGGCTCAGACTAGCTCGATAATTGCCATTTCTGCGTTATCTCCCCGGCGGCGCACGGTACGAGCGATCCGGGTGTATCCCCCGTTCCGATTGCCGTAACGTTCTTTAGCTGCCTCGAACAAGGCATGAACCAACTGTTTGTCATAAATATAGCCCAAAGCGGCTCGCCTTGCTGCTAAGGAACCATCTTTTGCCAGACTAATCATTCTTTCGACTTCCGAGCGAACGGCTTTAGCGCGAGCTTTAGTCGTGGTAATTTGACCGTGACGAATCAGTTCTGTTGCCAGCGCTCTGAGTAGCGCTTTTCGCTGATCTGCCGGTCGTCCTAGTTGTGGTACGCGACATTGGTGACGCATTTTCTTTTTCCTTATATATTTAGCGAGATAAATTTTATCTTCTAAAGACAAAAATAAACAGACAAAAGGCAAAAAGATTATTTTTGACTTTTGTCTTTGTTTTGCCGCAGCTAGCTACATCTTAACTGAATTAACGAGCTATGCTTTCACTGTTTTTTCCTGGGGCAAAGTAATTCCCAGACGTTTTTGCAGAGCTTCGATCACCTCTTCTGCCGATTTTTGCCCGAAGTTCTTAATTTCTAAGAGATCTTCCTGGCTGTATTCGAGTAAGTCGGCAACAGTATTAATCTGCGCTCGTTTGAGGCAATTATACGCGCGAACTGACAGCTGAAGCTCCTCGATAGGAATCTGACTCTCAGGAGGGATCTCATCCCGATCGTCGATAGGTTTGGTATCTAGTTCGTTAAGATCTTTAAGAGGATTGAACAGATCGACAATGATATTAGCTGCTTGAGAAAGCGCTTCTTTGGGACTGATGCTGCCATTCGTCCAAATTTCCATAATCAGTCGATCTTTTGCCTGAGCGTCGTCAACTCGCACGTCTTCTACGCTGTAATTGACTTTGGTAACTGGCATAAAGACCGAATCGATTTGGAGAAAGTCTATTGCAGCTGTTTCATCTTTACCGCGTTCGATCGCGCGATACCCTTTGCCCTTTTCAATGCGAAACTCCATTTCCAGCTTTGCCCCTTCAGCTAAGGTGGCTATATACTGGTTGGGGTCGATCGCTTCTACTTCTGAGGGAAGGGTGTCAAAGTTGGCTGCTGTTATCGTAGCCGGCCCAGTTGCCACGAGGCGACCGATTAAAGGCTGGTGAGTATAGCTTTTAAGGACGATCTCTTTCATGTTGAGCATGATTTCTAGTACGTCCTCCCTCACCCCTGGAATCGTCGCGAATTCGTGATTGACTCCAGCAATACGAATTGCCGTTATGGCAGTTCCTTCTAAATTCGAGAGCAAAACTCGTCTGAGGGCATTGCCTACTGTCGTCCCTTGACCGCGATCGAGAGGCTCTAAAACAAACTTACCGTATTGACTCTGATTTTTGTGAGTCTTAGATTCTACACACTCAATTTGAAACTGTGCCACCGACTGACCTCCCATGCTTATCAGTTATCAGTAATCAGTTATCAGTAATCAGTGTTAGCTGCCAATCATCAGTCATTAGGAACCGATTGCTGGTCACTGGTCACTGGTCGCTGACTTAAACTCTACGCCGCTTAGGCGGACGACAGCCATTGTGAGGAATCGGAGTAACATCTCTAATTAAGGTGATTTCCAAACCCGAACCCTGCAAGGCTCGAATTGCGGTTTCTCGACCTGCCCCCGGTCCGCTGACCATAACTTCGATCTGGCGCATCCCCTGTTCGATGGCTCGTCGAGCTGCTTGATCGGCAGCTGTTTGCGCTGCAAAAGGCGTGCCTTTCTTAGCTCCTTTGAAGCCGCTCGACCCGGCTGATGCCCAGGAAATTACGTCTCCCCTGGTGTCGGAAATCGTGACGATGGTATTGTTGAAAGTAGATTGGATGTGAGCGATGCCGTTAGGTACGTTTTTTTTCTGTTTTTTTGCGCCGCTTTTTTTCGTTGGTCGCGCCATATTGCTTAGTCGAGATTTCTCTGTATAAGTGAAGTTAAAAAGATAAGGTTATTTCTTGGCGGGAGCTTTCTTCTTCCCGGCGACGGTTACTCGTCTGCCGCGACGAGTCCGCGCATTAGTACGGGTTCGCTGTCCTCGCACGGGGAGTCCCAAGCGATGACGGCGACCGCGATAAGTCCCGATATCGATCAAGCGCTTGATGTTCATTGCTTCCCAACGTCTCAAGTCACCTTCGATCTGATAGTTGGTTTCAATGAACGAACGAAGCGTTGCGATGTCTTCATCCGTTAAATCTTTAACTCTGATGTCCGGATTTACACCAGTTTTTGCTAATATTTCTTGTGAACGAGATAGACCGATGCCGTATAGATAAGTTAGGGCGATCTCCACGCGTTTGTCGCGGGGTAGGTCTACGCCAGCAATCCTTGCCACGCTTTTTCTCCCTCTGAATTTTGTAGTTTGGTTACAAAGGATGTTGAAGACTTCTGGTGGATTGCCACTAACCTTGGCGCTGCTTGTGCTTCGGGTTAGTACAAATCACCATGACTCTACCGCGTCGTCTGATGACGCGGCACTTTTCACACATTTTCTTGACTGATGCTCTAACTTTCATGCCGTTTATGGGCAAACACTGCAAGTTTTTAATTATATCAGTAATTAAGGAACTTTGTCAGGTCATATAAAACTTATCTGTCTCTTTTTTTAGTTGCGATCGCTTTGGCAGAGCTTTTCCCACTACTTATTTTTTACTATTCTTAAGACGATAAGTAATTCTTCCTTTGGTGAGATCGTATGGGGTCAGTTCTACCTTGACGCGATCGCCGGGAAGTATCTTAATATAATTACGACGAATCTTGCCGGAAATATGAGCTAAAACATTAAATCCGTTGTCGAGTTCGACGCGGAACATCGCATTGGGAAGAGATTCGGTTACTGTACCTTCTATCTCAATCAGGTCTTGTTTTGACAAAGTAATAATCCTCAATAATTTTTTTGTGGAATCGGGTACTAATCGCTCGCCCAGCTCAACAATTGATGTAGCACGATATCATCCCCTTATTTATCTATCTTATCAAAAATTTACCTGAGACTGGAGATTGAGGTTAAACGCTCCCGCCCGACGATAGTCCGAGGACGGTAGCAATTAGAAATTAATTTTTTAGCCCTTCTAATTAATCTTCCGGTTCCCAGTCATTTTCTTTCAAAGCGCGATCGCTTCCTTCAAAGCTTCAGTAACTTCTTCGGGCGAGCGATTGCCATCGATATGATGAAGTTTACCGCGATCGCGATAGTATTCGATCAGCGGTGCGGTTTGCTCTCGATACACTTCTAAGCGTCGGCGAACTGTCTCCTCAGTATCGTCCTTTCTGCCTCGCTGAAGCAGGCGTTCTAGGATGACCTCGTCGGGAACGTCTAAATTTAGAACGCGCTCGGAGGTATGATTTTGTTCTTCAAGCAGCTTGTCTAAAAAAATCGCTTGGGGAACGGTGCGGGGAAACCCGTCTAAAATCCAGCCTTTTCCTGCATCGGGTTGACCCAACCGTTCTTTAACTAACTCTAAAATCAGCGTGTCGGGAACCAATTCTCCCTTGTCCATATAACTCTGAGCTTGCTGACCCAGTGGAGTTTGTTCGGCAATTGCCCCTCGGAGAATTTCTCCGGTAGAAATATGAGGAATACTATAAAATTTTGCCAAAAGACTTGCTTGGGTTCCTTTTCCCGCTCCTGGAGGCCCTAAAAAAATTAATCCAGTGGTATTTGCCATTCTTTTTCCTAAATGCTTTTTAATACGCGCATCAGAGATCGATAGGGACAAGATATGTCTTGTCCCTACTGCCTACTGTTTGACCATTCCTTCGTAACGTTGAGAAATTACGTAGGTTTGAATTTGCTTAGCCGTATCGATTGCCACGCCTACGAGAATGAGCAAAGAAGTGGCTCCCAATCCTCTAAAAGTCGTTACCCCCGTCGCACCTTCTACCAGGGTAGGCACGATGGCAACAACGCTTAAAAATATTGCTCCTAGGAAAGTCAAGCGGTTGAGCACGCCTTGAAGATACTTGGTCGTCGCTTCTCCTGGACGAATCCCTGGGATGCTAGCTCCCATTTTCTTAAGATTTTTTGATACGTCTTCTGGGTTGACGATTAGGGAGGCATAGAAGTAGCTGAAGAAAATAATCATGAGTGAGTAGACTGCTATGTAGATCCAGCTACCGGGCTGTAGGGTATTAGCCACTTGCACCAAAGCCTGACTGATATTGCCTTGATTGCTGAAAAGTCCGGCTAGTGTAGATGGCAAGAACAAAACAGCCGAGGCAAAAATAATTGGCATGACACCACCCTGATTGAGTCTCAGGGGTAAATAGCTCGTTCTTTCTCGGTAGAGTCTCTTGCCGACTTGACGGCGAGCAGAAACAATAGGAATTCTGCGAGTGCCTTCTTGGACGAAGACAATCATAATAATGGTCACTAAGAAAACGAGTAGCAGAAGAACGACTTTCGCGATCGTGTCTCGACCGCCCGTTTGAGCCAAGTCAATCGTGTCTCCCAGCGTTTTTGGCAAGACCGCCACGATGTTGAGAAAAATGAGTAGAGAAGCTCCATTGCCAATGCCGCGTTCGGTAATCAGTTCCGAAACCCACATGACAAACATGGAGCCAGCCGTCAGTGCCAAAACGGTTTGGGCTACGAACCAAAATCCGTAATTAATGGCGTAGGGACGCAACAAACCAATCGTAATTCCCAAACTTTGGATAATTGCCCAACCTAGTGCTACATAACGAGTAATCTGAGAAATTTTTCGTCGCCCCGCTTCGCCTTCGTTTTTTTGTAAGTCTTCTAGGGCTGGTATGGCAGCGGCTAGAAGCTGCATGATGATGGAAGCATTAATGTAGGGCAGGATGCCTAATGCAAATAGTCCGACTGCTTTCAAACCTCCTCCCGTGAGGAAATCAAAGATTCCGAAGATGGGAAGGTTGGCAATATCGGCAGAAAATCGCGCGCGATCGATTCCCGGTATGGGAATGGAGATCCCGAAGCGAACTAAGATCAAAAGACCTAGAGTAATCAGCAGCCGACCTCGCAATCCGGCTGCTTGTGCCATTTGTAGGAAAGTTTCTTGAGCCGTGGGGGTTTTATCTCGACTGACGACCATGGGTGGCTACCTCTTGTGGGTTGGCGGATTGGGAAGTTGGGGAGGTAAAAATTTTAGGCTTTGTTAACTTTTATTTACCTTTAAATTAATAATCCTAACATGCCATCCGACCGAGAGAAGGGCGATCGTCGATGACATTTTCAAAAAGTAATGTCAAGTTTAGCCTTCTACGACTTCGCAACTGCCGCCCACCGCCTCGATTTTTTCCTTCGCGCTAGCAGTAAAAGCAGCCGCTTTTACCGTTAGAGCTACCGTTAACTCGCCATCTCCAAGAATTTTGAGCGGACCGTCGTTACTGGTGACGATTCCTGTTTCCATCAGTTTTTCTAGAGTTACTTCGGTTTTAGCCGGAAGCGATGCTAGCTTGCCAACGTTGACGATCGTGTAATAGCTGGGATTGACAATTGGAAAGTGTTTTAATTTCGGGACGCGCCGATAAAGTGGCATTTGTCCTCCTTCAAAGCCAGGTCTGGTTCCCGAACCGGAGCGAGATTTTTGACCGCGCATGCCAAAACCGCAGCTAGCTCCTTGTCCGGCTGAAATGCCGCGACCAACGCGACGGCGGCGCTTTTTAGACCCTGCTTTGGGAACAGTGTCATGGATTCTCATAATTTTTCCTCATATAGCAACTTAAGACGATTCGGTCGGTCTATTAGGTGTAGAGATGTTCGACGGGTACACCTCTATCTTGTGCCACTTCTGAAAAGGTTCGCAGCGTTGATAGCGCATCTACGGCTGCCCTGGCATTATTCAGTGGGTTATTAGAGCCAAGCTGTTTCGCCAAGATATTTTTAACGCCAGCTAGCTCCAACACGGTTCGCACGGCTCCGCCAGCGATTACCCCTGTACCGGGGGCAGCAGGACGCATAATTACTTTCGCGCCGCCAGAGGCTCCCCTAGTAATATGAGTGATGGAGCTGGCTTTTGTTAGGGGCACTTCGATGAGTTGTTTTTTCCCGTCGGCGACTCCTTTGCGGACGGCTCCGATAACGTCGCCGGCTTTTCCTACGCCTACGCCAACTTGACCGCTTTCGTTACCGACGACAACGATCGCGCGGAAGCTTAATTTTTTACCGCCTTTGACCACTTTGCTGACGCGGCGAATCTGAATGACTCGCTCTTTCCAGTTAGTTTCTTTGGTTTTAGTACGACTGCTTTTTTGACGTTTTGCCATAATTAGTATCCTTTATTGTTCGGTGTAAGTTATTAGTCGCCTTCTCCTAATCGCTAACCAATCACCAATTCCTAGAAACTCAATCCAGCTTCGCGAGCGGCTTCAGCTAAAGCTTTTACGCGACCGTGATAGAGGTTTCCTCCTCGGTCGAAGACGACTTTCTCGATTCCCTTTTCTAGGGCGCGTTGTGCGACTAGCTTGCCTACGGCAGCCGATGCTTCGCAAGTAGCCCCCGTAGATAGCTCTGTTTTGAGAGTTGGTTCTAGCGTCGAGGCAGCTACTAGGGTATGCTGGGCAACATCATCAATAATTTGCGCGTAGATGTGCTTGTGAGAGCGAAAAACAGCCAAGCGGGGACGTTCGGGCGTGCCCGTAACTTTCTTGCGCAATCGTTTGTGACGACGTTTGATTAATTCTACTCGTGTCGGTTTCATCGTTACTTCTTACCTGTCTTACCAGCTTTACGTCTGACAAATTCTCCTTGGTAGCGAATCCCTTTACCTTTGTAGGGTTCTGGCGGTCGGACGCCACGGATTTGAGCGGCGATATTACCGACTATTTCTTTATCGATGCCACTAATGACAACTTGCGTGTTGTTTTCTACCGCTACCTGTATATCTTTGGGCATCATCATTTCAACGGGTTTGCTGTATCCTACGTTAAGAGTAAGCTTGCTGCCCTGCGCTTGCGCTCGATATCCCACTCCTTGGATGTCGAGGCGCTTTTGAAAGCCTTGGGAAACCCCTTCTACCATGTTGGCAACGAGGGTACGGGAAAGCCCGTGGCGCTCGCGAGCCACTCTTGATTCGTCTCGTCGCAAGACTTTTAGCGTATTGCCTTCTTGCTCGACTTTGACTTGGGGCGGTAGCGTTCTTTCTAGGGTTCCTTTCGGTCCTTTGACAACAACATTTAATCCGTTAATTTCCACGGTGACTTTGTTGGGAATTGCGATCGGGCGTTTGCCAATTCGAGACATGATCGGTTACCAGTTATTAGTTAATTGTTTATTCTTTGTCTTTTGTCATTCGTCCTTTATTTTTACTAATAACCAATGACTAATGACCAATAACTACCAGATATAGCAGAGGACTTCGCCACCCACTTTTTGTTTTCGAGCTTCCCGGTCTGTCATAATACCTTTTGAGGTGGAAACGATCGCGATGCCGATTCCTCCTAAAACGCGAGGTAAATCTTTGCTGCCAGAATAAACTCTCAGTCCGGGTTTGCTGACCCGTTTGAGGGTGGTAATCAAGGGTTGGCGATTTTTGCCTTTGTATTTAAGGGAGATGACTAACTGTTTGTTAATGCCTTCGCCAACTTCTTCGTAGTCCTCAATAAACCCTTCGTCTTTGAGAACTTTGGCAATGCTGCGCGTCATTTTAGTAATGGGCACTTGGGTGGTTGGATGCCTAACCGCGCAAGCATTGCGGATGCGAGTTAGCATGTCTGAAATCGTGTCGATTGCTGCCATTATTTCCTGTTATTTTCTCCTAATTATTAAGGATTCAAAGATTAACGGAAGGGCATCCCCATTGCTTTAAGCAAAGCGCGACCTTCTTCGTCGGTTTTGGCTGTGGTAATGATGGAGATATCCATACCGCGAATCTGATCGATGCTATCGTAATCGATTTCGGGGAAGATGAGCTGTTCTCTGATGCCAAGACTGTAGTTGCCGCGTCCGTCAAAACTGTTGGGATTGATACCGCGAAAGTCGCGAATGCGGGGAAGTGCTAAATTGATCAAGCGATCTAAAAAAGCGTACATGCGCTCGGAACGTAAGGTGACCATTACCCCCACCGGCATACCTTGGCGAATTTTGAAGCCAGCGATCGCCTTTTTAGCCCGCGTTACGATGGGTTTTTGTCCGGTGATGACGGCTAACTCGCTAATCGAGGACTCTAATGCTTTAGCATTTTGAGAGGCTTCGCCCAATCCTCGGTTAACGGTTACTTTTACTACTTTTGGAACTTCGTGAATATTGCTATAGCCAAACTGCTCTTTGAGTTTGGGAACGATAGTTTCCTGATATAAAGTTTTGAGTCGCTGTGTCATTGTTATAATTTCCTCTACATCCCTGGGCTTGGTCAGGGAATTTTTAAGTTAAAAGTAAATAGGTAAAAAGGCAAAACATTTTTTCCTTTTTCCTTTTTTTCTTTTGCCCTAATCGATGATTTCTCCAGTTTTCTTAAGCATCCTTACCTTGCGACCGTCTTCGGTGAAGGTATAGCAGATGCGGCTGGCGACCTTTTCTTTTTGGGAATAAAGCATTACATTAGAACTGTGAATCGGCGCTTCAAAGGTCGCGATTTGCCCCGACTCTCCCTCTTGGCGAGGTTTGACGTGCTTGGTTCTAATATTTACGCCTTTGACGATCACTTTGCTCGTTTTGGGAATCGCCCGCAGAACTTCGCCAACTTTGCCTTTGTCGCGTCCCGAAATGACTTGAACGGTGTCGCCTTTTTTGACGTGCATCTTGTACCGATTGGAAGAGTTGCTTTTAGGCATTAGATGACCTCCGGTGCCAGAGAAACAATCTTGGTATAGTTTTTGTCGCGTAATTCCCGCGCTACGGGTCCGAAAACGCGAGTGCCTCTAGGGTTGCCTTCTGCGTTGATGATAACTGCGGCATTATCGTCAAAGCGAATGGTCATGCCACTCTCGCGGCGCAAGGACTGACGAGTCCGGACGATCACGGCTCTGACAACATCTGATTTCTTAATAGGCATATTGGGAATGGCATCTTTGACGACGGCGATGATTTGATCGCCGATGCCGCCATAGGTACAATTGCCAGTCCCCAAAACCCGCAGGCACATAAGTTTGCGAGCGCCACTATTGTCAGCGACATTGAGATAGGTTTGCTGTTGAATCACGGTTGCGTACCTCTAAATTACGGGGTATCAGTGTTAAGAATTTCGGTTACTATCCAGCGCTTGGTACGGCTGAGTGGTCTAGTTTCGCGAATGCGAACGCGATCGCCTTCCCGGCAGCGATTTTCTTCATCGTGAGCCTTAAATTTCTTAGTTTTGACGACAATTTTGCCGTATTTAGGGTGAGGAGAGCGGTTTTCGACGGCAATAATCACGGTTTTCTCCATTTTGTTACTGACAACCACTCCGACTCTTTCTTTTACTGCCATGGCAAGTTTATTCCTCTTCTTGAGTTACTGATGACTTGGCTTTAGCTTTTTTCTTCGCTGCTGCCGTTGGTTCTTTTCCCTGAGAGGTTTCTGGGGTGGTCTTTGAGGCGATACCGAGTTGTCTCTCTCGCTCTACGGTCATTAGTTGAGCTAAGCGATGGCGGGTATGTTTGAATTCGTGAGTCTTTTCTAACCGCCGAGTAGCCTGCTGCAGCCTAAGCTCGAAAAGCTTTCGCTTGGCAGCTAAAATCTCGGTATCGAGTTCCTCATCGCTGAGTTTTCTGGCATCTGCTATTTTCGGGAGAGGCATGGCTTAGATATACTCCTCCTCGCGAGTAATAAACTTGGTTTCGATCGGTAATTTTTGAGCTGCTAGGCGCATGGCTTCGCGAGCAACAGGTTCAGAAACGCCTGCGATTTCAAACATGATGCGTCCCGGTTTGACGACGGCAACCCAGTATTCGGGCGAGCCTTTACCAGAACCCATACGAGTTTCTGCCGGACGCATAGTGACGGGTTTGTCGGGAAAAATGCGAATCCAGATTTTACCGCCTCTGCGGATGTAACGGGTCATCGCTCGGCGTGCCGCCTCGATTTGGCGCGAGGTAATCCAGCAGGGTTCTGTTGCTTGGAGGGCAAAGTCTCCAAAGTTCAGCTTACTGCCTCGCTGGGCAAGCCCTGTCATGCGTCCGCGCTGTTGCTTGCGGAATTTTGTTCTTCTGGGACTAAGCATGGTTTGTCTTTTGTTACTTGTTCTTTGTCATTTGTTTTTTAATGACCGATGACTATTCGTTCGATCGATCTTCAAATTGCTGGCGGCGACGTTGCCGACGAGGTGCTTGGGCAGGAGGGGGAGTCGCGGGTTCTTCCTGTCCGGGGATGATTTCTCCTTTAAAAACCCACACTTTTATGCCGAGAATGCCATAAATGGTTTGAGCGGTGCGATAGGAATAATCAATGTCAGCCCGAAGGGTGTGCAAAGGCACTCTACCTTCCCGAATCCATTCGGTACGAGCAATTTCTGCTCCGTTGAGACGACCGCTCACCTGAACTTTAATGCCTTTAACCTCTGCCCGCTGCGCTCGTTGAATGGCTTGGCGCACGACGCGGCGGAAGGAGACTCTTCGCTCTAATTGTTGGGCAATGTATTCGGCGATCAGGGTAGCGTCCGCATCGACTCTAGGGACTTCAATGACATTGATGCGGATTTGTCGAGTGCCGCCTAATTCTTCTTGCAGACCGACGCGCAAGGCTTCAATTCCCGTTCCGCCTCGACCGACCACAACGCCGGGTCTAGCGGTGTGAATTGCCAGGTCGATTTGATCGGCTTTGCGCTCGATGCGAATATCGGCTATTCCGGCGTTACTGAGATTTTTATCGACATATTGCCGAATTCGACGATCTTCTTGGAGAAGTTCTGGATAGCGTTTGGTATCGGCATACCAGCGAGACTTATGCTCTTTGGTTATGCCGAGGCGAAAACCAATTGGATGTATCTTTTGTCCCATTGTTTCAGTTATTAGCGATCGGGGATAGAAACGCGACCTGTCGCGCCTTTAGATTAGTCGCTGTTTGGGGCAACGGCGACGGTAATGTGACAAGTAGGTTTGCGAATTTGATAGGCTCGCCCTTGTGCTCTGGGTCGATAGCGCCTTAAACTCGGACCGCCATCCGCATAAGCTTTGCTCACGACTAAGCTAGCCGGATCGAGTCCATTGTTGTGTTCGGCGTTGGCAACCGCCGATCGCAGCGCTTTGAGCACGGGTTCGCAAGCTTTATATGGCATAAATTCCAAGACGATCAGTGCTTCCCTATAACTGCGACCGCGAATTTGATCGAGAACTCGTCGGACTTTATAAGGAGACATTCGCACAAAGCGAGCGATCGCTCTTACTTCGTTTGTTGTATCTACTGCCATTTTTAGTAATTAGTTAAGTTATCAGTAATCAGTTATCATTTATCTTCGACCAGCTTTTTTATCGCTCTTAGCGTGACCTCTAAAGGTTCGCGTCGGAGCAAATTCGCCGAGTTTATGTCCTACCATTTGCTCGGTGATATAGATGGGAACATGTTGTTTGCCATTGTGAACGGCAATAGTATGGCCAACCATTTCGGGCATGATAGTAGAAGCTCTCGACCAGGTTTTAATCACCTGCTTCTCATTTCTATCGTTGAGCTTTTCTATTTTGGATAGGAGACTGTCGGCAACAAAAGGACCTTTTTTGAGAGAACGAGCCATAGTTCGATTTTGGATTGTAGGTTTTGGATTATGTCTAGCCTTGATTGCGACGGCGAACGATCAGCGAACTGCTTTGTTTCTTTCGATTGCGGGTTTTCACCCCTAAAGCTGGCTTGCCCCAAGGTGTAACGGGTCCGCTTCTTCCGATGGGAGCGCGACCCTCTCCACCACCATGTGGGTGATCGACGGGATTCATGACGCTTCCTCTAACGTGGGGTCTGCGCCCTCTGTGGCGCGATCGACCCGCCTTTCCTAGCTGCAAGTTTCTCGCATCCGCATTCCCTACCTTGCCGATGGTGGCATAACACTCCTTCCTCACCATGCGGACTTCTTTGGAAGGCAATCTGAGCGTTACGTAATCGCCTTCTTTGGCGACAACCTGGGCAGAACCTCCGGCCGCGCGAACCATTTGACCCCCCTTACCGGGAACGAGTTCAATATTATGAACTTCCGTTCCCAAAGGGATGCGTCCTAGCGGTAGAGCGTTACCAACTTCAAAAGGAGCATTTTCGCCTGCGATGACGGTCATTCCGACTGTCAATCCCCCTGGCGCGAGGATGTAACGCTTTTCTCCGTCTTGATAAAATAGAAGCGCAATGCGGGCATTGCGATTGGGATCGTATTCTATTGCCGCTACTTTCGCAGGTACGCTGCGTTTGTCGCGACGAAAGTCAACGATGCGATAAAGGCGCTTGTGCCCGCCGCCTCTATGGCGACTGGTAATGACACCGCGATTGTTGCGCCCTTTGGCACTGTGTTTGTAGGTAACTAGAGATTTTTCCGGCTCAGTTTTAGTAATCTCCGAGAAATCCGAAACAGTTGCCTGCCTGGTGCCCGGAGTTAATGGTCGATAAAAACGAATGCCCATAATTTCAGTTATCAGTTAATCAGTTATCAGTGCTTGGTTATTTGGTCGCTGGTCATCAATCGCTGTTAATTGGTGAGCCAGTGCCTTCGCGGAGGGTCGCTGATGTTAGACTTCGGGGAATAAGGTGATGGAGTCTCCTTCGCCTAGAGTCACAACCGCTCGCTTATATTGAGGTTTATATCCGATAAATCTGCCTACTCTGCGCTTTTTGCGGGGCGGGCGAATCGTATTGACTTTGACGACTTTGACATCGAATAAATTTTCGATCGCTGCTTTGATTTCCGGCTTGGTCGCCTTGACCGCCACGTCAAACACATATTTGTTTTGCTCCATGAGCATAGTAGCCTTTTCAGTGACAATAGGTCTGAGCACTAAGTCGGCAAGATCTCTGGGATTGAATTCAGTCACTGTATACCTCCTGGATTTTGGCAAGGGCATCGGAGGTCGTTACGATCGTGTCGGCTGACAACACATCATAGATATTCAAGCTATCAGCTTTAATTAACTTCACGTTGCTCATGTTCCGTGCCGAGAGATAGACGTTTTCTGGTACTTCCGACATAATCAGCAACACTTTGTTTTCGCTAGCTACTCCCCAACGAGTCAGAGCCGAAGCTAGCTCTTTCGTTTTGGGCTGTTGCAATTGGTCGGCAAAGTTTTCGACGACAATGGTATCTTCTACACGACTTAAGAATGCCGTTCTCAAAGCCAATCTGCGCTCTTTGCGGTTCATCTTCAGGCTGTAGTCTCTGGGTTTTGGTCCAAAGATGACACCGCCACCTCGCCACAGAGGAGAACGAATAGAACCAGCGCGGGCGCGACCCGTTCCTTTTTGTCGCCAAGGTTTGCGTCCGCCGCCTCTGACTTCTGCTCTAGTTTTGGTAGAAGCAGTTCCCTGACGAGCGTTGGCTAGATGTCGCACCAAGGCACGATGAACGATATAAGGGGCATTTTCTTCTTTTGCTACTCGCATTTCCAGAGGTGCTTTTCCGACCTCTTCCCCTTGCCAGTTTTTAACGACGCATTCAAC
The DNA here is from genome assembly GCF_000317025.1 of Pleurocapsa sp. PCC 7327. NCBI lineage: Bacteria > Bacillati > Cyanobacteriota > Cyanophyceae > Pleurocapsales > Pleurocapsaceae > Pleurocapsa > Pleurocapsa sp. PCC 7327. The sequence goes on along the minus strand of NC_019689.1, from coordinate 3,734,576 downwards.
CATTTTATTTATCCTTTGTCTGCGCTTTGTCATTTGTCATTTGTCATTGGCTTTTTCCTAGTGACTAATGACCAATGACCGATGACTATTTACCAACTTTCTTAGCAGGCGTAATACTCAACAGAGAACCTGGCTTGCCAGGAACTGCTCCTTTGATCAAAAGCAAGTTACGCTCTGCATCGACGCGCACGACTTGGAGTCGGCGAATAGTTACTTGAGTGTTGCCATAACGTCCAGCCATTCTTTTTCCTGGGAAAACGCGACCGGGGGTAGTTCCTGCGCCTGTCGAACCTGGAAGGCGGTGGTTCTTAGAACCGTGAGTCATCGATCCCCGCTTGAAGTTATGGCGTTTTTGATAGCCCGCGAAACCGCGACCGATGGTTTTGCCGGCGACATCGACCAAATCGCCAACGCTGAAGATATCTACTTTGATAGCACTCCCTAATTGGTATTGAGAGGGTTCATCGAGGCGATATTCTTTTAAGTGACGCAAAGGCGACGCACCCGATTTGCTCAAATGACCAATTTCAGGTTTGCTGAGCGCTTTTTCTTTAACTTCCTGATAGCCAACTTGAATAGAATTGTAGCCATCAGTTTCGGGTGTTTTGATTTGCGTTATCGGACAAGGACCCGCTTGAACTACTGTCACTGGAATGGCGATTCCAGTTTCTTGGTCAAAAATTTGGGTCATACCGAGTTTGGTACCGAGGATACCGAGAGCCACGGATTTTCCCCCTACTTGCTAGACGACAGTTTTTTAGAATAGACAGTACGATCGCACGCTGAGAAATGGGTTTGTCCCGCTTGTCTGCTTAGCAGGGCAAGAATTTACCTTTTTTCTGAGCGACCGAATATAACTTGACTCCATTTTTTAACCAGATGAGTCTGGGAAACATCTCCAACGAAAATCTGGCTAAATTTTAGGGGTCTTAACCTTTCTTCGAGACTTAGGAGGCTTTTCTCCCAGTATCTCCAAGCGGTTTCCGACAACATCCAAGCGCGTTCGGCTGTTATAGTGGATGCCAGCGTGACCTAGAATCGGAGGATATAGTAAGTAACCTCTAAATATAATAAATATTTAGCTTGGTTGTTGTGCGACTTTATGTTAACGTCTTGGCTTCCAAGACCCCATCTTCCACTTTCAGTACTAGACTTAGTTGTGGCTAAATGTAAAGCAGCTATTTGGTCACGATCAAACAGTATAAACTATTGCTTCATAAAAGATCAAGTAACGGGTAGATTCAAATCAAGGCAAACACATCCGATCTCAGAACAAAAATTTTCTAACTGTTTTAATCTCTAAGAGCTAATTCTATGACGACTCAACTTTTTATACCATTTTTCAAAAGTAATGACAGAGATAGTTGATTACCCTCACCCCAACCCCTCTCCCTATTTGGGAGAGGGGTGAAGAATGTCGATCGCGACTAATGAAAATTGGTATTATCGGTGCGATCGCCAGAAAAAACCAGCTAAATGATAAGAATTGCTAAATTCTCACCGAGTTACGCCTCTAATTACCGGACGAATGTCGGTTCCGTTCAACGGACCCGGATTGCCACTCCAGTTAAAATCGTTGATACGCAGGCTAATCGAACCAATTTCCAAGACTGGATTGTAGCGCAAAAGGATATTGTAGGTACGGCGACTGTACTCGATAAAGTAGTCAGTGCTAATTTCCTCGCTCTCGCTTAAACTCAACGAACTTTGAATCCCCACGCGCAAAGGACCATAGACTTGTTGGGTGATTCCCCAAGACAACGTTTGCGTATCGGCAAAGCGATCGAACAGAAACGGAGACGCATCCCCGCGAATCCCTTGATTGTAGGTAATGTTAAAGCCGGTGTAGTCTAGAAAAGGACGAGAAAAATGACCTAATTGTCCTAAAAGTCCGATACTACCCGTTAGCGACGGTTGGGAATCGCCGTTACTGTAATAACTGGCAACTCCAGTTGCTCCAACCGTGAGTTGTAGATATGGCTGCACGGGCGTGGGAGTATAACGCAGTCCTGCTTCTGGAGTAGGCGGCAGTGCTTCTCCTTGCCAGAGCATAAAGCCCCGACTGAGAGAGGCTGCACCCTGATATCGCGTTAAATCGACGAGGTTATCTTCGCGATCGGGTTCGAGGAGTTCCGGGCGATCGGTGCTAGCCTCGATGTGTTGAATTGATGCCTGGTAACTTAAGTTAATCCCCGTATCTCCGAGAGGAATAGTCGGAGATACGAGAGTAGCACCAATACTATTGTTTACCGTCCGAAAACCGAGAGAGCCGTTAAAAATCCGCTCGCGATAGTTGTAGCCGAAGCGCAAGTCGTAGGGATTGTTAAGATCGCCTATCTTTTGCCGGAGTTCTATTCGAGCGCGCAGGTTGTCGTCTATGTTATCAAAATCGAGACTGGAGAAAGAGCCAACCGCTTTCAGACTGGTTCTCGGCCCCAAACCGATTTCGAGATCGCTGACTAATCCAAGAGCCGACGGACTTAGGGGGCTTACGTCTTCGTCGGTGTCAAAGGTATCGGGAAAGAAAGCTCTTTGTAGCAAATACTGAGGTCTGATCTCAAAACTAACGTCTTGAGAATCGATGATTTTAAAACCCCGCTCGATAAAAAGCCCGCCTCTGTCCCTGCCATCGTAGCTAATCGAGAAAAGACCGGGTTGGCGGGGACGGCGATCGATAATCAAGCGATCTTGAAAGGTTGGAACTGACAAAGATTGGTCGAAAACGACACGAGAGTCGGTAAATGCCACTTCATCGATTAGGGGAGCGATATTTCTGTAGGTCGCGCTTTGCGCTCGCAATTCTAATTCTGGCGGCGAGAAAGGGTCGTTAGTGACGCGCACGTTAGTTGCCGTCCATCTTTCGGCATCGAAATCAACGCGATCGGCTTGAAAGCGAATTCGATTAATTCTGCCGCCAGCAGCGCCCGTAGCTGCACCTCCCTGTTGTCCTACTCGCTCAGCGCCGCCGCCAATCGAAAAACGATAGCCTTCTGCTGTCGTGACGCGCTGGAGGGGTTGATTGAGGGCAAGACGATCGCTTAAGGGTTGGTTGGGGACGACGGCTTCAGTGCCAACATCTGTCGGTAAGGTGGGAGAAAAATCTTTGCTCGTGGTCGGCTGATAAATTTCGCCGTTAGCCTGGAGAATGACCCCGCTATCTTGTACGAAATAGTATTCAAACCGCTGCCCTCGCAGGATCTGTTGACCTCTGGTAAGAACGACTTCTCCCTCTGCCACGGCTAGGCGATCGGGTAAATTAACTTGCACGCGATCGGCAACCAAAACGCCGTTGGGAAATCGAATTTCTACGTTTCCGGTTGCCGTAATAATTTCTCGCTGCGAGTCGTATTCTTGGCGATCGGCAATGACTTCGACGACGCTGGTAGACTCTGGTTGGGCGGGAGTTTTGCCGTCTTGAGGCGGAGATGCCGATCCGGGTGCAGGCTCTTGCGCCGTCAGTTGAAATTCTCGAACTGCTCCCCCCCGCTGCCTCGTCACCAGAACTTTTGCCATTTGCACCTCATCTGAGAGGCTGATTTGCTCTAATCCTTTGATTACTCTAGCTTGGGAAGATTCGGTAAAAGTCGAATTCCACAGGGTGCGATCGCGATTGAAAGTTCCACAACCGACAGAGATAGACTTTCCTAAAGATGCCGCGCTTTTCTCGATCGATGCAGGTGAGGCGACTTCTTGGGAGGGAACATCAGAAAATTCAACCACCGCTGGGGTGGTTTGCGTTGGTTGCAAAAGCGATTGACTGGGTTTGAGAGAAAGGAGTGAAGGGAAGAGTACCGAAGTCGAGTCGCGTTGGGAATAAATTGGAATCGTTTTGCCTCGCTCGACCTTCCATTCTTCTCCTGTCGAATCGACGGAATTGCTGCGATCCCCGTTGCGATCGCGTTGGGAGTCGCTAACTTTTTCGGGAGCTATCGATTGAATGAAAGCAGGAGGATTATCGGGTGGAAGAGCTGGCAGCATTTCGGCAACAATTAGGCTTATACTAATTCGCAATTGGCAATTATCAGTTCGCAATTAGTCAGCAGATCTGGGTGTAAAGCTTTTTCCTTGAGCATCTGTAGCGTTCTTTTTTAGAAATGATATTAGATCGAGTTGCGAGCGAACTTCAGCTTGACCGAACGACAAGAGCGAGACGAGTTTTGTCTCGCCCAATCGTTCTCCTCAACCTACGTTACCATACTCGGATTTGTTACTCGAAATCCTTACGTCCTGGGTTGCGAGTTGGATCGCTTGAGAGAAATCCAAAAACGAATAGCGCCACAAAGAAGGCAACAACAATATAAACAGCAATTTTGAGAGTGAGCATCTTTTGTTCTCCTTATAATATGAAAGCCGGATTTGACGAGCGCTTCGGTTGCTCTTGACTTACTTTATCCTATTTTGGGAACCGGACGGTTCCCTAGCGTTAAAACTTCGCGATCGCAGCAACGATCTCGTTTCCCAGGAGCAGTATACCGCTCAAGGCAATAAAGGCAACGGCAAACTGTTGGAACTGTTGTTGAGTCAGTTTTCTCAAAACGATTTGACCGAGCCAATTGCCAGGTAGAGAGGCAATTCCAAGCAAACAACCAAACTTCAAATATTTTAGAGTTAAGGCGCCGCAAATCGCATAGGTGAGAACTTTGACTAAATGCACGACAAATAGATGCGCCGATTTCGTGGCGATCGTTTGTTCTTTAAGCAGTCCATAATTGAGATATAAAGGATTCAATAGCGGTCCAGTGCTGCCAATCAGTCCCGACAAAAACGCAAAAATCAAGCCAGCAGGGAGAAAATACCAGGCACGAACGGCAAAAAAATCGAGTTTTTTGTCCAAACTACTACTAATAGCGGCAACAATCAGGAATACTGCCAATAAGATCGGCAACCAGTCAAGCTGAATTTGCGTATAGACAAAAGCTCCTAAAATAGCCCCAACGATCGCACCCGGTAAGTACCACCACATCAGCCGCCAGTCTATATCCCTCCAGTAGAGAACGATTCGCTGAGGATGCCCCAGTAACATGCTAATTGTGAGGACTGGCGCAACTGCTGCTGCTCCGAGAAAAAACGCGATCGCCGGGACTAACAGTAAGGGAGTACCGCCTCCCGTTAAACTACTCAGAAACCAACCAGCAAAACTCGATAGAGTCAGCCACAAAATGCTCAAAGTCCAATCCTCGCTCGCTCCTGGCTTTAATATTTTCTTAAGTTAAAATTAAATAAATTTTAAACTGATTAAAAGCAGAAAAGCTCGGAAATTAGGCTCAAACGGATAGAATCAATTTAGAGCTGGAATTAAAGGCAATGAACAAAACCATAGGCGCTATTATCTGTGCGGGATTGGCGTGGTTCGGATTGCAGAGCGAACCGAGAGCGCAAAACATCGCGATCCAGATAGGAGGAGCCGATCGAGGAGCCTATGTAGAAGGTAGGGGCATTGCCATTCGCCGAGGGAACCCTCAACCTGGAGGGGTCGTCTATCAACCAGGGAATCGCTTACATGGGGGAGTCGTCTATCATGGCACTCCCATACGCCCTACCTATCGAGAAAAGATCGTTATCTATTCGACTGGAAACGATGGGTACAATTGCGATCGCCAGTCCTATCGTTCTAGATACTATCGATACATCTATCTCGACAGCTACGGGGATCGACAAATTTATTACTATCGCAGTCGCTATTGGCGACACTACTAATCGCACTTGCAGGTAGGCATTGCCCGCCCCTCCTAGAAAAAAAACGATGTTCGCTCCCAATCTAAAAAATTTTGTAACCGATGAATGGCTGAAACCTTTATCAGAAAAGTTTTTCACAATCGACAATCTAGCATTCAAAATCCAAAATGGGATAAGACTCGTATCAGTCTGACAATCCTGTTAGGAGTTTTACTGTTAGGGAGTTTGACTCCAACGCCAGTCGCCTCTAGCGCCGATTTCCGGTCAATCGTCCAACAGCCGTCTTTTGAAAATCGCCCTCAAGTATTGCCGATTGGCGCTATAGCTCAGATGGGAGGCGAGACGTTCGAATTAGAAGTAGCAAGAACTCCCGAACAGCAGGAAATGGGACTGATGTATCGATCTTCGCTGCCCAAAAACCGAGGCATGTTGTTTGCCTTTGAAGCGCCGCGATACACTCGTTTTTGGATGAAAAATACGATTATTCCTCTGGATATGATTTTTTTGAGCAATGGCGAAATTAAAGCCATTTTCGCCAACGTTCCTCCCTGTACCAGTGAACCCTGCCAATCCTATGGTCCTTCGGTACAAATCGATCGCGTTATCGAATTAGCAGGCGGACGCGCGAAAGAATTGGGTCTCAAGGTAGGCGATCGCGTTACGATTAAGTTTCTCGAAACTCCCTAGTAGTTTGTCAATTTTCAATTAAGGGGGAAAGTGAAAAGGAATATCTTTCACTCGAAACAACTATCCATCCTCATCAACTTGACACAGCACTAGAAAAGCTTCGCTCATTACTATTAAATTACTCATGAGATGGCAGAATAGAAAATAGATGCGACTCATTGGGGAGAGCTAAGGCGATCGCTACGTTATAGGCTTCTGCTGCCTCGGCTGATGAGTGTCGAGCCAAGATAAATTCGCTGTAATCCGCTAAGTTATCCAATCCCACCAGGTTTAGGATGGTTTCAGCAATCAGCCAGCCGGCGGTTTTAAGTAGTAGATTTCTCCAATAACCTTTCATTGCTTGACCTCCGAGCGCATCCCTTTGGGTTCGATAGCCTTAAGTTATCGAAAAGGAAGTCTTGCTCGCATCGAATAAATGTCATGTCTAGACCGTTACACTTGTCATGACAGGGTTGATAAATAGCGATCGCGCGATCGAACAAAGCTGTTGCTAAAGGGAAAATCGATTTATTAAGAAATTTGACAAGAACTAATATCCTTCCAAAAAAGGCAAAAGGTAATTTGGAGTAATAACTTGTAGTTTGCCAACATCCTCTAGTCAGTCAACGAAAGCGATCGCAAAGTTATCTATTTTGCTGAGATAGAATTCGAGACATTTTTTAGAGATTGGTCTGTTCTTAAATTTTAATAATGAGACTAGATTCAATTAGTTTCAAGCTTAAATTGTGGAGAAGCTATCTTGATATTGGTCAAGCGACGAATTATTAGTCTGGGAATCGATATGCATCGGGGGCGCGTTAATTATGACAAATATAAATATAAAATCCGAAGATCTAATGGTTGTTTATTTCGATCGGGTAAAACAAATTTCCTCCAAAGCTTATCAGATGCAGAAAAGCACTGGTTTGGATTTTGAAGAGTGTGTAGAGATTTTAGAAGCAATTCGCAAAGAGGTAGGAGATTTCTGTTTCTGGGGAGCAAACGAGAGATTATACAAATTGATTCTGGGCTATCGTCAAGAAGGATATCCTCCTAGAAGGGCAGCTTTTAAAGCCCTGCAAGATTTTTATTGTCAAAATTAAACTGTGATTTCTTTTGTTTGCTGTCCCAACCTAGCTGCTGAGTTCCAGAAATCATTGTTATTTGACAAAACCTAATTGACGCGATCGCTCTCTTAAAAAGCAACTAAACTGTATGAGTAATGCGAATAGCGAATTGTTTTAGAGGACTTGGAGTTTTTTCTTCAAGGCTTTAGGTATACGTTCCTGCCTTATCTCAATGCCATTCAACTTAGGTATTTAGTGAATGCGTCCTCTAACCCATCGGATTTCTCAACTGACTCAAAGCGTGCCCCTGCGTTTCATCTTCGTGGTGCCATTTATCCTGGAAATCTCCTTAGCAGTGGGGCTGACGGGATGGCTATCGCTCCAAAACGGGGAGAGGGCAGTTAATGAGGTCGCCAGCCAACTTCGGAGCGAACTTACGGCTCGCATCCAGCAGTACCTTGAAACCTATCTAGCAACCCCCCATAAGATTAATCAACTCAATGCAGATGCCATTCATCTCGGCGAATTGAATTTGCAAGATTTATCGCACTTAGAGCGACATCTTTGGTATCAGCTTCATGCCTTTGAATCGGTGACGGCAGTTTATCTCGCCTCAGAGCTAGAGGGAGAACATGTTGCAGTCGAAAGGTTAGAGAATAATGCCTTGCAAGTAAAAATTTCGGGCAAGTCTACAAGCGGGGAAATCCGAATTTATGCGGTAGATAAAAATAGAAATCGCATCAAACTTTTAAGATCCAAGCCCAGTTACGATCCCCGTACCCGTCCTTGGTATCAACATGCAGTCGAGGCAGGCAGGGCGAACTGGGGCGAGATTTATAGACTTTTTGCCACGCCCAAATACGTATTGAATGCTAGTTTGCCAATCTACGACGAACGCGGCAAACTTTTGGGCGTGGCAGCCGTTGATTGCTCGTTATTAGGGATTAGCCAATTCCTGCGCAGCTTGAAAATTGGACGATCGGGCGAGACGTTTATCCTCGAACGTCGCACGGGATTGCTGGTGGGAAGTTCGGGAATCCAACAGCCGTATATCATCGAAAATCCGACGGTTCCTCAAGTAAACCAGGTTCCGAAACGGATTAAGGCAACTGAAAGTAGCGATGTTCTGACTCGACTCACAACTCAATATTTGCTGAAACACTTTGGCGGATTGACTCGAATTAATAATAAACAGCAACTCGATTTTGAGATTGACGGCGAGCGGCAATTTTTACAAGTCGTGCCGATGAAAAACAATTTGGGGTTGGATTGGCTGATTGTAATAGCCGTCCCAGAAGCCGACTTCATGGATCGAATCGATGCCAACACGCGCACGACCATCTTCCTGTGCTTGGGAGCCTTTGGACTGGCTACCGTGTTGGGTTTTTTCACCTCTCGCTGGCTCGCGCAGCCGATTCTCCAGTTGGAGAGAGCGTCGGTTGCGATCGCCAGTGGCGACTTAAACCAAACCGTTGCTGCAAGCGGCACCAAGGAACTCAAAGTGCTCGCTCGCTCCTTCAACCAAATGGCGCAGCAATTGCGGGAATCCTTTGCCGCACTGGCCAGAACCAATGAGGAATTAGAAGTTCGAGTCGAGCAACGAACAGTGGAGCTGAGCGAGAAAAATGAGTGGCTTCGGCAGGAAATCCGCGATCGCCAAAAAGCCGAGGAAGCCCTACAGCGAAGCGAAGCCAAGTTTCGGAATATCTTCGAGAATTCCCAGGTTGGAATCTTTCGGTCTCGCCTTGAGGATGGGCTGATTCTCGATGCCAACCAACGCTACCTGACCATGATGGGGCATAACTCAGTAGCCGATGAGATCGGGAGCAAGCGATCGATTGACTACTACATCGATCCCAGCGAGCGATTGAGGGCACTAGAAATAGTCCTAACTGATGGGGAAGTTCATAACTTTGAGGCACGCTTTCGCAGGCATGATGGCTCTGAGTTTTGGGGGCTATTTTCAGCCCGGTTGAACCGGGAAGAGGGTTGCCTGGAAGGAGTGATTTCTGACATTAGCGATCGCAAACGAGCAGAAGCAGCTCTGCAAAAGGCAGTAGAAGCTGCTGAAGTTGCCAACCGCGCTAAAAGTCAATTTCTCTCCAACATGAGTCACGAACTGCGCACCCCCCTCAACGCCATCCTGGGCTTTACCCAATTGCTAGCTCGCAGTGGCTCCCTCGATCGCAAGCAACAGAGATACCTAGACACGATCGACCGCAGTGGCGAACACCTACTGGCATTAATCGACGATGTGCTGGCCATCTCTAAGATTGAGGCAGGCAGAACTACGCTCAATGAAAATGATTTCGATTTCTATAGCTTGCTAGACTGGCTACAACAAATGTTACGCCTAAAAGCTGAATCTAAAGGTTTGCAACTTATCTTTGAAATAGCAAGCGATTTACCTCAATATATCCGCACCGATGAAAGCAAGCTGCGCCAGGTATTAGTCAACTTGTTAGGCAATGCGATTAAGTTTACACAAGCCGGAAGCGTGAGGCTAGGAGCGTCATCGGTCATCGGTCATCGGTCATCGGTCATTGGTACGAAAGATGAAGAACAAAGGACAAAGGACAAAGGACTTTTGACAATTCACTTTGAAGTAGAAGATACCGGTCCCGGTATTGCTGCTGAAGAACTCGAAAGCTTATTTGAACCCTTTGTCCAAACTCAAGTCGGTCGCAGATCCCAAGAAGGAACTGGACTCGGCTTACCTATTAGCCAAAGATTTGTCCGCCTGATGGGAGGAGATCTTACCGTTGAGAGTCGTTTAGGAGAAGGCACGATTTTTCAGTTTGGCATCCAAACCAGCCCAGTTCAAGCGGACGAGTTACAGAGCAGTCAAGAACCTAGTCAGCAGGTCATAGGTTTGGAAGCCGGACAGCCTTCTTACCGCATCCTGATTGCAGAAGACAAGCCGGAAAATCGTCAGCTACTGGCTGAATTGCTTGCCCCAGTGGGCTTTGAGGTGCGGGAGGCAGCTAACGGGCGAGAAGCGATCGCGCTCTGGCAAAACTGGTCGCCCCACTTAATCTGGATGGATTTACGAATGCCAGAAATGGACGGCTACGAGGCAACTAAACAGATTAAAGCCGCAGGCGAGAAAGTCCCCATCATTATTGCTTTAACTGCAAGCGCGTTTGAAGAAGATCGCTTCGCGGCTCTATCGATAGGTTTTAACGACTTTGTACGCAAGCCATTTCAAACCGAGGTCATCTTTAACAAGATGGCAGAACACTTGGGAGTGCGCTACCTCTATGGTTCGCCACAATTGTCTAACATCGGTGCCGAGAAATCGCCAGATTTGTCGCAACCCTCACGGCTTCAATCAGAAGAGATGAAAAAGGCTCTCGCTGCGATGCCGCAACAGTGGGTAGAACAATTGCATCAAGCTGCTATTAGAGTGAATGCCAAACAAATTCTCAAAGCGATCGAGCAAATTGCCGAGCTAAATGCACCTTTGGCCAATGCTTTAACCCATCTGGTTAATAACTTCTGTTTTGAAGAAATTATCGCTTTAACTCGACAACAGTAAGAAAAGTTTTTTTTCAAATTAGGATCGAAAGTGCGATCGCGCCAAAAAATATAACGGGCTATTTTTTCTGCATGGCGAAGAGAAATCAAACATAAATAAAATTAAATGGCAGACAAAACATTTCAATTTCCTCCCACGACTGAAGTACGTGGTTTTCCTGGGAGGTTTTTATGCTTGGAAAACTAAAGCTTGGCACTAAATTTACCCTATTACTAACGCTAGTTTTTCTGGGTGGCATCCTATTGAGCGGCGTTACCCTATCGAAGGCAATCCAGCACGAAGTTGAGAAGGACATCACCACCAAAGCAGAAATCCTGATGCAGGCGATGAACTCTGTCAGGAACTATACGAGCAATAATATCGAACCGCTCCTAGAAAATCGGCTAGCAACCGAGCCGGAGTTTATTCCCGAAACCGTACCCGCCTTTGCCGCGCGGGAAGTCTTCGAGCAATTTCGCGATCGCCCCGAATACAAAAGCTTCTTCTATAAAGAAGCCGCGCTCAATCCTACCAATTTACGCGATCGGGCAGATGAGTTTGAAAGCAAGCTAGTAGAACGATTTCGCATGCAACCCAAACTCACCCAGCTCTCTGGCTATCGAGCCAAGGCATACGCAGCCAAGTCAGAAGGAACCCTGTTTTTCATCGCCCGTCCGTTAAAGATCGCGCAGGCAAGTTGTCTGAAATGTCACGGCAGTGTTTCAGCAGCCCCCAAGAACATGATCGCTACCTATGGGACCCAAGGGGGGTTTGGCTGGAAGCTCAATGAAGTGGTTGCAGCTCAAACGATTTACGTCCCAGCCAATGAGGTGTCGGCTCGCGGTCGCCAATATTTAACCTTAGCGATGGGCGTTTTTTGCGTCATCTTTGCGGTGGTAGTGCTGCTGCTCAACTGGTTGCTCAAGCGCACAGTCATTCATCCCATCAACCAACTGACGGCAACTGCCCATAAAGTCAGCACCGGAAACATGACGACCGAACAATTGGGAGTATTTGACACTCCTAGCATTGCCCAACTGGCTCGACGATCTGACGAACCAGGACAGCTTACCCGTGCTTTCCAGCACATGGCACGCGAAGTTGCTGCCCGCGAGCTAAACCTGACTCGGATGGTAAAACGGCGTACCGCCCAACTGGCTAAAATTATGGAAGAAGCGGAACAAGCCAGAGCTAGAGCAGAAGAGGCAAACAAGGCTAAAAGTCGATTTCTCTCCAACATGAGCCACGAATTGCGCACCCCTCTCAACGTCATCCTCGGCTTTACCCAATTGATGGCTCGCAATAGCTTGCTCACTCCAAAACAGCAGGAATACTTGGACACCATCGACCGTAGTGGCGAACATTTACTGGGATTGATTAATGATGTGCTAGAAATCGCCAAAATTGAGGCAGGCAAGGTTGCGCTCAATGAAAACAATTTCGACCTCTATGGTTTACTAAACTGGCTGCAACAAATGTTTCGGTTAAAAGCCGAATCCAAGGGACTAGAGCTTAGCTTTGACTTGTCCCCCAACCTGCCCCGTTATATCCGTACTGATGAAAGCAAGCTGCGCCAGGTTCTCCTAAACCTATTAGGCAATGCGATGAAGTTTACGCAAGCTGGAAGCGTGAGGCTAAGAGCGTCATCAGTCATCGGTCATCGGTCATTGGTCATTGGTACGAAAGACGAAGGACTGATGACAATTCATTTTGAAGTAGAGGATACTGGTTCTGGTATTGCCGCTGAAGAACTTGAGAGTCTCTTTGAACCTTTTGTCCAAGCTGAGGCTGGTCGGAACTCTCAGCAAGGAACTGGACTCGGCTTACCTATTAGCCGAGAATACGTGCGCCTAATGGGTGGAGACCTTACCGTCGAGAGTCGCTTGGGAGAAGGTACGATTTTTCAGTTTGACATCCAAACCAGCCCAGTTCAAGCGGACGAGTTACGAAGCTATCAAGAAGAATCCACACGGCAGGTTATAGGTTTAGAAGCCGGACAGCCTTCTTATCGCATTCTGGTTGTAGAAGATAAGCCAGAAAATCGTCAGTTACTGGTGGGGTTGCTTATCCCAGTCGGCTTTGAGGTGCGGGAGGCAATTAATGGGCGAGAAGCGATCGCGCTCTGGCAAAACTGGTCGCCTCACTTAATCTGGATGGATTTACGAATGCCAGAAATGGACGGGTTGGAAGCGACCAAACAGATTAAAGCCGCAGGCGAGAAAGCCCCCATCATTATTGCCTTAACCGGAAGCGCGTTTGAAGAAGACCGCATCGCGGCTCTGTCGGCAGGCTGTGACGACTTTGTACGCAAACCTTTTCGAGTCGAGGTCATCTTTGAAAAGATAGCCGAGCACTTGGGAGTGCGCTACCTCTATAGTTTTCCCCAATGGCGTAGCGGGGTGGTAGAGAACTTGCCAGATTTGTCCCAACTGTCGCGGCTTCAACCAGACGAGCTGAGAGAGGCTCTCGCTGCGATGCCGCAACAGTGGGTGAAACAATTGCATCAAGCTGCCCTCAAAGTTAATGCCAAGCAGATTCTCATGCTCGTCGAACAACTTCCTCAGCCCAACGATTATTTAGCCAATACCCTAACCTATTTAGTTAATAACTTCTGTTTTGAAGAAATCATCGCCTTAACCCAACAAGTAGCTAGAGAATAAATTCTCTGTTTAAGAGGCTAAAGACCGTCTTGTTTCAGATTTTGCACTATTCTCAACAAACGCTCTTGTAATTAATTCCTGTCCGATCGAAAAAGTTTTCTTTAGAAGACCCGATAGAAATTTCAGTCGATTTTAATCGAGTTGAGCTTTGAGCCTAGAACTAAAGTTCTAGGCGTTGATGCTTCCTCCAGCATAGAAATTGAAACAGTAGCAAGCATCAGAAAAAGATCTCGCTCCCAGCCATGACAAATGTAACGATCCGAACATGACATTTATTCGATGTCGATAGAAATTCTCTGCGGATAACTTAGAGAAACAAACAATCAAACCAAGGAGAACTTTTTATGATTGAGAACACTAAAGCGATGTCAGAGTTAAATCTTGAGGAATTAGATTCTGTTGCAGGAGGAGGCGGATGTCACAACTACGAAGAAGACCATCGCCATGACGATGACTATTATGGCGACGACTATCATGGCGACGATGACTATAAAGGCGGAGGTTGCTACCCCAAACCCCGTAAACCTTATTGCAAACCCCGTAAACCTAGTTGGTGGTACCCTGGTTGTCGCTGGTAATCCTAGCTGGTGGTAACTCTTATAGTTAGGTAACCAAATAGCGATCGCAGCAAGCGCAGGAGATCTCTACTGCGCTTGTTATTCCCTGAAAGATGCTCGAACATTGAGCGCAGTGCCAAGTTTTGATGCAAGTCTGCTTTGAGAGGTTTGAATTGAGCTTATAGAAACCGAAAAATCTATGTTTAAGAATCTCAAGCTTGCCACTAAATTTACTTTATTTCTATTGCTGGTTCTCTTAGGCGGGATCTCAGTCAGTGGAATAGCGTTGTCAGAGGCTCTCGAACACAGAGCTAAAGATGAAATAGATTATAGGGCACAGGTTCTCATGGAAATGGTGAACTCGATTAGGGATTATACCAATACCCATATTAATCCCCTTTTAACGCCTAGCCTGGAAACTCAACCAGAATTCATTCCTGAAGCAATACCAAGCTTTGCTGCTAGAGAGATCTTTGAAAAATTTCGCAACAACAAAGAAGATAAAAATTACTTTTACAAAGATGCCACACTTAACCCGACAAATTTGCGCGATAAAGCTGACGAATTTGAAATTAGTATTATCGAGCAATTTCGCGCTAACCCAGAGTTACAAACTCTATCGGGTTATCGAAATTTATTGGCAGAGAGACTTTATTATAGCGCTCGCCCTTTTGCCATCAAACAACAAAGCTGTCTTCGCTGCCATAGCACTCCAGAGGTTGCTCCCAAGAGCCAATTAGAAACCTACGGAACAGAAAATGGTTTTGGGTGGAAGCTTGATGAAATTATTGGTAGCCAAATTATTTATGTTCCAGCTAGTCAAGTTTTTGAAAATACTCGTCTTACTTTTTCTTTAGTCATCGCAATTTTTATTGCGATTTTTACCGCAGTCATTTTGCTTATTAATTTTTTGCTCAAGAAGAATGTAATCCAGCCTATCAAACCAATGGCTCGGCTAGCTCAACAGCTTGGTAACGATACAGCAGATGCCGAAGGGGAGCGAGAGATCGAGCTTAAAAAGTTAACGGCGATCGCCAAGCGCTCGGACGAGCTAGGACAGTTGGGACGAGTCTTCCAACGAATGGCTCATGAAGTCCGCGATCGCGAGCAACGCCTAAGACAACAGGTGCAGGCACTTCGCATCGAGATCGACCAAACCAAAATAAGGCATCAGGTAAACGAGATCGCAGACAATACCTACTTCCAAAGGTTACAGCAAGAGGCAAAAGATATTAGAGGTAAATGGAAAGACTCTGATGAAAAGGAGTAATGGTTAGTGGTTCGTGGTTAGTAGCACGATCGATAACTGACAACTACAACTAAAGATTGCAAATTACTAATTATTATGGAAATGCACTATGTCTAAAGTCGTGTCCGTCCATTCGTTCCGTGGTGGAACTGGCAAATCAAATGTCACCGCCAACATTGCAACTATCATCGCTGGATCTGGGCGGCGGGTTGGCATTGTTGATACCGACATCCAATCGCCTGGAATCCACGTCCTTTTCGGTCTCGAAGAAGAAAAAATTAATTATACTCTCAATGATTATTTATGGGGGCGTTGTGCTGTCGAGCAAGCTGCTTATGACGTTACCCCCAATCTGAAAGTCAAGCAACCGCTTTTTGGCAGAAAGGGCAGTATTTATTTGATTCCTTCTAGCATCAAAACTGGCGAAATTTCTCGAATTTTGCGCGAAGGATACGACGCTCGTCGGCTTAATGATGGCTTGCAAGACCTGATGTGCCGTTTGAAGCTAGACTATTTATTAATTGACACTCACCCTGGGATTAACGAAGAAACTCTGCTGTCAATTATCATTTCTAATGTTTTAGTCGTCATCCTGCGTCCGGATCGCCAGGACTATCAAGGAACTGCTGTGGCTGTAGATGTTGCCCGCAAGTTAGAGGTTCCCAAAATGCTGCTGGTGGTCAATAAAGCATTGCCAGCTTTGGATTTTGGAGCTTTGCGGCAAGAAATGCAGAAGACCTACAATACAAAAGTCGCTGGCATCCTGCCCGTTTGCGAAGAGATGTTTCATCTGGGGAGCAGCGACATCTTCTGCTTGCGCTATCCAGACCATTTCTGGTCACGAGAAATCAAGGCGATTGCAAAACATGTTGTCGGTTAAATGTCAAGATGGTTCGCTTGCTATTAAACGAGCGGGCTTTTCGCGAACGTGAGTAGCGATCGCTCTTACCCGCTTGACTACAGAAATCATATATTGGTAATCCGGTAGCGAGCGATCGGCTAAATATCCCACTTCTTGAGCTAAAGCAGTGGGAGCATCGCTCATAACTTGGCGGATGTAGCCTTCGCGGTTGCGTTCTATTGTAGGTGCAATCAAAACCGAACCAGACGGAACATTGCGAGGATCGGTAAACAGCACGCGCAATTGGACAGAATCCAACTGCGAACTGTAAAGATTGAATTCCTGCTCGGAAATTGCCCCAGCAGTCGCTTTCCCTTGAGCCACCCATTCAAGAACTGTTTTGGGCGTGGGAGCAAACATAATTTCAGCCAGCGTCAAGCCATAAAGGTTGTAGAGAGGGAAATAATATCCCGTTGCCGAACCCTGTTTGCCTAAGACGATGGTTTGGCCATTGAGCGCTTTCAAGTCTCGGACGGGGTTATCTTGGCGAACGACGAAAATAGAGCGTAAATTCCTATCGTCTTGTAGCGGGAAAAGAGGAGTGTATTGGTGATAAGCGATCGCGCTTGCAGCTACGCCTGGAGGAGCAAAAACTAACGACCAATCCCTTGCCTCGATGCGATCGAGAGCTAAAGTTTCATTGAAAGCGGGTTCTATCTCGATCCGCGCTCTCATTTTTTCGCCTAAATAGCGATTGAAGCGATCGAAGCGATTGAGTATTTGTTTTCCCTGCTCGTAGCTAATAACGCCAATGACTAATTCCTCTATTTGAGTCTGCGTTGTTTTGGCTCCACAAGCAGTTAACAATAGCATTTGCACAAGAAAAAGACGACGGGAGATCGACTGCTGATAAGCGAGATCGTCAATAACGTTGGCAAGAGATTGAAAGAACATAAGTTAATAGACTTTTAAAATGACGCGATCGCACTTGACGCAAGTCACAGAAAATTATCTATCTGGCGATCGTTAGCAACCATGACATTTATCAGGGGTAGGCTCATGACATTTATCAGATGTTCGTCCTTGGTTGAATTTTTACTATGAATATAGTTTCAAAAAGAAACGAAGCAGAAGTTCCCAAAACAAATCAATTTTGTATTCGAGAAACTTCTGCTTGAGCAAACCAAAAACTTTACAAACTTAGGAGTAAATCATGACAGAACCAAGTAACAAAATCAATGCCTCGATGGAACTTTCCGAACAAGAATTAGATGCTGTTGCAGGCGGTACCGTCGTTTTAGGCGGAAATGGACCTCAAGCTCTGTTTCAAGATGGGTCTACTGACTTCGCTCAAAACCAGCTACAAGCTGCTCAGAAAGTCTCTTCCAATCGCGACGGTAGCGACACCATCTCTCTGGTCGCTGCTGATGCGGTTAAAACCGATGCCGACCAGATTACCAAGTTCATCAACGGCGTTAGCTAAATAATACCGCTCTAACCTGACGCTCCAAGCAGAGGTTGTCCCCTCAGTATCAATATTGTGAGCGATCGACCTCTGCTTGTCCAGACTGAAAATACTTTACAAACTTAGGAGTAAATCATGACAGAACCAAGTAACAAAATCAATGCCTCGATGGAACTTTCCGAACAAGAATTAGATGCTGTTGCAGGCGGTACCGTCGTTTTAGGCGGAAATGGACCTCAAGCTCTGTTTCAAGATGGGTCTACTGACTTCGCTCAAAACCAGCTACAAGCTGCTCAGAAAGTCTCTTCCAATCGCGATGGTAGCGACACCATCTCTCTGGTCGCTGCTGATGCGGTTAAAACCGATGCCGACCAGATCGCCAAGTTCATCAACGGCGCTGGCTAAATAATACCGCTCTAACCTGACGCCCCAAGCAGAGGTCTTGCTCATCAATATTGTGAGCGATCGACCTCTGCTTGTCCAGACTGAAAATACTTAACCAGGCAAGCATCAATGCTTGCATCGCTTGCATCGATCTTACAACAATTCTCAGATGAGTAGAATACGGCAATCTGTAGGGAGTGAGCCTAGCTCAATCCCTATTCGTGTTTCATTCATCTAAGACAGGGTTATTTCGTTCTGATTGCAGTTAACCAAGAAATTCATTTCTTGGCTCAAAATTTAAGTCCGTCTTATAGGACTTAAGGTATTAGACAGAGAATTTATTTTCTGGCTTTCTCGGTTTTTAAAAGTTCTATCAATCATTTATAGCAAATGAGTTTGCTATTCCGAACTATAAAAAACAGATTCCATTGCAAAGCGATCGCTCGGATTCCGGATCGGAGGAAATACTTATTTTGTTATCAATAGGAGCCGTGACATTTGTCAGGGGTAAGCTCGTGACATTTATCAGATGTTGATTCTTGATTGAATTTCTACGATGAATATAGTTCCAAAAGGAACGAAGCAGAAGTTCCCCAAACCAATCAATCTTGCAGGAGAGAAACCTCTGCTTGCTCAAACTAAAACACATTACTTAACCAATTTAGGAGTAAATCATGACAGAACCAACCAACAAAATCAATGCCTCTGTAGAGATGTCTGAGCAAGAATTGGATGCTGTCGCAGGCGGTGTATTCATTCTCGGAGGAAGACCTCAAGCACTGTTCCAGAAAGGTTCTACCGACTTCGCTCAAAATCAGCTAGTCGCTGCTCAGAAGGTCTCTTCCAATCGCAATGGCAGTGAAGCTCAATCTCTAGTCGTTGCTGATGCGGTGAAAACCGATGCCGATCAGATTACTGAGTTCATCAACGGCGCTGGCTAGATAATACCCATCTAACCTCAACCTCAAGCAGAGGTTTTCTTCTGAAATCTAAGAGGGATTAACCTCTGCTTGACCAAACTTGAAATCCTACAAATTAAGGAGGAAATTATGTCAGACGAAATCGCTCCCATGGGTGGTGAAGCTGAAGAATTATCCGAGGAAGAATTAGATGCTGTAGCAGGTGGTGCAGATATATTTTTTTCTAGCTCTTTTTATGAGGAAAGTGCCACGTCGATCGCTCGGCAAACCACTGTGACTCCTGAAGGTAGTTCATCATCATTTGTTTTCAAGTCTTTGCACATAATCACTGGTGCTTTCCAATTTATTGGCTTGGGACTTGGATCGGCAGATGACATCCCTAAAATTGGAGGTTTAGACTTAAACAAAAAACGTTAAGTCGATAAAATTGCAGCTTGGTGTAGCAGTTGAGCAGCTCGGCTCGACTGTTTTCTTAAGAGTTTTTAGTTAAAAGTTTCGATCGCAACGAGGAAATTATGCCGCTCAACTTCACTTCTTTCAAGCATCCAGAATATATCGCTACCCAGCAGAATTATTCAAATCAAATCTGTCAAAGTAAACCTCAATTTTTCTTAGGAGTAACAAGTTTCCTCCTAGTGCCGCTTTGCCTAGTTTTAGGATTTTTTTTGTCTCAAAAATTTCGCGTCCAACGCTATCCTAATACTTTACATCATCAGAGAGAAATTTTAGAAAAAATGTGGCAAATTAATTCTTCTAAATAGACTGAAAAAGCGGTTGTTCTTAGAAAAGGGATTGCGATCTCACTGGACAGTTATATAAATATTGAATAATCCAATAAGACTTAAGCAGTCAATGAAAGATAGAAGAATTATCTATAGTGAGTAGTGCGAGCATCTTGCTCGCGAATTCCTTAAAAGCGATCGAGATGCTAAGCATCCTGAGTGATAGCGAAGGATCTTTCGCACTCCCTAAAAACTCTTAGAATTAATCTAGGAATAGAAAGCCAGAGAATAAATTCTCTGTCTAATACCTTAAGTCCTATAAGACGGACTTAAATTTTGAGCCAGGAAATTCATTTCTTGGTTAGAATAAATTGGATTTTTTGTCGTTTTCTTTTTCAAAACACAGTTTTTTTTACCCAATTCGGCGAGCGATCGCACCAATGTTTCAACTCACAATCTTTCAGATAGGTAAATATCTTTTTTAAGTTTAAGTAAATTTTTTATAAAATATTAGCCACAAAAAATTATACTTTTTCTGTTTCTAATCTGGAACAAAAACAGGTAACAATTCGAGCAGTTCGCCAGCTCAACGAGCAAAAGTAATTAGTGCTAAAAAATTGATAGGATGTCTGAGAAGTCAAAAATGTTACGCAAGGGTGAAGCGATTAGCTAGTGCTGGTATCTTTATAAGCTAGATTCTTCGTTCCGCTCCGCTTCACTCAGAATGACAAAACATTCTTTTCAGACATCCTCTGAGAATGATACCAAGTTTGTTCGTAAATGTAATTTTGCTGTAGTGTGGTACAGACATCATGAGCCGCCAGCGAGACGCTCGCACTATCCTATCTCTTTGATTGTAACTCGGTATAACTTTCGCGATCGCACTCAACGAAAGTCAGAGAAAATTACCTATCTCGCTATCAATAAAAACCATGACATTTGTCAGGGGTAAGTTCGTGACATCGATCGGATGTTTATTTTTAGTTGAATCTCTACGATAAGACTATCAACAAAAATACAAAAGCTTGACTTTTAGTGCAAACAACAAATCTAACAGGAGACTAACAATGTCTGAAGAACACAAATTCAAGGATATCGAACTTAAAAAGGAAGAGTTGGAATCGATCGCAGGAGGTTATGAGGGAGAGCATTATTACCCCGATCCCTGGAAAGCGGATTCAATGCCGCCGATGCCGTCAATGCCGCCGATGTTACCGATGCCATCATTCGATGATTATGGATCGATGCAATTACCAAAAGGCGATCGTAGCGAGTATCAGCATACCAAGTGGGAATCGAAATAGTCATTAGCACGAGCGTTTAACTGTATGGAGGCGAGTTAACCATGATAAGCATAGCTAAAACTGTTTTGGATAGCGCTCTAGTGCGTCCGCTGCGCCAGTGGCTTGAAGACATAGATATTCGCGATCCTCAAGTTGCTAAGTTTATCTGCAAGCTCGTCCCAGCGCAGTGTCCTTTTGAGCGGAAGATCTCAATGTTTAATCGCACAATCCTTTACATTCCACCGTTGTGCAAACTAAATCCTCTTTACGAGCAAATCGTCGGTCTTCGTTTCAAGTCTCTGTCTTATCTTGCAGATATATGCAACGAGGACATAACGATTTACTGCTAATTAAAGTGCGTCGCTTTCACCGAAACAGTCTCACCAGCCAAGAGTCCCTCGAAAAATACTTCCCGATTTTCTCATCTACAAGGGAGTTATATTATGACAGACGTTCTACTCAAAGAACTTAGTAATAGCGATATTGACTGGTTGCTGACGACGGGAACCCAGGAAGAAATTCCTCCTGGTACGGCAATCCTCCGTCAAGGACAACCTGTCGAGGCACTATACATTTTATTAGATGGAGCATTAACAGTTTCCGTCTCTCAAGCTAACAACAATCCCTTAGGTCGTGCTTTTGCTGCCTTAGAAGGTGGCGAAATGTCAGGGCGCGAGATCGCTAGATTATCAAGCGGAGAGATGCTGGGAGAAATGCCCTTTTTAGAGGCTTCCCTATCTGCTACCACCGTCAAAGCGATCGAAAAGTCGCTGATCTTGTCAGTGCCACAGCAGCAACTGACCCAAAAACTGCAAGAAGATCTCAGTTTTGCCGCTCATCTTTACCGAGCGATCGCAATTCAACTTGCAGACAGACAGGCAAAAATGGTTTCCGAGATCGGTCATAGTACTATTGTTCTCGGTCAGCCTCAGTTGCGAGAAATCCTCTTTGTATTTGCGGAACTGCACGATAGCGACATCGATTGGATGATTTCTGCTGGAAGTGCGATTAGAGTTCCTGCGGGTACAGTTCTCGTCCGTGGAGGAAGACCGATTGAAGCGCTGTATATTCTACTGGATGGAAAATTGACCCTTTCCGTCTCCGAGAATGATGGCAATCCCTTGATGCGGGCTTTTTCAAACTTGGAAGGCAGCGAAATTTCGGGACGGGAGTTCGCCAGATTATCTAAAGGCGACTTAGTAGGAGAAACGTCTTTTGTAGAGGCTAGTCCTCCCGGAGTCGCTGTCGCAGCGATCGAAGATTCGCTGGTATTGTCAATTCCTCGGTGGCGGTTAGCGGCAAAACTGTTACACGATGAAGGTTTTGCTGCCCGGTTTTATCGAGTGCTGGCAATTTTACTTGCCGACAAACAGCAGGGAATAATCAGTCGCCTCGGCTATGGCAGGCTCAGCTACAGCAAGGGTCAGTCTCTAGATGAAGACTGCAACTATGAGAACGAAATAAATTCCGATTTCTTAGCTCAAGTAGCATTGGCTGGCACCAGATTTAACTGGATGCTCAAAAAGATTCAAGGCAGGTAATACCAATTCGCAATTAACAATTGACAATTCGCAATCTTATGGTTACCGAAAAAAGCAATCTGTTTCGCCAAAAAGCTCTAGAGCGTTCTGCTTCTCCCGAACGGCTAGATCGCCTCGTGCAAGTCGTCAGTCCCAAGCACTGGCTGCCTTTGACCGCTCTCGGCACCTTAGTAGCAGCAGGGCTAAGCTGGAGTATTATGGGTCGAGTTCCGATCGCGGTTTCCGGTCAAGGCGTATTGGTCTACCCTAGCAAAGTTGTCTCTTTCCAGTCATCTAGTTCGGGGCAGTTGCAGACCGTCAACGTACAAGTTGGCGACTATGTGAAAAAAGGACAGGTGCTGGCAACGATTGACAAATCAGACATCAAGAAGCAATTACAGCAGCAGCGTGACAAGCTAGTGGAACTACAAGCTCAGGATCGGGACGCTAAACTGCTGCAATACCAACGAACTCAACTGGCAAAAGTTGCGATCGCCCAGCAGCGTCAAGGGATTTGGCAAAATCTCCGAGTCACTCAGGAGCTGAGTCCTATTCTCAGAGATAAAGGACTGCTCGCGCTCGAACAACAGCGACAAGAACTAAGGCAACGCTTGCAGGACTCGCTGGCATTGGCTCCGACTCTCAAGGAAAGACTGGAGAGGCGCAAATGGTTGCAGAATGAAGGGGCTATTTCACAGGATACCGTACTAGAAGCACAACAGACTTACCTAGATAGTCTCGCGAGGATCGCCGATATTAAAAGTCAGTTGAAGGCACTCGATGTCAGACAAGTTGAGGCAGAAACTAACTATCGTCAAAACCTCAACCAGATTGTCAGCCTTCAAGCGCAATTGAAAGATTTGGATACTCAAGAAAAAACTCTCGCCGAACAAGATTTTCAAGCTTCAATTAACCGACAAAATCAGATCCTCGAAACAAAGCGGATTATCGGCCAATTGGAATTGCAAGCCAAGGGTAGCCAAATTACCAGTAAATACAGCGGACGCATATTAGAACTAGCAGTGGCTCCCGGACAAGTTCTCAGCGAAGGAACCCGACTTGGTTCTATCGCAGCAGAAGCTTCATCCGCCAAGCTAGTTAGTGTCGCATTTTTGCCAGTGAGCGAAGGCAAAAAAATCCAAAAAGGCATGAAAATGCAAATTACGCCCACCACAGTGCAGCGAGAACGATATGGCGGCATTGTGGGTACTGTTACCAATGTCTCAGCCTTCCCCGTCACTAAAGATGGTGCTTTGAGTTTGGTAGGAAATCCAGACCTCGTGCAGAGTCTGATGTCTCAAGGTCCTCAAATCCAAGTATTCGCAGAACTCCAACCAGACAAATCGACCTTTAGCGGCTATCAGTGGTCTTCTTCCAAGGGTCCGCAGGTGAAAATTTCTCCCGGAACCACAACCGCAGTGCGAGTCACCGTTGAAGAACGCGCGCCCATCACCTTTGTCTTACCCATCCTCAGATCTTGGAGTGGCATAGATTAATTATGTTGTGGCAACTGCAAAAACTACTCAAGCGTAAAGGTATCCGGCGGCGTACCCCCACGTTGTTACAAATGGAAGCGGTCGAATGTGGCGCTGCTGCCCTGGGGATTATTCTCGGTTACTACGGTCGCATCGTGCCGCTAGCGCAACTTCGTCAGGACTGCGGCGTATCCCGTGACGGCAGTAAAGCCTCCAACGTCCTCAGCGCTGCCAGAGGTTTCGGACTCAAGGGCAAAGGGCTGAAGATCAAAGATTTAAACGAGCTGCGCAAACTGGACTGTCCTTACATCGTATTTTGGAACTTCAACCATTTTTTGGTTGTCGAGGGATTTAGCAAGGAACGAGTCTACCTCAACGATCCTGCCAGCGGACCGCGCAGCGTCTCCATACAGGAATTCGACGAAGCTTACACCGGGGTTGTCCTAGTTCTAGAACCAGGACCGGAGTTCAAAAGAGGCGGCAGGAAACCCAGCATCATCTGGAGTCTATGGGAACGGTTACAAGGCTCGATCGGAGTACTCGCCTACTGCATCTTAGCAGGATTTCTGCTGGTGATTCCCGGACTGGCAATTCCAGTGTTTTCTCAGGTATTTGTAGACAACATTCTCGTTCAAAACCGCGATGAATGGTTGCGTCCGCTGCTGTTGGGGATGCTCCTCACAGCCGGAATTAGCGGGCTGTTGACCATGCTACAATTGCGATTCCTGCGGCGGATGAAGATCAAGCTCTCGGTAGGAATGTCGAGCCGATTCTTGTGGCACATCCTACGCCTGCCCGTCGGTTTTTATGCGCAACGGTTTGCCGGAGAAATTAGTAGTCGCGTCCGCCTTAACGATAGCTTGGCGAATATCCTTTCCGGGAATTTGGCTACTACCGCTATTTCCGCCGTCATGGTCATATTCTATGCCGCGATCATGTTGCAATATGACGCGGTGTTGACTTCGATTGGGATAGCTTTCGTTGCCATAAATCTCGCCGCTTTGCAGTTGGTATCTCGGTGGCGCGTGGATGCCAATATGCGATTGGTACAGGAACAGGGAAAAGTTAGCGGCGTATCGATTTCTGGTCTTCAGACGATGGAAACCTTGAAGGCATCTGGGTTGGAGTCAGATTTCTTTTCCCGCTGGGCGGGCTACTATGCCAAGGCGATTAATGCTCGGCAGGAGATGGGTGTTACCAATCAAACCCTCGGCGTTTTGCCTACGTTTCTCTCAAGTATTACGTCCATGTTGGTTTTAGTGGTGGGCGGTCTTCGGGTAATGGACGGGCATCTTACTATTGGGATGCTAATCGCCTTTCAGGGCATGATGCAAGCTTTTCTCGCACCCGTGAATAATCTCGTCAACCTCGGCAGTAGCCTCCAAGAAATGGAGGGCAACGTGAATCGACTCGATGATGTCTTGCGAAACCCCATCGATCCGCAACTGAAGGAGGAGAAAAGTGAGGCGATGCTCGCGCCAACAATTCATCCTTCGGTGCGCTTGCAAGGGTACGTTGAATTGCGCAACGTTACCTTTGGTTACAACCGAGTTGCTTCTCCCTTGATTGAAAACTTTAGTTTCTCGGTCAAACCCGGACAGCGCGTTGCCTTAGTGGGCGGAAGCGGTTCTGGCAAGTCAACCGTCGCTAAACTGGTGTGCGGGCTGTACGAACCTTGGGAAGGAGAAGTTCGTTTTGACGGTCAACCCAGACGGCAAATTCCCCGTCAAGTTCTCGTTAATTCTATTGCCATGGTCGAGCAGGATATTTTGCTATTTGCTGGCACGGTAAGAGATAACCTAACGCTTTGGGATACGACGGTGCCCGAAAAATATCTAATTCAGGCGTGCCGAGATGCGGCTATCCACGATGTTATTCTCTCTCTACCGGGCGGTTATAATGGCGACCTCTTAGAAGGCGCTACCAATTTAAGCGGCGGTCAGCGACAGCGCCTAGAAATTGCCCGCGCCTTAGTCAATAATCCTTCCATCTTGGTCATGGACGAAGCGACTAGCGCTCTCGATACCGAGACGGAAAAAATCATCGACCAAAATCTCCGCCAGCGAGGATGTACTTGCATTATCGTGGCACATCGCCTGAGTACTATCCGCGATTGCGATGAAATTATCGTCCTCGAACGGGGCAAAGTCGTGCAACGAGGAAACCACGAACAATTACAGCAGGTTGAAGGACCATACTTACAATTGATCCGCAGCGAGGGGGGCGCGATTTCGTGAAGTCGGAAGTAGAGGGAGAGTTGTCAATAAATCTCTATCGTATTTAGATC
The DNA here is from genome assembly GCF_000317025.1 of Pleurocapsa sp. PCC 7327. Taxonomy (NCBI): domain Bacteria; kingdom Bacillati; phylum Cyanobacteriota; class Cyanophyceae; order Pleurocapsales; family Pleurocapsaceae; genus Pleurocapsa; species Pleurocapsa sp. PCC 7327. Next base: position 3,708,287 of record NC_019689.1, on the reverse strand, counting down.
GACCTGCCCGTACGACCAATCCAAAATCGAATAAGAGGTATAAAAAATGCTTATTCAAACTAAAACTAAGAGCTTGCAGATAGAGCGGCATCGATTCAAAGGCAACGAACCCTTATTGTTAGATGACCCGAATACAGTTTGGATAGTACAATCCGGTAGTTTAGCGCTATTTGCGATCGCTCTCAAAAACAGCATGCCTGACGGAAAGCGTCGCTATTTATTTAAGGTCGGCGCTAAGGAGGCAATGTTCCCCACTCCTCCATCGTCTCAAGGCGAACAGCGCCAAATCCTAGCAGTATCGCTTGAGGAGACAGAACTCCTTAAACTCTCTAGAGAAGACTTTGGGGAGTTTATGGTCAAGGCTAATGGTAAAGCCGTGGCGCTAGTAGAGCGCTGGATCGAGCGACTGGGTTCCGGACTGGCAGATCTGCCCGCTCCAAGCTTTAGCATACCCCATGAAGGACTCCAATTCTTTTCTTTAGCGGGCGGGGAAATATTCCAGCCTGATTCTAACGGGGTATCCTGGACGCGAATCCAGCAAGGACGCGCATTTTGGATGGGATTGGAAGAACTGCCTTTGGAGCCTGCCTCTGGCATGTTGCCATTAGGTTCTCAGATGTGGTTGCAGGCAGAAGATAGAGTTGAGCTTGAGAGCCTTCACACTTCGGAGATCCAAAATGTCAATGTACTAATCAACAGTATCGCCCAATTGCAAATCTATTTCCTGCGCTACATCGACTTGCTAGAGCAGCAGGAGATGCATCAAGAATTAGTTAGGTTTGAAGAGAGAGAGCGCCTCAATCGTCAAGTAATGCATGAAACCTTGGCTGCACTGTCATCCGTGCTGCAACCCAAGGGAAGCGAACCCGCTCCGACGAGAACCGATAGCCAGCCAGAAGACCTTTTACTGAGCGCTGCTGGGGCAGTCGGGCGGTCTTTAGGGATTACCATTCGTCCGCCAGCCAAGTCAGAAGACCTCAAACGGGTTCCCGATCCCCTAGAAGCGATCGCGCGAGCCTCGCGAATTCGCATGCGTCAGATCCAGCTAACGGATGGCTGGTGGAAAAAAGATTCTGGTCCCATTCTTGCCTATACCGTCGAAGACACGCGCCCAGTGGCGCTATTACCAATCTCTGACGGCAAGTACGAGATTTTCGATCCCAAGACGCGCAAACGCAGTCCCGTCAATGCTCGCAGCGCCGATCGGCTAGCCCCTTCTGCCTACATATTTTATCGACCTTTACCTGAGAAAGCCCTAAAAACCTGGGAACTGCTCCAATTTGCGCTGCGAGGTCGTTTGAAGGAACTGGCAGTCGTTCTGCTAACTGGCATTGCGGCAACGCTGCTAGGAATGTTGACCCCCCAAGCTACCGCTATCCTCATCGACAACGCTATCCCGGATGCCAATCGCGGCTTATTGCTGCAAATTGCTTTGGGTCTTTCTGCTACTGCCTTTGGCGCAACGATCTTTCAGTTAGCTCAGGGACTTGCTCTGCTGCGGCTGGAAACTTTTGCCGACTCAACCACCCAGGCGGCAGTCTGGGATAGGCTTTTGAAGTTAAAGGCATCTTTCTTTCGCCAGTACTCAATCGGCGACTTAGATAGTAGAGTACAAGCCATCAGTCAGATCCGTCAACTCCTGAGCGGCACGGTTCTCAAAACTATTTTCACCAGCTTGTTTGCACTGCTGAACTTGGGACTGTTGATCTATTACAATGGCGTACTCGCCGCGATCGCGATCGTTGCAGCCATGGCCAATATTGCCGTCACGATTGTCTCTGGTATGCTTACGCTTCGTAAAGTTCGCCCGCTACTGGAGTTGCAAGGAGAAATCTTTGGCGTCATGGTGCAGCTCATTAATGGTGTTGCCAAGCTGAGAGTCGCTGGCGCTGAAGCACGCGCCTTCGGCTACTGGGGCAAACAGTATAGCCAACAAGTCAAACTCCTGCTGAGTACCCAAGGCATTGAAGACATCCTAACGGTCATTAATAAGGTATTGCCTACCATAACATCGTGCGCTCTCTTTTGGTTTGCGACTAACATGCTGCGCCAAGACGGAGGTCAAGGACTGACCACTGGTACTTTCCTTGCCTTCAACGCTGCTTTTGGCACCTTTATTGGCGGTGCAACCAGCTTGAGCAGTACGGTGGTGGATGTTTTACAAATCGTACCTTTGTGGAAGCGATCGCAGCCAATTTTGCAAGCCGAACCAGAAGTAGATTCCGCTAAAGCCGATCCCGGCAAGCTTTCGGGCAGAGTGGTTGTAGACCATATCGTTTTCCGCTACCGTGATGATGGACCCCTGACGCTCGATGATGTAAGCGTTCGGGCTGAGCCTGGAGAGTTTATCGCCCTAGTGGGAACTTCTGGGAGTGGCAAATCAACTTTGTTCCGATTGCTACTGGGGTTTGATGTCCCCGAATCTGGCAGCATTTACTATGACGGGCAGGATTTGGCTGGACTAGAGGTTCATGCGGTGCGCCGACAGTTGGGCGTCGTGCTGCAAAATAGCCGATTGATGTCTGCGTCTATTTTTGAGAATATTGCTAGCGGCGCTAGGGTCACAATGGAGGAAGCTTGGGAAGCAGCCCGGATGGCAGGCTTTGCCGAGGATGTCGAATCCATGCCCATGGGAATGCATACCGTCGTCAGCGAAGGCGGGACTAACCTCTCTGGCGGACAACGGCAGCGATTGTTAATTGCTCGCGCCTTGGTTCTCAAACCTCGGATTTTACTCTTTGATGAGGCGACTAGCGCCCTGGATAATAAAACGCAGGCGATTGTCAGCGAAAGCCTCGACCGACTACAAGTGACGCGAATCGTTATTGCTCACCGACTCAGTACGATTCGCAATGCCAATCGTATCTACGTGTTTCAAAACGGTCGAGTGGTGCAGCAGGGCAGTTTTGAGCAACTATCCAAGCGAGAAGGTCTGTTTGCTCAGCTTATGGCTAGGCAGACGCTTTGAAGCCCCTTTTGTCTTTTTTCTCTTCTGCATGGCGATGAGCTTCAACGACTTCTTATCCCTCAAAGCTGCGATCGATTTGTATACCAATTTGAAAAATCTTGGCTACAGATGGGTTTTTAAAACCTTGATGAGATGAGTCTTTCTCAATCCAAAATCCAAAATGGTATATTAATCTCTCGATTTGTATACTATGGCATACATTTTTCTAGTTTCCGCTCGCTGCGGCTGGTAGTAAAAACCTTTTGCGATCGCTTACGCCTAGCTTGTCTGCGACTCCTAGAATTGCGAATTGCCAATTATGAATTGTGAATTGGGTTGACCCCTATTCCACCGTCACCGACTTTGCCAGATTTCTTGGCTGATCTACATCCAAACCGCGTCGCGCCGCAATGTGATAAGCCAATAACTGCAAGGGAATCACTGTCAAAACGGGAGACAATAATTCATCTACGGCTGGGACGGCTAATAAATCGTTAAAGATCGATTCGGCTTGTCGGTCGGTCATTGCCGTCACTCCTATCAGACGGGCATCGCGGGCTTTTGCCTCCTGGGCGTTGGAGAGGACTTTTTCATAGACGCTACCGGGAACCGCGATCGCAACCACTGGCACCTTTGAATCCAATAGCGCGATGGGACCGTGTTTCATTTCTCCAGCTGGATAGCCTTCTGCATGGATATAGCTGATTTCTTTGAGTTTGAGTGCCCCTTCTAAGGCGATTGGGAAGTTAATGCCCCGTCCGATAAAGATAAAATCTTGCGTCTCGGCAAATTCGTGAGCGAGTTCTTCGATGAGGGGTTCTTGTTTTTCTAACACTAACTCGATCTGTCCGGGCAGTTGGCGCAACCCTTCTACAATCGACGCCAACTTTTCTATAGGCAAACTCTGACGGCGATAGGCGAGATCGAGAGCGAGAAAATAGAATCCCATCAACTGTGCCATGAAGCTTTTTGTTGCCGCTACGCCGATTTCGATTCCCGCTTGGGTGTTCACAATGCGATCGACCATGCGGGCAAGCGTACTTTCTGGGCGATTGGTAATTCCCAACAGCTGAGGAGCATATTTAGGTTTGAGTCCAGCTCGACGCTGTTTTTCTGCTTCTAGAGCAGCTAGGGTGTCCGCCGTTTCTCCCGACTGAGTAACGCCGATGGTAAGGGTATTGGCAGTAATTGGACTCGGTGCGTAGCGAAATTCCGAGGCGTATTGCACCATCGTAGGAATGCCCGCTAACTGTTCGATGAGGTATTTGCCGACCAGACTGGCGTGCCAACTCGTCCCGCAGGCGAGGATCTGGATGTGTTCGAGATCGTCGTAAAGTTCTGGCGGGATGCCCAAATTAATTGGGCTATAGGTTGGGTTATCTTGTGCGTGCCAATCGGGATTGAGATAGGTTTCCAGACAAGTGCGCACTACCCCCGGTTGCTCGTGGATTTCTTTGAGCATGAAGTGACGGAAGCCCTGTTTTTCTACCGTAGTAGAAGTCCAGTCGAGGATATGGGGCATTTTTTTGAGGCGCTTGCCTGTAAAGTCGTAGACTTCTACACCCAGCGGCGTGAGGCGGGCGATCTCTCCATTGTCTAGAGGCAGTACGGCGCGGGTATGGGACACTAAGGCGGTGGCATCGGAAGCGCAGAAAAATTCCCCCTGACCGAATCCTACGATAAGGGGGGCTTGTTGGCGGGCGACGATCAGTTCGTCGGGGTAGTCCGCACATAAAACTGCGATCGCAAATGCCCCTTCTAACCTATTGACGGCTTGTTGGACGGCTTTTAAGAAAGGGCTGGGATGGCTTAAATCTTCTTCTGTCTTTTCGGGTAATAAATCGGCAATTAAATGAGGAATGACTTCCGTATCAGTTTCCGAGAGGAACTGGCGATTTTGACTTTTAAGTTCTTCGCGCAACTCCTGATGGTTTTCTACAATCCCGTTTTGAACGACGGCAACTCTTCCGTCTGTATCCATGTGGGGATGGGCATTGTATTCTTCTGGTTTGCCGTGGGTTGCCCAACGGGTATGTCCGATGCCGATGCGGGCGGCATTGTCTTCTCTGGCTAATTTTTCTCGCAGGTTGTAGAGTTTGCCCTTGGCGCGAACGCAGCGGAGTTTTCCTTCTAAAACCGTAGCCACTCCAGCAGAATCATAGCCTCGATATTCTAGTCTTTCTAATCCCTCTAATAAAATATCTATTGCTGTTTGAGTACCAATATAACCAACAATGCCGCACATGAATTCAGTTATTTGTTATTAGTTCTTAGTTATTTGCTATCAGTGTAACCTTTCGCGCTCTCGTGTCAATGACCGATAACTTTACGATTTTAACTTTAATATTAGGGTAAGTCCCTTACTGTAATGTACGATAGGCTTTTTGCTTTTATTTCGGGTAAGTAATAAGGGGAAAAGGCTTCGCTTGGGAAAAGGGAAAACTGCTACATATCTTTTCCCTTTAACCTGGGACGAAGCCTCTCCACCTTACCTCTAACCGAATGTTCTCTCTGCGTGTGATTGAAAGCAGGAGAGCTAATATCCTAAGTAGGATTTCTCCTCGCTCTTGCCAATCCGCCGCTACACTGCAAAGCAGTGTAGCGACGAAATGTCAATAGCTTTCTTCGTTGTTTCCAGCCGATGCTATGGCAAGTCGTCGGTTGGCTTGGCTGAGCAAATCGGCGATCGCAATTTTAACTTTCAAGGCAATAGAAGGATCGGCTAAAATCTCTTGCGCTTGTTGGCGATAGATGGCACCTGTAACTGTATCGACGCGATCGAGTTGTTCGAGTTCGGAAAAGATTTTATCTAAATAGAAAGAAATTGTCACAATTCTGTCCTCCACGACAGCCTGTACTTTCATTTTAACTAGATTTAGGGGACTAATCCGAACAATCGAACGAAAATTTCCCAATTTAACCCTGCAATTTAGACTCTTCTCGACCGATCCTTCAGCCAAAGGAATAATGTTTTTTAACGTCGCGGCGAATTTTCCAAGTGCAGGACATTCCTGCCGGAAAAGTCACTAAATCTCCTTTTCCCATTTCCACGGGTTCGCCGCCATCGGGAGTGACGACGACATCGCCTTCGAGAAAATAGCAGGTTTCTTCTACATCATACGTCCAGGAAAACTCCGATACTTCTTTTGTCCAAATCGACCAGTCAAACACTCCCAATTCATTCAAGCGTGCTTGAGTGGGTTGGCGTTCGATGTTGATTCCCGATCTCGGTTTGGTTGTCATGAGTCTTCGTTATTGCGACATTTCTTTACGGATTTTTCTCGTCGTTATTGATTTGAGCGGTTCCTTGCTCTGGTTTTTGCTGTTGGCGCTTTTTGCGCTCGGCTTCCAAAGCTTCTTCAAGAACCTTGAGAAGCTGATCCATTTTATCTAAGTTCGAGCGATAGAGATCTAAATCTTTTTGTAGCTTTTCTGGCGAGAGATGTAAGGCTTCGGTCACTTCCTTAAGGGTGCGATCGCGTTTTTCTGGGTCTCTGAGTATGTCTGGGTCGGCTTCTGCTAAAAGCGTATACAGACCGATGGCAAACAGACGGCTATACTTGTAGTTCGACCGATTAGCTATTGCCTGTAAAGTTTCTACCAATCTGTTTTCGCCACCCGTAGGCGTAGAGGAATTAATTTTAGCGATTAATTCCTGCACCGACATCTGTTTGGCTTGGGCTAAGATTTCTCCGGCTTCTTGACGGTACTGTTCCCAATTGCCGCCAGTTGCTTGGCACAGTGCTGCAAAAATCGATGATTTATCTTGTTCGGGTTGATATCCTTGCATGAAACGCTCGAAAGCGGTGACGACTCCCAAGGCATAAATAGCATCGTAACGAAAGTCCGTATTGACGGAGAGCAAATGCATCTCTACTATCAACTCTTCTACGAAGCGGCGATAGATCGAGTTGATCGGGCGGGTGTGATGAGTATAGAAATCACGCTTTGCGTCTGAAACAGTACGAACCTTATCCACAAGACAGACTGACATAGAAACTGTAATCTCATTTTCTCTTTTAAAGACACCTTTGCCAACCAGAAATTAAGGAAAGGCAAATGGCGACTGGGCATTTTAGATGTTACCAACTTTTTTCCCAAAAGGTTTATCTTAAGTCGAGATCCAGAAATCGACCATCAATCGTAGAGAATGGACTCCAACAGCAATTGGTTGGTTTGAGAACGGCGATCGCGAGCAAATAATTTCTTACCTTGCCAGAGTCGATCGCTAAAATCTTATGAATCTCTATATTATGTTATTTTCTATTTCCTAAATCGTTAAATGCTCGAACAAAATTTTACTCCCAATAAAAATTAAAATCGATCCACCAATAATTTCAATTTTTTTACTGAATAAGTTTCCGAATCTATGACCGATGAATACGCCCAAAAAACACAAGCTAAAAGTAATAGCCCCAATAGTAGTTACTGCTAAAACAATTGAAGTTTTAATTACCGCTAATCCCAGTCCTGCTGCAAGAGCGTCGAGACTGGTCGCTATAGCAAGAACGGTCAGCGTGTAGGTATCTAAAGGATTAAATCTTCTTTCATCATCATCGCTTGTCAGGGATTCATAGATCATTTTCCCTCCTATAATTCCCAACAAGCCAAAAGCAATCCAATGGTCGAATGAAGACAAAATCTCTCTAAAAGTTAGCCCTGCCATCCATCCAAGCAGCGGCATAAGAGATTGAAATCCCCCGAAAAATAAAGCAATCTTTAGCGCTTTATTAATTTTGATATGCTTAATCAGCAACCCACTACTCATAGCAACAGCAAATGCATCTGCTGATAATCCTACTGCCATTAATACTGTTGATAAAGATTCCATTTAGTAACTAATTCGCGCCTCTAAAGATTTTAACTGAATTTCTCGCAAAAAAGTCTCATCTTTTTTTCATTTTTGCTTGATTTTTTATTCATTTTTGTGCGATCTTGGAGGAATGAGTCCGAACGCAACGGTCGGGAACGTCGGAAACTGAAAGCCAAGGCAGGCTTGCCGGAAGAGATCGCCGCCAAGTGCGACTTGGGAGACCAGATTAGAAATTTTGATAATTCAACCTGTCCGTACAACTGGTACGGAAATTGCCCTTGCTGTAGAGAGTAAGAACCGAACTGACTTCAGTTAATCATTCTGTTAACCTAGATGAAGAGGAACTCTCAGAAAAAGTTATTATTCTTAACTCATTAACTGTTAAATCCTCGCCAACAAACGCGAACCACCAGTAATTGAAGAGGAGATATTTATTAATGGCTTCGACTGACTTCAAAGACTATTATGCCACTCTAGGGGTCAGCAAAAATGCTAGCACCGAAGAAATTAAAAAAGCCTTCCGCAGGCTAGCTGTAAAGTATCATCCCGATCGCAATCCCGGCGATAAAAAAGCCGAGGAACGCTTCAAAGAAATCAGCGAAGCTTATGAAGTCTTGTCAGACCCCAATAAGCGCCAAAAATACGACCAATTCGGTCGGTACTGGAAACAAGCGGAACAGGCTGGAGGGTGGTCTCCCGGTGGCGCTGGCGTTGATTTTGGCGGCTTTGACTTCAGCCAGTTCGCCAATTTTGAAGATTTTATTAACGAATTACTCGGTCGCGTTTCTAGTCCCGGCGGGACTCAAAGTCGAACCTACACTTACCGAACCTCAACCGGTAGCAGACCGGGTGGATATACCGATTTTGGGGGATATGGCGACTTTGGCGGTTTTGGTACTCAAACGCCTGCTGCAGATCGAGAAGCTAGCATTCGCCTCACCTTTTCCGAAGCATTTCGCGGCGTTCAAAAACGCCTTAATCTGGGCAATGAGGTTGTTGATGTCCGCATTCCCCCCGGCGCCAAACCAGGCAGTCGTATAAGAGTGCGCGGCAAGGGTTCGGTAAGTCCCTACACGCAACAACGGGGCGACCTGTACTTGACTGTGGAGTTAGAACCCCACCCTTTTTTCCAGTTTGAGGGAGATAACTTGGTTTGCGAGGTGCCGATTGCACCAGATGAAGCCGTTTTAGGAGCCTCCATTGAGGTTCCGACTCCCGATGGCATGGTAACAGTGAAAGTGCCCCCTGGCATTCGTTCCGGTCAATCTCTCCGGCTGCGGGGCAAAGGATGGATTCATCCCAAAGACAGACGGAGCGATTTATTGGTGAAGATCGCGATCGATACGCCTAAAAATCTTAGCGCCACCGAACGGGAATACTACGAAAAACTCCGCCACCTTCGCAGTTACAATCCTCGCCAGTACTTACAGCAAGTGGGTATTTAAATCTTTTGAACGCGAGACGAGATTTTCTCGTCTCGCGTTCGTCTTGTGGATCTACCCCTCATTGGTTAAAAAGCAATTTTCCTACTTTAACTGCTTGTAGACCCCGATCGCTAGCCTTTACGATGGGTGAAAAATCTCTTTTTCTAAAGTTGTCCGAACCGTTTGAGCCAGGGATTGAGCGAAAGCTTCCGTCGATTCTACACTTGAGAGCGGATCGATTTGAATTTTTAGACTTGCGGCAACCCAGGCAGCTCGGCGGCGATGTAACTGCGCCCATTGGTCGGCTAAAAACCATTGCAGCGAAGAAACATTCCCGCCGCCAGCCCAAGCATACCACTGAACTACCGCATAGGTTTTTCGATTCCAGGCTCTAAAAAAGCTAGCGCTGACGCGATCGGTTAGATTTAGGGTTTTGTGGGAATCTGTCTGCCAGCGCTCGAAACCGTTAAGATCCGTCCATTCAACTTGTGGATGGTTTTTGTAATAATCTTGGGGCATCAGCCAGAGTTCGACGGAATTTTTTCCCTCTCGTTCGAGCTTTTGATACGACCATTGATTTCCTCCAATCAAAACTTGTTGTTGTTCGATGGTTTTCCAGCCGGGAAGCGTTAAACCATTGTCGCGCAGATTTTTGAGCCGCTCGATCTGGGTCACTTTTGGCAAATCTACCCATGACCACTGACCCCCCAAGTAGCCGGGAATGGTTCCAATAGCGGCGATCGCAATCAGCAGCAAGACTAGGGCCATCCGAGTAATTGAAAGTGATTTTTTGATTTTAATTAGGTTTATCGCAGCCATCAAATTATCGCTCCCTCGATGTTTAGAAATTATGACTCTTGAGTTTTAGAAAGTGATTCCGACTTTTCTGACTCGATGACTGGATCGAACCTCCCTAAAAAATTTAGAAGTAAGACAATGGCACCTAACATAGCGGTCGAATACAGATCGCCGCCCATTCCATCGTGGAGCCATTTAAAGAGTTGGTCGTATCCTCTACCGTGAAAAAAGCTTAGTAACGTATTGCGAATAATATTAGCAACGATACTAATGACGACAGCTCCTATTAATAACAAATTTGTTTTTTTTCTATTACTTAAATTTCCCGTCCAATGTAAAAGCAGCAAAGCAACATAGAGGCTGGTAAACAACATTTTTAAGCCAGCACAATAGGGAGCGACTTCTACGAGTTTTCCATCGACAGCTAGATAAATTCCATCCACCGTAACGTTAAATCCCAATTGCATCAGAAGAAAACCTGCGGCTCCCGCAATAAACATTTGCAAGGGTAACGTATAGGGCGTAATTAGGTAAGGAACTGAATTGGGAGTAGCTAGTAAAACTAAAAGCAAAGAAAATTTTTGCAGCCTCAAACCAGGCAGTCCTTTGAGCCAGAGACAGACCCCCGTTAAAATAATGGGAAAGGACAAATTGACAAATTCGGCAGAGCCAGTTAAGTAAAAAACCGCTGCTAATAGCAATAAAAATCCGCCGATGGGATGAGAGCGATTTTCTAAGCGCAGCCACTTTTTACGCTGCATCCAACAAATATAGGCGGCATAGGGAAAACCGATTAGCCCGTGGCTAAAGTATTCGTGTTCGGTGCTGATACTTTTGTTTAACCAGCCATCGTACCAGTGGAGAAGGATTGGAGCGTAAAGAACGCCCAGTAAAACGATAACAAGGATGGTAAAGAGGTTTTGTTCTCTGACAAGCGGAAATTTTTGTTTGGCGAGCATCGTTACGCTCCTAGTCGGATCGCGTTTAGATTTAACAACCTTTTTAAATTGAAACCACTCTAGCGAGAGATGACAACTGCTCGCTGAGAAATTCGATCGGCTCGCGGCTTAACCCCGGATACATTGGCAAGGATAAAATGCGATCGCACAGTCGTTCGCTGCTGGGAAAGTCGCCGATTTGATAGCCGAGATGACGGCAGGCGGGTTGGAGATGGCAGGGAAGGGGGTAGTGAATGCCCGTTTGGATGCCGCTAGCTGCCAGTTGGTTCTGAATTTCATTGCGGTTTAAAGGGCAAGCTTCGCTAATTTGAATGACGTAGAGGTGATAAACGTGTCCCGTGCCGCTTTGATTAGCGATCGCAGAGATTCCAAACGACTGTAGGGGTTGCAAGCGACGATCGTACTCTTGGGCAGCTTGATAGCGCAAGCGATTCCACTTGGATAGATAGGGCAGTTTAACCTGGAGAATAGCGGCTTGGATCGTATCGAGACGGCTGTTTTTGCCCAGTTCGACATGATAGTATTTGCTGGGCGCGCCGTAGTTGCGCAGGGTTCGGACTTTTTTGGCGATCGCTTCGTCGCGAGTAACTAACATGCCGCCATTGCCAAACGCGCCGAGATTTTTACTCGGATAAAAGCTAAAGGCGGCTGCGATTCCCACCGAGCCAGCCGTGTAGCCTTCCCGTTGTGCCAAATGCGCTTGGGCAGCATCTTCAAAAATCAGTAGGTTATAGGCGCTAGCAAAATCTAATAACTGCCCTGGAGAAACCATCTGCCCGTATAAATGAACGGGGATAATCGCTTTGGTTTTGGCAGTAATTGCCTTAGCAGCCAAATTTAAATCGATGAGGGCGGTATCGGGGTCGCAATCGACTAAAATGGGGGTTGCTCCCGCTTGGATAACTCCCAGAATCGTGGCAATAAATGTATTGGCAGGAACGAGAACTTCGTCGCCCGCGCCGATGCCGCAAGCTTGCAAGCCAAGGGCGATCGCGTCGGTGCCCGATGCTAGCCCGATGCCATGTTCGACTCCGCAAGCGCGAGCAAAAGCCGTTTCAAACTCGCTCAAGGCATGACCCAGGATAAAATCTCCTCGCTCGATGACGCTTTTAATCGCTTGTTCTATGTCGGTTTGTAGCGGTTCGTGTTGCCAGGAAAGATCGACAAAAGGAACGATTACTGGGGTAGCGCTCATAAATAGGCAAAGTCGCGTTTATTTAATTTATATATTCTCAGGATTCCCTAGAATAACCCAAAAAATATCGAATAAGTTATCAAAGATTATCGCGTTTTTGGATCTAGGGCATCCCGCAAACCGTCGCCGATATAGTTGATGCTCAGCACGGTCAAAAAGATTGCCAAACCGGGAAACAGTGCCATGTGAGGAGCCGAGGTCAGATAATTTTGAGCGTCGTACAACATTCTGCCCCAAGTAGGGACATCAGGCGGAAATCCCAATCCCAGAAAGCTGAGAGTCGATTCGGTAATGATGGCATTGCCAACCGCTAGGGTAGCGGCAACGATAATGACGCTAAGGACGTTGGGAAAGAGATGCACCCAGATTAATCGACTCGGACGCGCGCCTATGGCAGTAGCTGCCATGACGAATTCCATCTCCCGCAGTTTCAGGAAATTGGCTCGCACCAATCGCGCCACGGGCATCCAATTGAGTCCGCCAATGACCACAACAACCAGCAGAAAAATTCCGACTTCAGGTCCGGCGACCGCCCGAATCGCGTCTCGGAATAAATACACCACCAACAGCAATAAAGGTAACTGAGGCAGCGATAAAAATAAATCTGTCAGGCGCATCAATAGGCTATCGACAATTCCCCCATAGAACCCCGCGATCGCGCCGATAAACGTTCCCAAGAAGGTGGTCACTAACATGGCTGCGAGGGCAACGGCCAGAGAAACGCGCCCGCCAAACAATATCCTAGCTAGTAAATCCTGACCGAGATCGTTGGTGCCAAAGGGATGTTGCCAACTCGGAGGCGCGGCCGCTTGCCCGAAATCGATGCGATCGATAGGAGTGGTATAAATCAGCGGTCCAATGGCGATCGCAACGATAATACTCAACAGAACGACCGTTCCTAAGATAGCCATCCCATCTCGACGAAACCGCCGCCAAGCCTCCCACCAAAGGCTCCTCGCGCGATCGCCCCCTAAAATTTGGTTATTGGTCATTAACAGTTATAGATTTTTAGAAAATTATAATAAAATCCCCCCAGCGAAAAACTAGGGGGAATTTTTGAGTCAACGTTGTAACGCCGAAATCGTCAACTTTTCAGAGTTAGAAATAAATCGTTCCTCCCCATCTCGGATCTAACTTCGGCGCGACTAACATATAGCCAGCAATGTTATAAATGTCATCTTCAGTGAAATTTTTCAGTTCTGGATAAAGATCGGGTCTGCTGACGTTGGGATGCTCCTCAGACAAATCGGTTTCTCCATCGTAGCTGGTGGGATGTTTGAGGTAATCGACCAAAGCTAAAAGATTATCGCGAGGAGGTTCTGCACCAGCCAAATCATCTAAACCCAAACTCACGTTGTTATTGGTCTTGGTCTTGCCTTGGAGGTGGCATTTCGTACAAGTTGAGTTAAATAGACGCTGACCTTCGGTCACTTCTTTAGAACTCAGGGTGACGGTTTCACCGGCTTCGTTTAAGGTGATAGTGCGCGTGGCTTCATCGAATTCCAAAGCCGATGCACCGCTAACGTGGAATTGAAACACAAAAAATACGGTTGCTATAACAACCCAAATGAATCGTTTTACCATTGTTCTCCCGAAAGAATTTAGTTCATTCATGGTACGTACTTAACTCAGTACCCTTCCAAACTTTGCTGTCTCGACTTTAGAGGCATCTTCTCAAACGCTTGCACCATCGAATTTAGTCTCTCGCGAGCAGCGATCGCACCGTCAGATCCAGAGTTGAGAGCAGAACTCTTTCCCTTTAGTTTTTGAATCGGATCGTTCGGACAAAATGTGAGAGATAATTGCCAAGGCATTTTCCCAGGCTAAAAGCGCGTTGATTTATATCGGTAACTCCCAACCGACTGCACGGATAAAACGCTATTTTGACAGAGAGATTGTCTTCTGCAGCAATGTCAGCGCGATCGGTTTGCCAAGCCAATAATCTCAACAGCAAAGCTTCTGAATGGGTATCATAAACTATCATGCCATTCATTGACACTCTCTATATCAAAGATAAGAGTCTTTATAAAGTACAATTTGGAAAGCACTACAGCTTTGTTGAGAGCTTACCAACACTATGTCTTCGACTCAACCAACTTCGCTAACCCAAGCCATCCCCATTGATGAAATTCGCTACAACGAGCGAGGATTAGTTCCCGCGATCGCTCAAGATTATCTCGATGGGACGGTTTTAATGATGGCATGGATGAATCGAGACTCTCTCCAAAAAACCCTAGAAACCGGCGAGGCATGGTATTGGAGTCGTTCGCGACAAGAACTATGGCACAAAGGGGCAACTTCTGGACACATTCAAAAGGTACGCTCCATTCGCTATGACTGCGATAGCGATGCTCTATTACTCACCATCGAACAAATCGGCGATATCGCTTGTCATACAGGCGAAAGGAGTTGTTTTCATCGAGTAGATGGAATGAAAGATGCTCCGCCAGCCGATACGTTATCTGAAGTGTTTAAAGTTATTTGCGATCGCAGGGATAATCCAACTGAAAAATCTTATACCTGTCAGTTATTTGCAGGTGGAGATAATAAAATTCTCAAAAAAATTGGCGAAGAAGCGTCAGAAGTCGTGATGGCATGTAAGGACGACGATAAAGCCGCGATCGCTTCTGAAGTTGCCGATCTGTTTTATCATGCTCTAGTCGCTTTGGCTTATCACCAGGTCGATCTTAGAGAGGTTTATCGCAAGTTACAAGAACGGCGACAGTAAAATCTTAATTATTAATTAGTAATTATTCGTGAAAATTTTCTTGTAATTGCCAGCAACTTTTGGGATAATTTTTTTAAAGGATATTTTTTAAAATGGAAAAATTTGCATTAAAATTAAAACGCAAAGATACCTATTATTTAAAATATAAGGCAGAAAGTCAAAAAAGTAAAGCAAAATGCTACAAAAAATTGGGCGCAAATTATATAAACGTTGAAAAAAATTGAGAAAATTAGCGATCGCTTTTTAAAATTCGATCGAGATATCGTAAAATCAAAATTCCTAAACTAATACTAGCAGCAGAAGCCAACCAAAAACTATGGGCAAAACTGAGAGAGCGATCGAGTGCCCATCCTCCCAGTGGCGGACCAATTAAATAACCAATTGCCCAACATTGAGAATTAATGGATAAATAAATTCCTCTCAGAGACGGAGGCGATAAATCGACAACGAGAGCAGACGCAGAAGGCGTATAGGCTACCGTAGCCACTGCCAAAACTCCTAGCGCTAAAATAGCCCAGACCAAAGCATAAGTTGTGGAAATTCCTGTCAGCCAAACTAAGATAAATCCGACTCCCCAGAACAGAAGAGAAAAGATTAAAGCCTCGATGCGACTAAAGCGGTTAAGAAATCTCGCGACGGGTAACTGACAGAGGGCGCTAAAAACGATATGCCAACTAAAAATAAGACTAATTATTGTGGGAGAAAATCCTCTTCCCGAAACAAAATTTTTGAAATAGAGCGGCATCGTGCTTTGTATTTGAGAAACATAAGTAGTAAAAATAACGTTAACAATAGAGTAAATTATTAAACGGCGATCGCTTAATGCAACTAACCATCCTCGACTCGGATCGCGTTGGCGTTTGTGAAATTGGTAAGTTTCAGAAATGGCAACATAAACAATGGCAAAAAAAACAAGAAAAGAAATGCCATCGATAATAAACAAAGTACGATAATTACCTGAAAAAGCGATCGAGGCGCCGCCCAAAACTACCCCCAATCCCAAACCAATACTATCGGCTAAGCGAGTAATGGCAAACGCTTCATTTCGCTGTTCGATGGTGGTTAAATCGGCAACAGCGGCTTCCGTAGCGGGCCAATATAAACCGATTCCCAACCCCATCAATAAATTGCCAATGACTAGGGTAGGAAAATTATAGGTAAGTGCCAAAACGACATCTGCGATCGCAGAAATAGCGGCAGAAAGCAATAAAGTCTTTCTGCGTCCCCACCACTGAGAATCCGAAAACGATCCCCCTAAAAAACGTCCGACTATCCCAGAAAGAGAGCCACTGCCTAAAGCAATTCCGACAGTCGTGGCAGATAAACCAACTTGATTGACGAAAAAAATTGGCGCATAAAATAGTGTAAAACCCGTGCCAATTTGAGAGATCGATCGACCTGCTGCCAGAATCCAGATTTTAAAATTTAGGCGGGGTAATTGAAAGAACTGACGTTCGGACATGGTATTGCGAGCGCAAAGCTTGAGTAGCACATTTCTAAGATCCTAAATGCCGAACTCGCTAGGGTCGATTCCTATCAATCTTGTCATTTATTTGCCGCCATAAAAAAGGCGATTTCTTTCTCTTTTAGAGGGGCAAAACCAGCATCAGTTAACATTTGATTTAATTCATCTTTAGCAATATGCTTGGAACCAATTCTAACGATTCGCGATCGCATCGTATTGCTAACGCCGCTACGCTGTCTGTTGGCTTCTAGTGCCATGATTTTGTTGTAGAGTTCCAGTTTTTCAGCCGGAATGGGAGTGCCATCGAGATCGATTCCTTTGGCGATAGCAGCATCTACCGCATCAGCGCCAGTTGTATTTTGTGACGATGCTTGGGTTTCAGCAGACATGTTAGTGTAGTGAAAAGGGACGAAGCTATTCTATCAGGAACGTTAACCCTCTAAAATTAAATTGGCTTAACGATCGATTAACGGAATCGATTGAGCGATCGATGATACAATTTATCGCCTTTAACAGGCATCATTAAACAGCAAACGAAAACAAGAAATATGTCTCCGTTACCTGATTATCGCCCCAGACAACTGTCTCTGGGACCTTTAGAAACAGAAATTTTAAACATTGTTTGGGAACTGGGTTGCGCGACTGTCAAAGAAGTTCACGAGCGAATTTTATCGGATCCAGACCGAGAATTAGCTTATACTTCAGTCACTACCGTTCTCAATCGTTTAACTAACAAAGGATGGTTGTCTTGTTATAAAAAAGGGCGGGTTTTTTATTGGGAACCTTTGGTATCTCGCGAAGAAGCGCGGGCAATTAAATCTTACGAACAGTTGCATCAATTTTTAGCCGTTAGCAATCCCGATATCGTAGCTTCTTTTGCGGATAGCCTGGATACAGCCAGTCTCGAACAACTAGAAGCGATTGCGTCCCGTCTAGAAAAAATTCGTCGCCAAAGAGAGGAACAAAAATAATGCATGCATTGATGATTTTGTTAGCCTTGGGCTTGGCTTTTAGTATTAGATTAATGTCGTTAAAGCTGTTAGGAAATTGGAGAAAATCCTGGCAGCGATCGCTATTTTTATTTCTTTTTCCTCCCTTACTATTGCTAATGACGGCTGTAGCAGTATCGTGCATGGGATATAAAGGCACAATGCTAGGCTGGAGAGCAAGCTGGTTGAGCTATATGCTGGCTATAGGGTTTGTTACTTTTGCAGGCATTTTAGGTGTTAAGTTATCGTATCAAGCGTGGCGATCTCGGCAAAAAATTTGTGCCTATCCCCAGCAAATAGTAGAAGGAAAAATCGCCAGAATTTTAGAGACAAATTTTCCTTACAGTGCCCAAATCGGTTTTTTAAATCCTGAATTAGTTATTAGTAAGGGACTTTTAAATATCCTCGATCGCGAACATATCATAGCTGTATTAGCTCACGAACAAGCTCATTATAATAATCGAGATACTTTTTGGTTTTTCTGGTTAGGTTGGTTGCGATCGCTGACTTTTTGGTTGCCGAATACAGAATCTCTCTGGCAAGAACTTTTATTATTAAGAGAATTAAGAGCAGATCGGCAAGCAATTCAACAAGTAGATTCTTTACTGTTAGCAGAATCGCTGCTGTTAGTTGCCCAACAAGTTAGTCAATCTTCATTCATAGATATATCAGCTAGTTTTTGTGCTGCTCTAAGCGATCCAACTTCTCATAGCCGTTTAAAAGAACGAATCGATCTTATTCTTAGCGAAGATAGTTTTTATCTGACTTATAATTGGTGGTATTGGAGTTGGATATTTTTTGTTTTTCTTCCTTTAGTAACTGTGCCATTGCACTATTAATCCAATAATCTTTCCTCGATCGTTTACGCTTTTTATTATCTCGATGGATAAAATTTTTCGACTTTATCTTCA
This sequence comes from Pleurocapsa sp. PCC 7327, assembly GCF_000317025.1. Taxonomy (NCBI): domain Bacteria; kingdom Bacillati; phylum Cyanobacteriota; class Cyanophyceae; order Pleurocapsales; family Pleurocapsaceae; genus Pleurocapsa; species Pleurocapsa sp. PCC 7327. The sequence goes on along the minus strand of NC_019689.1, from coordinate 3,690,058 downwards.
GTGGCATTTTTAAGAGAAATTATTTGAGTTTTATCAAGTGAAAGTGCTAGATCTTGATACCTTACAAATTTGAGGTTATCGAAACCTATAGATAAATGAATGGGCGATATATTTCTCAAACTATTCTGAATTTCTCGTTCGATCTTTTTGATTTCTCGATCGTTAACTTTGCCTTTGATAACGCCAATCCGCATATAGCAATCATTATCTACTGAATTGGGGTGCTTATGATATTTATGGAGTAAGTTAAAATTTTGGCATTCTAGACGAAAGCGATCGAGATCGCGAGAAATTTTTCTTTCTCTCAACGACCATCCGATCGATACGGCAATATTTCCTAGAAATTGAAAAGAACGTTCAAAGGGATGCTTATTTTGACTTAAAAAACCATAGTCGATCTTTGGAGCGTAGCCACCGATCTTTACATGAATGGGCAAGCGATCGCTCTGACGAACATAATTGATAAAATCAGCTAACTTAATATATCTTTCTTCACCCCGATGCTCTAAAAACCACTTGCTTAGGATGCCTTTTTCTGTTTTCAATCCTTCACATCCAATAATTGTGGCGTGTACTTGTTCGAGGAGATAACATTCAAAACTATTATCCAGCGCTTCTGAAATGCGTGTTTGTAAGGATTCAATGAATAATTTTAAGGCAGTTGGTTTAGTGCCATAAAAGGCTACCAAACTGACATTTGGGGTATCGGGAATCGAGATCGTTTGACTTAACATAAATTAGCTAATTAGCCCTTAGCATTATCAACAGACCGAAAACGCTTGGGCAAAATGCGATCGCAAAAAAACAATGTTCCCGAAGCAACGCACAGCGGAATCGTCACCAGATTGACTAAGGGAATACTAATCAATCCCAAACAGACCAAACCAAAGCCGGCACTGGCAGGCAAACTGCCAAAAACGACACTCAACTTGTCTCGAAAGCTCAAGCGTCGGCGTTCTAGCGGACCATCTAAAAAATCGAGACAAACAATCGTTCCCGTCAGGATTATCCCACCAACTGTAGAGATTACCGTACCTACTCCCGGCAGAAAATTTAGCACAAATAAAGGGATTCCTACACAGGCAAAGAGTACCAGTTTTTTAAATTCAAACAGGATTGCTCGGCAAATATCCCGAAAAATTCCGACTTCTACCGCTTGTAGCTTACCCGTGCGAATTTTCTCTAACTCTTCTGAGAGTTTTCCATACCATGGCGCGCCTAGCGTCACTCCCACTTGAGTCAACAAGAAGCCCGTGACGATGAATAACACGATAATCAACAGCAGATGCAGTAAAAAACCCAACCCAACAATAAGATATTCCAAAATCCCCAACCAAGCGGGAAGATTAGCAATTAATGAATCGACCCAGTTGGAGAGACCAGTGATGAGATCCTGGACTACCTGCCAACCTAAATATAGAGAGCCTGCATATAAAATAATGCCTAGAAAAAAATTCAGCAAAATTGGAACGATTAAATAACCCCACAGACGAGGCGTGCGTCGAAAAACTGCCAAGGCGCGAAAAGGATAAGAGGCTCCCGCAAGAAAGCCAAATCCGCTGAGAACTTGTCGCATAGAGAGAAATTAAGGGTTGGAAGTTAGGCGTAGGGACAAGACAATACCTTGTCCCTAGAGGAGATCGGAATTTCGTCTCTGCTTCCTTTTTCCAACTACTAACCTTGAGCTTGTCGAGTTGGGAATACTCCCACTCTAGCATTCAAATTTACCGTTCTCCCATCGCGTTCTACTGCTATGGATAACTCATTACCTACTGCTGTTTTCTCGACAGTATCTTGAACTTGACTGGGCGTGCTAACAGATTGACCGTTAATTGTTTGGATGACATCGCCTGCCCTCAATCCCGCGCGAGCAGCTGGAGAATTGCGAACGACTCTGACAATCAATACTCCTTGGTCGGCATTGATGGTCAACCCCTCGTTTTCTTGTAACGTTTGCTTGAGTTCTGGGGTAATCTCTGCCATTTGAATGCCCAGATACGCATGCTCGACCTTTCCTTTAGCAATCAATTGCTCGGCAATCTGCATCGCTCGATCGATGGGAATGGCAAAACCGAGACCTTGAGCACCGCGAATAATTGCGGTATTGATGCCCACGACTTCTCCCTTGGCATTCAGTAGAGGACCCCCAGAGTTACCGGGATTGATCGCCGCATCGGTTTGAATGAAATTGACTCGCTTATCGCCGACGCCGATTTGGGAACTATTGCGACCCGTACCGCTAATAATCCCCGTGGTGACGGTGTTATCTAATCCTAAAGGATTTCCGATCGCGATCGCCCACTCTCCGACTTGGAGTGCGTTTGAGTCGCCCAACTTCACGGTCGGCAAATTCTCTGCTTCTACTTTGACAACCGCTACATCCGTCAGATCGTCTGTCCCCAAGACTTTACCCGTTAGAGTGCGACCGTCTTTGAGGGTTACGGTAACTCGATCCGCGCCATCGACTACGTGGGCATTCGTCAAAATCTGACCGTTGGCGCTAACAATAAAGCCGGAACCTACGCCTCTCTGAATCTGCCGCTCTGGAGAAGAAGGAATTGCATCCCCAAAGAAGCGACGGAAAAACGGGTCGTCAAACATCTCTGGCACTTGTGTTCGTACCGTGCGCGAGGCATCAATTCTAACCACCGCCGGACCGACTCGATTGACTACCTCACTCACAAAGTTAGTGGGAGCGGCGATCGCGGGGGTAGAATTTTCTTGAGAGTTCTCATTATTTTGAGCTAAAGCTGAAGTCCCCGGCGTGCGCGTCAACATTGGCGGACTGCCAGCAATATATACTCCTCCTACTCCCATTCCTGCTCCCAACAGCAGCAGCGATAGGTAGGTTGCCATTCTCTTCGCGGGAGAGAAGCGAGAGCCAGAAAAAGAAGATTGATGGGGAAGTTCCGAATCAAAAGAAGCTCGTTTCATAGTGTTTGGATCGTCTCGCATACCCTATAGCTTCGGATCGCTAGGAGAAGGAAGTCAGCTCAGCAGTGTGAGGAGTGTCGTTTGAGGAAAACGGCTGGAGCGCTTGAGCTGACATTTCTTACTGTAGATGAGGGATATGAACTTTCTGTGACAATATTGTGAATTTTACATGACAGGTTCATGTCCTGACTATATTTTAATAATTGCCAAGGGAAAATCATTGACAATTGTGTTGTGAATTGCCAATCCTGGCGAATTGATATTACCAATCTCCAATCCTCAACACAATGACAAACTATTGAGTTTAGGCTATGATAAAAACAATCGCCTCAGATGTCGAACGATGTTGAATTCGTGCGAGTGCTGCGCTATAGATCGCGTTCGGTTGTCGTGTCGGTTAACCCGACTTCCTCTCTACGGAAATTTTTGTATAAATTATATCGTAAGTAGTTTGAGCTGTCTTTAATCTTATCGCTTAAGAAAAATAAATCGATGAAATCCATCACTCGACAGGTGAGTTAGTTTTAGACTAGGAGCAGGTTATATAATTCTTCAATTATTACAGGAAAACGGCTGAGTCTTTTTTAAAATTCTTTTCAAATGACTTCAAATTTACTTACTCCTCTCGATCGCAACAATTCCACCGATCCAGAAGTCAAAGCAGATGCAGCAGTTGTCGATCGGCACGAAGAAACGGCTGCTTTGACCTTCGAGCGAGAAAGCCATGCTGCATCTATCAGACCGATCGTAGAAAAACTGAAGCAGACGCTAGAAAGGCATCGAGGCGAATATCAGATCGTCGTCATCCAAGATTTTCCCGATCCAGATGCCCTCTCTAGTGCTTGGGCGTATCAACTGATCGCCCAGCAGTACGACATCCAATGCGACATTGTTTATGCAGGAACCCTTTCCCATCAAGAGAATATTGCCTTGGTAAAATTAACGGAGTTACCTGCAAAACGCTGGGGCGTACAGACTCTCAAAGATCGGGACTTATCCGTTTATCAAGGATGCGTTTTGGTAGACAGTCAAGGAACGACTAGCCAACTTATCCCCTTAGTAAAACAGGCAAAAATCCCCTTTGTTGTCGTCATCGATCACCACACCCAGCAAGGAGAAATAGAGGCGGAATTTATCGACGTGCGCCCGCAAATCCGAGCTACGGCTACGATTTTGACCCAATACATCCAGGCGGGACTGTTAACCTTTAACAGTAACAACAAAGCCCACGTTAAATGCGCCACCGCTTTGATGCACGGCGTGCGCTCCGATACCAATGGTTTGCTACAAGCGCAGGAAGAAGATTTACTAGCAGCAGCCTATCTAAGTCGATTTTACGACTGTCAGTTGCTTAGTGCCGTTCTACAATCAGCGCGATCGCGACACGTGATGGACGCGATCGAGCGAGCGCTGAAAAATCGCAAGCTCAAAAATAACTTTTCTATCGCTGGGGTGGGCTATTTGCGCTATGACGATCGCGATGCCATTCCCCAGGCGGCTGATTTTCTCGCCACCGAAGAAAACGTCCACACTGCCGTCGTCTACGGAATCGTTCACGACGAAGACAACGACATAGAAGTCATCATCGGTTCCCTGAGAACTACCAAACTGACGCTCGATCCGGACGAATTCCTCAAACAAGCCCTCGGTAGAGACAGCCAAGGGCGCTATTATGGCGGCGGACGCAACATGGCGGGAGGATTTGAAATCCCCATCGGCTTCTTGAGCGGCAGCAATGACAATGCCGAATACACCAAGCTTAAATGGGAAGTCTTTGACAATCAAATCAAGCAAAAATTCTTGCGCTTGGTCAACCCCGACGATAAAGTGATTCATACTTAACTTTGACAATCTCCGCCCTATAAGGGCGAAGATTCTTCATTCTGTGACCCAACTTGCTCAGACAAGATTTCTCCAGCATGAGTAGAGGTCGAATCTCCTGAAGCGTTCGGATCTAAGATCCAAGTTCCGGTATGCCCTACCGTACTCAAGGCTAATTTCAGAATATTATTAATTGCAGCATTCCAATCTCTATCCATTACAAATCCACATTTACAAACATGGGTTCTTGTTGACAGAGATTTTTTGACTACTGCCCCACAGTGAGAACATTCTTGAGATGTGTAAGCAGGATTAACCGCAACAGTTATCCTGCCAAACTTCAGACCAAAATACTCTAACCATTTCCTGAATTGATCCCAACCAGCATCATTAATAGATTTGGCAAGACAATGATTTTTAACTAAGTTCTTAATCCTCAGATCTTCATAGGCGACCAAATCGTTAGATTGGATTACGCAACGCGCCACTCGCTTGGCGCGTTCTTCACGTTGCCTACTTATTTTTAAACCAATGGTTTTACCCGTTGGTTGTGTTTCTACTTTGTTGTCTACACTGACTGAGAATTGGGCATAGTGACCGTCTATACGACGTACTAACCTGACCCGTTTTATCTGTCCTGGTTGGTAAAAATTTAAATCCCACGTCCCTTTTAGTTTGAGTTCGCCAATCCCTTTCTTGTCTGTAACAGTGATTTGCTTTCTCGTTTTTGATAACTTCCAACCAGAAGTTTTATACTCCACTGAACGGCTATTTTTCTTGAACTGTGGATAACCTTTCTTGCCGGGAATACCTTTTTTGCAGTTGTCGTAGAATCTAGCTATAGCGCTATAGGCTCTTTCTACTCCTACCTGACAAGCATGAGAGTTTAAGTCTTTAACAAAGGAGTATTCAGCTCTTAATGTAGTGTTGTAGCAATATAGTTCTTTTCTTTTTGTCCTACACCTCGGTTATCCATCCAAAAACGGATACATTTGTTGCGAACAAATTGAGCAGTTCTTATCGCCTCATCTATAGCCGCATATTGAGTTGTTTTCCCCTTTGCCTTAAACTCTAAAACTATTATTGACGTGGAAAACTTCTATGGCAACTAGGATAACAGAAATAAAGCCGTCTGGAAAGATGGGGCTTGTATCCCATTATTTCTGGTCAGATTTATCTGACTTTAGCTATAAGCCAAGAGATTTATTTCTTGGTGGGATGAAAAGCTGGTGCAAGATCTAAGACTTCCGAGGATGGGGAAGTTAGATCCGAGCTAGACTGTCTTGAGTCTTTTTGGGTTTCGGTTTCTAAAGATAAAGCTTGCAGCTGTTTTTCTTGGCGTTCTTGGAAAAGCAGTCCGACTAAATGAATTATCGAGAGAAGGACTGCTAAGCTTGAGAGTACGTAGCTGTGCAGAGCAAACAAGTGTTGAAGCGTAACCGTCCCAATTGCTTCGCCACCCGTCAGAAACTCTCGCAGGGTTTGACCGATTAGCGGAATACTTTCAATAATGCCAAGTTCGAGGGTCAAACGCCAATACCCCGTTTGAGTCCATTCGAGATTCATTGCCGTCCAGCTCAGTGCGATCGCGCTCAGAGTTAACGCGATTCCTGAAATCCAGGCAGTCAGCCAACCGAAGCGAAATTGCCGTCCTAAAAACATCACGACAATTTGCACTAGCGCGACAACAATCAGTCCGTTACCTGCAATGTCGTGTAAGCTGCGAATCAGCCAACCGTTGGGAATTTCGGTAGCGATGCGCTCGATCGATGAAAAGGCTTTGCCCGCAGAAGGGGAATAGTAAAATGCTAGAAGAACTCCCGTGGACGCTGCAAGCAAGCATAAAGTCAGCGTTGCAATTGCCAGAAAGGTTGCTAGTCGCCGGACGATAAAAGTGTAGCATAGGCTTTCCATAGCCGTTACCTCTAGCTTTTGTTAAGTTTTGTTATTTTTATTGTAATCCCTTTGAGGAGAAATACCCAAATTCAGGACGCAGGAGACGGAGAAACAAGGAAAAAAATTAGAATTAGTTATCAAGAAAAGCAATCCCTAATTATTTTTCTTCATATTTGATTCAATAGAAGGTTGTCTAGTAAACCTCTAAATCCCATCATTCATTTTTTTAACTGGATACTATTGCAAAAAAATCTGTATTTGCTCTTGAAAAACAGAAAAGTTGACTTAGATAGATATCTAAAGAATTTAGAATTTGATGACAATAAATTAAGCAGCCCAGTCATTATAGACCGACTTATTTAGATAGATAAATAATCGAGACATCTTAAATTCACTGATTTTTGAGATAATTAAAATAGAAGTCACAAATAAGGAGGACTAAGACCATGACCTATAAAGGATTTAAAAACTACTCTACTTGGCTTGTCCACCTCTGGTTGACTAAAGAAGAAAATACTCACAACCAACTTCAGGTGCTAGCTGCCGATGCGAGAAATAAGATCGAAGCGCTTGCAAAAGAAATTGAAGCGTTAGTGACGGATTTTAATAATCCGCTTTCTGGTCACAATTCTTTATACACTGAGATTTTGCAAGAAGCTTTTGATGAAGTGGATTGGGAAGAAATCGCCCAAGCTTTTCTATCAGAGGAAAGATAATTTAATTAATATAAATTGCAATTCGCAATTGGCAATTATCAATTCGCAATTGGGAAATAGAGATGGATTCTAGCTAGAAATTCAATGTTTTTAGATTTTAATGGCGAATGGCGAATTATTAATTGCGAATTATCAATTAGTCAGCCGCTCTGGGTGGGGCGAGTTTTTGACAGTAACTGTAGGGAAATCTCTCGCGTTTTTAGATCGGCCCGCCCTTACTTCTCAATCCAAAATCCAAAACCGCCGCGCAGAACTTTGTTCGAGCAGCGCAAAATCCTTTCATCCAAAATGGTATTAGCATACCAACTCCAAACAGATATTCTTCGTTACCTTCTCCTGCACTGAGAATAACAAGATAGACTTTTCAGATATCCTCTGATAGAACAACTAAGGTATCGCACATATTTATATCGATTTTGGATTAAGACTGTATTTCAAATTCAACAATCGCAGCCATAGAGCTGGATGATTCTTTTCTAGCCAAGGTTGTGAGTGTTGCAACCATTTGGGGAACCATCCACTTAATAACCAGTTTTTGAGCGCATCGAGGGTAAAATCCCAGTAAGATCCCAGCCAGCGCAACATATCTCGACTTCCCGCCATCTCCCAGATCCATAGAAGTAAAGCAGGATTTTTCCAGGCGGCTTTAAGGGCAAGTTGGTTAAACATCAACCAACTGGTTCGATCTTTGATAAACGTTTCAGCAACATCTGGAGGTGCGTCGGCAAGCAATCCAAAAAAATTGTTGAGCATGGCATTGATGCGTTGGGGCGGTAAAGTCGTCCCCGTCGGCACCATCATTCCCTTAGAAAACAGCCAAGTCACGGCAACGTTACTTTGATAGGCGCGAATCTGATTCAGATTTTCTGCGCTTAATAAGTTATGTTTTAAAGCAGTATCTAGTAAAGTCGTGAGGCGATCGAGATTGCGTACCAAAGAGCCAAAACCCGTGAAAATTAAAGGAGATTGAAGCGAAGCGGCATCCCCAATGGCTAATAAGCGATCGAATGCCACCGCGCGATCGCGGCTTCCCACGCTAAAGTGACCGGGAATATACCCAAAAGTCGGTTTTTTCCAAGTCAACTTCTCCAAATCGCAGCGTCGATACTCCGGCAGAATTGTAAAGAAATCTTCATACATTTCTAATAAAGAGCCGGGATTGTCGGGATGCACCTGATGGTAGTGAAACAGATAAATGGTCAGTTCCTTTCCTTGTGCTGGAAACAACTCCCAAATCAGTTGTCGTCCGCGAGAAATATCGCCGTGGGAGTTGAGAACGTCCCCATAGTTAGAATCCCATACCTGTGGTTCAATGCCCTCTAAGACAGCGCCTACCGTAGGACAAACACTCTCAAAAGTCCGCTTGCCATTAAGTTGCCAAGCGATCGGCGATGCCGTCCCCATCGCATCGATCAGTAACCGTCCGCTTGCCTGTTTGGGTTCTCTCGTCGGCAAATGTACCAATTGAACCGTTACTTTCTCCGAGTCGATATCTGCACGAATAAATTCAGTTTCATCCCAAATTTCCCCGCCTGCTTGACGTAATTTTTCGCCGCACAAACTCAGCCACCTGTCGGAGGCAAGAGCTACATTCAACACCGTCGGTGTATGTAAAATCTCGGCTTTGAGATGTAGAGGCAAATTGCCATCAAAAAATTTATTAAAGCCATCGACATATTCTCTGGCGATGATGCTTTCGCATTCGTCGGGGGTTAATAACCCCAAATCGAGTAAACCCTGTAACTCGGATCGCGAAATATTCCACTCGCGATTCATCCGTCCAAAAGACAATCGTTCGACAAGCAGGACTCGATACCCTAACTTCGCCATCACTGCTGCATGAATCGCCCCTAACGCCCCTCCGATATAGATTAGGTCGTAATCGGGAGATAGTCCATGTCGCGTCTCTACATTTTCTTGTGCCTTAAACACCACCTGCTTTGGTTGTTGAGGATGGCGAACGCTTTCGCGCCAACGTTTTTCCCACCAGTAAACCCGTTTGAGATCGTATTCCCCTTGAGGCATTTTTTGAAAAAAATGAACCGTTTTGGGATAGTAGGGGTCTAAAGCCTCAAAAATAGATTGTTTGGATAAATCAATCTCTGGAAGTTCTGGATATTGCTGAGGAAATCGATTTCTTATGTTGGTAACCAATTGCTGTAAAATTCTTTTTTCCGATGGAACTCTTTTCGATCCCCAGCGGAATACTTTTAGATAAGTCGTGCGCTGAACCGACCAAACAAAAATCGAGAGTTCGCTTTCCGAAATTTCTTGAGGGTGTTTTGAAGTTTCTTGGGAAAATTGCAGGCGAATGCCATCAGGGGTATTGATTATTTGCCCCAGATCTGGTTTCCATTCCTGCTGTAGCCAGATACGTACGCCAACTGTATCCGCCGTTGGAACTTCTATATAGAGGATTTCTTGCATATCGAGCAAAGGCTTGATCTAATAGTTAAAAGAAAATACGGAACTAATGACGGTGAAAGTAGGCTAAACTTTTTTATACTAAATCCTTAAAAGCACTTAAAAAAACTTTACATTTTGACCCCTTTAGTAAGATTCTCTGATGCTATCGCGAAACCGTTATGAATTACTCTATTCCAGTTGATCCTGAAGAAATTATGGCGCTCCGTCAGCGCCCCGTTGACGAAGAAATGATTGCTGTGGCGATCGCGGGTCTTGTCAAGATGGCGCGTTCTCAGGGACAGTCCCTCGATGATTTAACAGCCGAAGTATTACAAGACGATCCCATTCTCGATCGCGTTCAACGACGCTGGTTAAGCGACATCGTAGCTCAAGCGTGGAAAACTATGCCATAGACGAGCAAGATGCTTCAAGGGAAAGGCTCATTGGTCATTTGTACTCATTACCAACGATCGATGACAGATGACTAAACACTATCCCTCCGGCGAGATTTCAAAAGTCTCTCTGGCACCTTACCCTACAGGTTCGACTAATCGACTGGCGTTAAAATGACCGATCGCTTCGTGCAAATGCTTAATTAATGTTGACTGAGGAAGGGGGCCCTCTAAATGGTGCCAAGGTAAAATTTGGTCGGTTGCCCAGTCGCTATGAACGTAGTAATCTAGATTAGGTAACCGTCCTTTGAGTTGTTTAAAAGCACGTTTATAACTCCCAAGAGAATCGCCGTACTGTCGGGTGAGTTCTAAGACTTGAAAAAGACGACGATCGCCCCTAGAAATTAACGCTTGAATGACCGACCAATTGTAGCTTTCTGGACGAAAATTGATGCCGCGCGATCGCAGTTGTTTTTCTAACCACTTCAATCTTTTTTGCGCGTCGGGATTCACCCCGAACCACTGAAATGGGGTATGAGATTTCGGTACAAAAGTGCTGCATCCTAGCGTCAATCGCAAACCGGGAGCTGCTTTTTTCACTGCTTGCAGCATTTCCACCGTTGCTTCGACATCCGCTTCTTCTTCCCCAGGAATTCCCACCATGCCATAAAATTTAATCGCCCCTAAACCGCCAGCTTTAGCATTGATAGCAGCTTGGATTATCTCTTCATTGGTCAGTTTTTTATTAATAATTCGTCTAATTTTTTCCGAACCACTTTCAACTGCGATCGTAATCGAACGAGTACCGCGTTCTGCTAGCGTTCTAGCTAATTTTTCGGTCACGGTATTGGTGCGTACCGAAGCAATACTCAGTCGCACGTTTTTGTATTGGGGTTGAGACAAATAATCTAATAATTTTTCAAACTCTGGATGTTGAGTAACGGATGCGCCTAATAAACCGATTCTATCGGTAACTTTTAATCCCCGTTCGATCGCAGGAATTAAAGATCCCTCTAAACTTGCTGTCCGAAACGGCAAGGTGAGATAACTTGCCAAACAGAAGCGACACATTTCCGGGCAACTGCGTACCACTTCCACCATATAAATATTTTCCCAAGCTGCTTTTTCGGTCACGACAGTTGAAGCAGACAGAATATTTCCTCGGTAAGTTTGTTTTTGTATTCGGGTAGGAGTTTCAGAATCTATCGGTGCGATCGATTGAATTTTTCCCTTTTGACTGTCATAAGTAACTTCATATAAACTGGGAACGTAAATACCTGGAACTTGCGAGAGATAGCGCAATTTAGTTTGACGATCTGCGCTTCTAACTTCCTGATAAGCATCAACAAAATTATCGAGTAAATTTTCCCCATCTCCTAACAAAATTAGGTCGAAGAAATCTGCAAACGGTTCCGGGTTAGCCGTCAATACAGGACCGCCACCAAAAACAAGGGGATGGGTGTCGTCGCGTTCGGCAGCACGAATAGGAATTTCTAAGGATTCGAGAAGATTGAGAATATTAATATAATCCAGTTCCCAGGAAAAAGAAAAGCCCAACAGTTCTGGCGATCGCGGCAGGGTTTCACAAACGTCGGTAAAAAGGCGACTGACGCGGAGATCGGGACGCATTGCCAAAGTTGCCCAAACAACCTGATAGCCTAAGCTGGTAATTCCCACACTATATTCATTGGGAAAGGCAAAAATCACCGGAATGGCATCGGGGTTGGGAGAAGCAGGAGTAAATAGAAGGCGTTCGCAGTCAAATACAGTCACAGATTAGACGAATCTTAGTTAGCTGGCAGGTTCCATATACTATTGTAGAAGCCAGTTGAGAGAGTATTTATTAAGGTAAATATAACGACTCTGCGCTAGCCTAGTACTAGATATAGCCATCCTAAATCATTTGTGAAGGTAGTGCGAGCGGCCCGCTTGCGCGGGCAAGATGCCCGAACTACTAAGATTGCTATAGCGACCCTCCTGTATCCTCGATTGGTTCAACTGTGTTGCCTAAAAAATACGCTACGATTCGTATCGGTCTATTAGCCCTTCTGCTGGGTACATTAACAGCCTGTAGCGGTATAGAAAGCGCGTTCGCGCCCGATCCGAAACTGAAAAATAACTCTTCTACGCCTACTTCTTCGTCTTTAGAGACTCAGCCACCTCAATCGCAAGGTCAATTACCGGATGCCTTTCCTGCGGATATTCCTCGCTATCCAACCGCACAATTTTTGGCGGCAGAACCCGGATTGACTGCCGCACAAGGCATCACGCGCTGGCAATCTAACGATCCCAGTAATGCGATCGCAACTTTTTATCAACAGCAATTTCAGTCTGGAGGTTGGCAGATTGTTACACCTTTCCCTACAGAGGAAGGTAATGCAGAAAATGCCTTGGTAGCGCGTCAGAACGACTTAGAAGTAAAAATATCGATCGCTTCATCCTCTCCAACAGAATTTGCGATCGCCTACCAGCGAGATAATAACGCTGCCAACTCGCCAACAGATAACCCTACACCCACTCAACTCGCCTCGGATACTCCCTTAGAATTTTCCGATCTCGATCGCATTGCCGAACCTTGGCGCGGATACGTGCAAGATCTAGCCGCTTTAGGAATTTTAGTCTCAAATCAAAACCAAGGCGATCGGTTTAATCCCGATACCATTATTACGCGCCGAGAATATGCCCGTTGGCTAGTTGCGGCGAATAATAAATTATTTGCCAACCAACCAGGCAAACAACTTCGTCTCGCTACTAACACTTCGGAACCCGTTTTTAAAGACGTGCCGAAAAACGATCCCGATTTTGCTGCTATTCAAGGACTGGCAGAGGCAGGGTTTATTTCTTCGACGTTGACTGGGGATAATTCTGCTATGCTGTTTCGTCCCGATTCCCCTTTGACGCGAGAAGATCTAATTGCCTGGAAAGTGGCACTGGATCATCGCAAAGCCTTACCCTCAGCTTCGATCGATCAAATCAAACAGACTTGGGGTTTCCAAGATGCTACCAAAATAGATCCTAAAGCACTGCGATCGCTCTATGCCGACTACCAAAATAGCGGACAAGCAAACATCGGTCGCGTCTTTGGTTCGACTACCCTTTTTCAACCGAAAAAAAATGTAACTCGTGCCGAAGCTGCCGCCGCACTCTGGTATTTTGGATTCCAAGGAGATGGGATCTCTGCCAGAGATGCCTTGCAGATACAAACGCAACGGACTGCTAACCAGAATCAAAATCAATGAGGTATTTAGACGTATTGACAATTGACGCACTCTACGAGCTTACTAATATCAATTGCTTCTTTTCTGGCTACAGATGAAGAGAATGGGGAGTGTGGGGAGTGTGGGAAGAAGTTCTCCCTACTCTTCCGTTTCCCCTCTCCAAGGGATATGCACCCGTTTATTCTCGTGCGATCGTAGAGGCATTCAGGCAATATTTATAAGTGGACTTTTGCTGTTAGCCTCTGAATTAACTCCTAGCTATAATGCAAAGCAAATTTAGTCTGCTCGTGAAATAGCGGAACTTAACGAAAAGTATGCAGAATTCTTGAGAATTTTGGTCAGCGATCGCAATGATGCGCGAACCAAGAATAAAGAAATTCTTAATCAAGTGATGATTCGTAACGGGCAGCTAAATAGAGCCTAGAAAGAAGTAGCTTATTGGCAGCAACAAATCCATCTTTTGCGTCAGAAATTGGATGAATGGCGAGATGCGATGGGTGAAAACCTACAACACATTGCCGATGGCTTAATGGATGATATGGTTAGCAGAAGTGAAATTTGCCAATTTATTACGAAGATTCTGCAACCAACGGTTCAATATGATACCAAACAAAAATAAAAAGCTTTTTAGGTTTAGCGTATCTTTATCTTCTAGAGTTAGAACCCAAGAAAAAAATGAAACGAGACGAGATAAAACAAAAGATTTTTAAGTTAACCAAGGTTAGCAAAACTCAAGAATTCAAATATTTATTCCCTGAGTTATCTAGTTATAATTTTAATTATAAAAAAGATTTTCAGGATGCTCTTTCAGTTTTAGAGTGCGAACCTGAGATGGTCGATAAAGTCTTGTTATCAGTTAGAAAAACTGCCGAGGTCATCGGGCTAGAAAAATTTCATAAACAAAGAATAACTAAGAATAGCTGCTCGATTTTTTGGAATTGCAAATCTGACGTATTAGCTAATAATTTTTATAGTAAAGATCGAGAATTAGAAATGACGCTAACAAAGCTAGAAAGTAAAATAAAACGAGGTAGAAAATGACATCTTGGTCAAAAAAAGCTAGTTTAAAAGCAGATAAGCTCTCTCGCAATGCAGCCCGGTTTTATTCAACTATTAGAGACTGTACGCAACACCAACGAGCTTTGTTCGAGCAATGGCGAGACTCGGAAGATGGAAAAAAGTTTAAACAGCAGCAATTAGAAAAATTGGGTTATATTTGTCCTGTTTGTGGAGAGGATACTAAGTTTGGAACTATTGACCATCTAGAACCATTATCATATCACTATACAAAAGCTTTAGACACGAGCAATCTTTTAGTAATGTGTTGGGATTGTAACTATAATAAGAAAACAACGCCTTTTAAGCAATGGCGAACATCTCTCCCCGCGATACATCGGCCAAGTTTGGATTATGCGATCGCATTGATTCATGGCAAGTCAACATTACAAAAACTTTTAACGAATTAGTAATAACCTACTCCAGAGATTCAGTTAAAAAATACAATTGAGTTACTATGTTATTTTGGCTAGTTTTTGTGAAAACTATAGCCAAGTAAAGAAAATAGAAAAGAGAAACCCATGAAACCTAAAATGCAAGCTTTATGAAATTTCTGTTGCTAACCGTTAGTATTTCGAGGTTTCGTAGAGATCGTCTGCTTTTTTCTCGTCGGCAAGAGCGCCTTTTTTGTCTCCCAGACGGCGGCGGACTTCGCTGCGCAGCGCATAGGCATCAGGCAGTTCTGGTTCTAGGGCGATCGCGCGGTTAGCATCGACAAGCGCACCTTTGTAATCTCCTAGCTGCTGGCGAACATAGCCACGTTTTACGTAAGCCCAGCTATCTTTGGGATGGAATTGGATAATGGTATTGTAGTCGTCAAAAGCTCTCCGATAGTCTCCTATTTCATTGCGCAGTTGCGCCCGACTGTAGTAGGTTTGTATGTTGTGAGGTTCTAGGCGCAGTACGTAGTCGTAATCCTCGATCGCGCCTTGACTATCTTCCAACTTAGCACGAAAACTAGCGCGATTCAGGCGAGATGATATGTCGTCGGGTTTTAAACTGACAGCGCAATCGTAATCGGCTAGCGCTTCCCGATCCTTGCCCAGCCAAGTATACATCTGCGCTCGTTTGAGATAAGCATCGACATCATTAGGATTGCGACGTAAAGCTTCGGTGGCGCGATCGATCTCCTGCTGTCTTTCTTGAGTAATGCGATCGCGCGTTTGTTGGGAACTTTTAAAGTAAGAAGACAGCAAACCTATCCAATGGGGAGAGATTGCCCCAAAAGCGCCAGCGACTCCTCCAAATAAGCTTCCTAAATAAATGGCACTCAGAAAAACCCTCGTCCTCCAATCGGCACGCGATTCGTAATGGCGTTGGATTAATTCTTTTACCAGCACCGATTTTTGAGTATGGGGCAAGTTGCCATATCCCAATTGCTTTAGATGTCCGAAGATGGAAGGCAGGAGATTTTCTCGATCTGTGAGCGGGTTTTGTCGCAGTTCTTGGCGCAACTTGGCATGAACTTTGGCAATGCGAAAGCTGCTGGGAATGCTTAAGGCGATAAGCAAAGTAAATGCAAGTATCATCGGCGAGTTGATTCTTAACAATCCCAGACAAATTACGCCGACTACTTTAAACAGACTGTCGCGCTTTTTTGAAAGCTGTCAGCCGATTGTATTGAAATAAGTTAGTGTCCTTTACGGTCGATATCTGTTTTAACTTCAGTAAGCGATCGATATAATTCTCGATATATTTATCGTAAAAGCTCCTAGGTTGTCTGCGGATCGAGCTTTTGCATTTGCTCTACCAGTAAATAGCTGCATGGCTCGAAGCCAAATGGCTCTAAATCTTTAATTGGCTTTTGAAATAACTCCGTCAGATGAACGGGAAGGCTATTATCCGAGCAAATTTCGTACTTTGGGTATTGCAAGATCGACTTGCGAAACTGTAAATAAGCAATGAGATAGGGGAGAACGAGTATCAGTAAGTAGAAAGCGATCGCGTAAAGCAGGTATTGCATATTTGGTGGTGGGTCGAACTACTGCTATTGTTCCCATGTTTAACTTGTCAATAACAGCTTGGAAGCGATCGCTTCCCGTCCCGCAGCGACTCGGCATAGAACCGACGGAACTATTATTACTCTTCAAAAATAACAAATAGAGATTTATTATGTTAAATTTTGTAAAAAATTAATTAAAGCAAACACTCACTATTTTGTTTAAAAATGTAACAAAACAAGTCTCTATTTTTATCAAATTGTGTCGAATAGGAGAGTAAGCGCTCATTGGTAGGTCATTTTCTGATACAAACACAAGTGGACTATATATTGCAGGTCATTAAAAATTGTTGAGCCTGTTTCTTTCCCCTATCCAAGCAGACCGAATCAGAAGGAGAAGCGTCATATATGTTCACTCACGTCAAGTCCACCATTCGCCATATCGTTCCAGAAAACTTAGACGGGCGTTCCTTACTAAAGGTGGTCTATGTCGTGCTAGAGCCTCAGTACCAGAGTTCCCTATCTGCCGCTGTCAGGCAGATTAACCAAAACAATCCCAGACTAGCGATCGAAATTAGCGGCTATTTAATCGAAGAACTGCGCGATCGAGAAAATTACGAAGATTTTAAGCGAGATATCGCCGAAGCGAATATTTTTATTGCCTCGCTGATTTTTATCGAAGACCTAGCCGAAAAAGTGGTAGGAGCAGTACAGCCATATAGAGATAAATTGGACGCGATCGTGGTCTTTCCGTCGATGCCACAGGTAATGCGCCTCAATAAAATGGGAAGTTTCTCGATGGCGCAACTCGGTCAGTCTAAAAGTGCGATCGCGCAGTTCATGCGCAAGCGTAAGGAAAATTCGGGCGCATCTTTCCAGGACGCCATGCTCAAACTATTGCGTACTCTGCCGCAAGTCCTAAAATACCTTCCCATCGATAAAGCACAGGATGCCCGCAATTTTATGCTCAGTTTCCAGTATTGGTTGGGCGGTTCTTCGGAAAATCTGGAGAATTTCCTGCTGATGTTGGCAGATAAATATGTTTTTAAGGATCGAAATAAGGATAAGTCGGTTGAGTATCAAGAACCCGTCGTTTATCCCGACATGGGCATTTGGCATCCGCTAGCGATGAAAATGTTTGAGGATGTCAAAGACTATCTCCATTGGTATAACAGCCGCACCGATATTTCCGAGGATCTCAAAGATCCTTTAGCCCCTTGTATCGGTCTGATCCTGCAACGAACTCACCTGGTAACGGGCGATGATGCCCATTATGTGGCGATGATCCAGGAATTGGAAGCGATGGGCGCAAGGGTAATTCCCGTCTTTGCAGGCGGATTGGATTTCTCGAAACCCGTTGACGCTTATTTCTACAATTCGTCATTAGTCAATGACAAAGGAAAAACGACAAAGGACAAAGTTCCTCTTGTCGATGCCGCAGTCTCTCTGACTGGATTTGCCTTAGTGGGAGGGCCCGCGCGACAAGACCATCCCAAAGCAATTGAATCGCTTAAGCGCCTAAATCGCCCCTATATGTGCGCCTTGCCCCTGGTCTTCCAAACCACGCAAGAATGGGAAGAAAGCGATCTGGGACTGCATCCGATTCAAGTTGCCTTGCAGATTGCCATTCCAGAATTAGACGGCGCGATCGAACCGATTATTCTCTCCGGTCGAGATAGAAACACCGGACGAGCGATCGCTTTACAGGATAGAATCGAAGCGATCGCGCAACGGGCAATGAAGTGGGCAAACCTACGCAAAAAGCCCAAACTAGAAAAGAAAATAGCTATCACCGTCTTTAGCTTCCCTCCCGATAAAGGAAATGTCGGAACGGCTGCCTATTTAGATGTCTTCGGTTCGATTTATGAAGTAATGAAGGCACTGCAAGGTAATGGCTATGACGTGCAAGATTTGCCGGAGTCGCCCAAAGCGTTGATGGAAGCAGTTATTCACGACGCGCAGGCACAGTACAAAAGCCCCGAATTAAACATTGCCTATCGGATGTCGGTCGAACAGTACGAAAGCTTAACCCCCTATTCAGTCCGTCTCGAAGAAAACTGGGGACCGCCGCCAGGACATCTCAACAGCGACGGACAAAACCTACTCATTTACGGCAAGCATTTCGGTAATGTCTTCATCGGCGTACAGCCTACCTTCGGATACGAAGGCGACCCCATGCGCTTGTTATTCTCTCGTTCTGCAAGTCCCCACCACGGATTTGCCGCTTACTATACTTATCTCAATCATGTCTGGAAAGCAGATGCCATCCTGCATTTTGGAACGCACGGATCCCTAGAATTCATGCCGGGCAAACAGATGGGAATGTCTGGAGATTGTTACCCCGACAACCTCATTGGGAATCTTCCCAACCTCTACTACTACGCGGCGAATAACCCTTCCGAGGCGACCATTGCCAAGCGTCGCAGCTATGCCGAAACTATCTCCTATCTTACTCCTCCCGCAGAAAATGCAGGATTATACAAAGGGTTGAAAGAACTCAGCGAGTTAATTGGTTCTTATCAAACCCTCAAAGATAGCGGGCGTGGGGTACAGATTGTCGATACCATCTTAGATAAAGCGCGACTGTGCAATCTGGACAAAGATATCGCTTTACCAGAAACCAATGCCCAAGACATGACCGCCCAAGAACGAGATAACGTCGTCGGTTTGGTCTATCGCAAGTTAATGGAAATCGAATCGCGCTTACTGCCTTGCGGATTACATGTCATCGGCAAACCGCCAAGCGCCGAAGAAGCGATCGCAACTTTAGTGAATATAGCCATTCTCGATCGCGAAGAAGAAGAAATTCTTTCCTTACCTCGTATCATTGCCAATAGCATCGGACGCGATATCGACGAGATCTATAAAAATAGCGACAAAGGAATCCTCGAAGACGTTGACTTGCTGCAAAACATCACTCAAGCAACTCGCGCTGCCGTATCTGCCTTAGTCAAGGCGCAGGTAGACGCAGAGGGACGAGTATCGATGATTTCCAAACTCAATTTCTTCAATATCGGCAAAAAAGCGCCTTGGGTAGAAGCGTTGCATCAATTGGGTTATCCCAAAGTTGACCAGGAGGCATTGAAACCCCTGTTTGAATATCTCGAATTCTGCTTAGAACAGGTTTGCGCCGATAACGAACTCGGTGCATTGCTAAAGGCATTAGAAGGCGAATACGTTCTTCCCGGTCCCGGAGGCGACCCCATCCGCAATCCCGACGTTCTGCCAACGGGTAAGAATATCCACGCGCTAGATCCCCAATCCATTCCAACGATGGCGGCAGTAAAATCGGCTAAAATCGTCGTAGACCGACTGCTAGCGCGACAAAAGGCAGATAATGGCGGCAAATACCCCGAAACAATTGCCTGTGTCCTCTGGGGAACCGATAATATCAAGACCTATGGGGAATCTTTGGCACAGATTATGTGGATGGTGGGAGTCAAACCCGTTGCCGATGCCTTAGGACGAGTTAATAAATTAGAATTGATTCCCCTCGAAGAATTGGGTCGTCCTCGTATTGACGTAGTGGTCAACTGTTCTGGAGTCTTCCGCGACTTGTTCATCAATCAGATGAATCTACTCGACCAAGCGGTGAAGCTGGCAGCGGAAGCAGACGAACTCTTAGAAATGAACTATGTCCGCAAACACGCCTTAGAACAAGCAAAAGATACGGGATTAAGCTTGCGTCAAGCGGCGACTCGCATCTTCTCCAACGCTTCCGGTTCCTATTCTTCTAACATCAACCTGGCAGTAGAAAACAGCAGTTGGGAAGAAGAAAAAGAATTACAGGAAATGTATCTCAATCGCAAGTCCTTTGCCTTTGACTCCGACAATCCCGGCGTGATGA
Organism: Pleurocapsa sp. PCC 7327; assembly: GCF_000317025.1. Lineage (NCBI taxonomy): Bacteria > Bacillati > Cyanobacteriota > Cyanophyceae > Pleurocapsales > Pleurocapsaceae > Pleurocapsa > Pleurocapsa sp. PCC 7327. The sequence continues at coordinate 3,669,833 of NC_019689.1, read as the reverse complement.
ATGAAAATCGGAAGATATTTGAATCGGCACTCAAAACCGCGGAAGTGACCTTCCAAAACCTCGATTCTTCTGAGATCAGTCTTACCGACGTTTCTCACTATTTCGACTCCGACCCGACAAAAGTTGTTGCTAACCTACGGGGAGATGGCAAGAAACCTGCGGCATACATTGCCGATACGACGACTGCTAACGCACAGGTACGGACGCTATCGGAAACCGTGCGCTTGGATGCGCGGACGAAGCTACTCAATCCCAAGTGGTATGAGGGAATGCTCAGTCACGGATACGAAGGCGTGAGAGAACTCTCGAAACGTCTCGTCAATACGATGGGTTGGTCTGCAACTGCCGATGCAGTCGATAATTGGGTTTATGAAGATGTCAATTCCACCTTCATTAAAGATGAGGAAATGTGTCGGCGTTTGATGAATCTCAATCCCAATTCTTTCCGCAAAATTGTCGGCACGTTACTCGAAGTCAACGGTCGCGGTTATTGGGAAACCAGCGAAGAGAATCTAGACCGTTTGCGCGAGTTGTATCAAGAGGTTGAAGATCGGATTGAAGGGATTGAGTAATTCTCAATAGGATAAAATGAAAAAGAGACGCGATAAAATTTTTTGTCGTGTCTCTTTTTATTAATAATTGTTTCAATCAAATTTCATCATAAAATTAAACATAAAAATCCAAAAGCGGATGACTTTAAAAGCAATTTTATTTGACTTCAATGGCGTTATTATCAACGACGAACCAATTCATAAAGAGTTAGTTGATGAAATTTTATTGAGAGAAAATCTGCGTCCCTCTGCTGGGGAGTTTCAAGAATTTTGTTTGGGAAGGAGCGATCGTGCTTGTCTGTCTAACATTCTTTCTCGTCGAGGACGAATGGTATTAGACGATTATCTCGATCGATTAATTGAAATTAAATCTAGATCTTATCAGCAACGCATAGAACAATTAGAAACGCTGCCAATTTATTCGGGACTAACAGATTTTCTAGCTAAAATTCAGGCAAAAGGATTAAAAATAGGAGTAGTAACGGGTGCATTGGGTTCGGAAGTTGCACTGATTCTAAAACGCGCTGGCATCGCTTCCTATTTCAGTGTTATTGTAGCAGGCGACGATCTAAAAGCCAGCAAACCCCAACCCGATGGCTATCTGCTAGCAGTCGAGCGCTTCAATCGTTTAGACATGACACTACAACTACAACCCTCAAATTGCTTAGCGATCGAAGATACTCCTGCCGGAATTCAAGCAGCAAAAAAGGCAGGAATGCAAGTAGTCGGGATAGCCAATACCTATCCCTTTCATATCATGCAACGTTTAGCCAACTGGGCGATCGATTACTTGTGGGACTTAGAATTAGAAAGGATCGAGCGAGTTTTTTCTCAAAGTCGCTAATTGCTACAATAAACTTTCCAAGACTGCCCCTACAACGCGATGATCCGCATCTTCTTTTAGCTGTAGGAGAGCTTCTTTTGCCCTCGGATCGTCAAATTTTGCTAAAGCTTTGGCAACACCCGCTCGCAGGCGCCACCAATCTACTTTAACTAAAGCTAAAAGTTTTTCCAATGCGGCGTCTTCTCTAATCGTACCAGCAAGCAAACCCAACGCATTAACAGAAGCTTCTTGGACTGTCAGATCTTCCCCTTCTAATCCGCACGCACAGACTTCAAACAATTCTTCTGGAGAATTTAATTCAACCATTGCTGCAAGAATGCTGCGACGAACTAACCAATGATCGTCCCGATAAAAGGTTGCCACTAAATGAGGCATGGCTATCTCGCCATAAAACGAGAGAGAATTTGCAGCTTCCGAACGAACGTTAGGATCGCGATCGAATTGCATTAACTCTAGCAAGGCAGCAAATGCTTCTGCCGATTGCTTTCTACCCAATCCCATCGCCACAAAGGAACGGACGATAAATTCTTGGTCGCGTATTCTAGTGAGCAGCAGGGGAACGGCTATCTCTGAATCATAACGTCTTAACTCAACGATCGCTTTGAGTCTATCTTGAGAGTCAGAACTTTTCAGACAGGCTTCAATCTGGTTAATTTCCATAAGCGTTATCGAGACAGTTTTCTTAATTCTACTTTACTTTACTTTACAAAAGTAGCGATAGGAGACAGGTTTTGGGAAGATAAAGGCTAGAGCAATATATCGTTAACAGAAAGTAGAGCTTATGTCTGAGAATTTAACCACACCAGTATCAGCAGCAGAAATTAAGGAAGTCATCCTAGAATTAGAGCAATATCGAGAAAGGCTTGTCAACGAAATGCTCCAAATGGCGCAAAAAGCCAAATTTTCTAAAAAAGCTGCTATGGAACACCTTTCCCGACATCCTGAAATTGCTCGGATTGATGCCGCCATAGAAAAACTTCGTGCCCAACAAATTCAGTAACAACAAATTCAGTAAAACGTTCGGGAGCAAAAACATTTAGTTAAGTTATCTTAGAATTATGCAACTCAGCAAAAGAGCTAAACAATTAATTCCCAAGGCAAGAATTGTTAGCTTTGCAACTTGGAAAAACCATTATCCTAGTGAAGTAATTGCCATTTTTCAGAAAGCAGATGATGAAGGTCGCTATCTTACTGACGAAGACATAGAACGAATCAAAACCCTTTCTTCAGAGACCTTAGTGTCACTCGAAAGAGCAAAATTATTGAGAGAAAAAGCGACTGAAATCGTTAGCGAAGCTAGAAAGAAAGTTTTAGAACGATTTCCGAATATTACTCAACCAGGAGGCGACTTATATCCTCCTGAAAGGGCAGAAGCTTGTTGGCGAGATTTCTGGCATTTTTTGCGCTGCATTTCTTATGGCATTGCTGGTCAAAGTACCGCCTATACCAGTCAAGAAGGATTAAACAATATGCAATTACTTTACCAAGAATTGCGCGTTCCTTTAGAGGCAATGGTTTTAGGATTGGAAAATTTAAAGTGTTTTAGTTTAAAACAATTTCAAGGGGAAGAATTAGAAAATATCGCTCCTTACTTTGACCATTTAATTGAGAAAATGAAACAGTTTCAGTAAATTTGAATAAATGACTGTATGGGCATTTTTTTTACACTAACTGTTGTAAGTCTTTAGCTTTTTTAAAAACTGAATTATGGATACTTCTAAATTTGTAGAATTTTTTGATTGTTGCGTGGGCAGTTGGGCGACGGAACGAACGTATCACTATTTAACCCACAATGAAGTCGAGCGATCGCGAACAGAATTTACCATCGCTCCTCTAACTTCCGATCTAAAAGCTAAAGTTATGTCAGATAATCAATATGCTCTACTATCAAATTTAGAAAGTCTTCCAGGATTTAGCTTAGGATTTTATACAATTTCTGAAAAAGGCGAAGAAGTCTCTCAACAACTCAATCTTTTATTCGTTCCCAAACAAAAAATTAATGCTTTTTTAGAAGGGGATTATCTGCGCGATCGCGCCTATGAAGAAGCAAAACCAATTATTTCTCATTTTCGCTTCGATTCTCAAACCAGAGAATTATTAATGACGACTCATTACACTCGCGTTGTCTCCGTCGATTCGATTACATTAGTTAATCCCAGTTTACGCATTAGAAAAATAATCAACTATCAACGTCCGCCAGAAGGACAGCCACTCGAACAAGTCGCTTTAGTTGGATTTGGCGTAGAACTAAAAGTTAGTTAAAACTGAGATCTTGCGCCAGTCTCAACAGTCCGACCCTCGATGTTCTATCGCTGCCTCATATTTGTCGTCTTCATACGACTAGAGAAGTGTTTCAGTCCATTTTAATGGACTTGATATATAAGCCTGGAAATTGATTTCCAGGCACCTGTTGCGAAGGGTGCAAGATCTTAGTTACAAGCTATTTTATGCGTTTTAGCCGCGTCAACGCGAAACGATCCAAATCGATTTTGGATTTTAAAAGACTTTTATCGGACGATCGCAGTTTGATTTACGTTAATAAATTGCTCACACGCGATCGCCCTAACTCGATGAACTACCGTAGACAAAACTACGCTAGCCATTGGATTTGTACTCAGATTTCTGGTTTATCAAACTATTCAAAATTCTTATTGCTTTCTTGCTGGGGAGGCAAGATTCCTCGCAGAGCTAGCAGAGATATTTGCTGCGGTTGCCATCATAGCCATACGTTGTGCCTGTTGTAAGAGCGCTTCCATGGCTTGAATTGGATTGGATGTGGAACCAGCACCACCAGCAATCTTTTCCACTTCTAGATCGGATAATTCTCTCAAGCAACCTAAATCTTCTATTTGGATTGTGGATTTATTTTGTTCGAAAGGATTCATAATTTCCTCCAATTCTTCGCTCTATATCCTAAAGCCTAAATAATACTATTTGCTTGACAGATAAGATAATTTTAAAAAACATTGATTTCTTAATATAAATACTAAATCTTTATATTTAGTAAATTCTTAAAATATCTGGAATGAAATATATGCGATCGCATTACTTTGTCTTACCATCATCAACTAAACGACCATCTTCCATGTAAATAATGCGATCGGCGACATCGAGAATGCGATTGTCGTGAGTCACCAGTAGAATAGTATAGCCTTGCTCTTTCGCTAACTTTTGCATCAATTCCACCACATCTCGACCGGATTTTTTATCGAGTGCGGCGGTGGGTTCATCTGCTAAGACAATTTGAGGATGGCTAACTAAAGCGCGTGCGATCGCAACTCGTTGTTTCTGTCCGCCAGATAAATTCTCTGGATAATAATCGACGCGATTTCCTAACCCAACGGATTCTAACATTGCGATCGCTTTGGCATCAATCTTTTCATCAAGAAAATCCTCGTGTAATTCCAAAGACATCTTCACATTTTGCTTTGCACTCAAGAAAGTCATTAGGTTGTTTGCCTGAAAAATATAGCCAATTCGTTTGCGAACTTGCGTTAACTGTTGCTTGCTTGCGCCGCACATTTCCTGTCCTAATATTTTTAGGCTACCTTCATGGGCAGAACGTAAGCCTCCTAATAAAGTTAATAGAGTTGTTTTACCAGATCCAGAAGGTCCCGTCATAATGACGATTTCGCCGAAGTTAATCTCTAAATTAATGTCGTATAAAGCTTGTTTGCGAAGCGCACCTTGACCGAAGTAATGGTTGAGGTTGCGGGCAGAAATAATGGGAGTGAGTGTAGTTTGGGTCATGATTAATTTTGGATTGATAATCTAGTTAAAAGATTGAGTGACTGAATAGATAGATAACAGAATCAACTATTAGTAAAAAGCCAAAAATTATCAGAACGACGCACATGATTTTGGGAAACTAATCAGCGATCGAGGGATGAATGCGATCGAGTACGGAAGCAGCATTTTTATGAAAGAAAAATTAGTCGTTGACTGGTTAGCAAATTTGTTGGAGTGGTAGCCAAGCAGAATTAAGACAATGCCAAGAAGGAACTGAAAAAATAGATAACTTCGTTTAGACGGCTGAATAGTTGAGCGATAATTTGAGTCAATCCTAGAATTAATAACCAACCAGCTATCCAAGCGGCAAAGAATTTTTCCAACGATAAAAGTGACAGAACGAGCTATTGGTTTCGGCGTACTCAACAAATAAATTTGATAAATTTGAACTGCCATAGCACTTGGATTAATGCTATCAATAGCAGCGATCGCGACAATAGAACTCAGTAATGTCTCCATATTTGTTAAATTTTTAATAAAACTTTCTGAAAATTCTAAAAAATGTCTGCGGGATCGGCAGATTGTAATTTCCGCATCGCGATCGCGCCCGATATAAAACACATCAAAACCGTTAAAATAAACACGGTAATCGACCGACTGGTTTTCATGGCGATGGGAAGCATGGTGGCGGCGTAGGTTAGCTGATACAGTCCGAGCGATAGAATAAATCCCGGAATATAACCCAGTACCGCTAGAATTAAAGCTTCTTGCATGAGAACTGTTAGTAAATAGCGATCGCTGTATCCCATTGCTTTGAGCGTCGCGTATTCCGGCAAATGGTCGGATACGTCGGAGTAGAGGATCTGATAGACGATGACGATCCCGACGATGAAACCCATAATTACTCCCAGTCCAAAGATAAAACCGATGCCCGTACTATTTGCCCAGTATTGTTGCTCGATTTGGGCAAATTCTTCTGTAGTCAGGACTAGAACGTCGTCGGGCAAACCTGCGTCGAGTCGCGATCGCGCTGTTTCGACATCTGTACCCGGTTTGAGTGCAATCAGACCGATATCGATCTGATTGGGTTGGCGATTGGGGAATAGGTGCAGAAAGGTAGATTCGCTAGCGATGACGTTGCCATCGGCAGCAAAGGATGCTCCGTTGGTAAACAAACCTGCCACCGCGATCGCTTTGTTGTTTATTTCTGTCTCTAGGGTACCAGTCTGGTTGAAAATATCCGCGATCGCTCCGTATTCTGGACGACCTGCTCGATCGAATAGCACCCGATTGAGCTGCTTTAGTTGCTCTCGATTTTGGTTGCCTTCTAAAAACTTAAATGTCGGTTTTACCGGATCGATTCCCCACACGAGAATAGTCCGCTCTAGACGAGTTTCAGGATTGCGCCACTGCCCAGAGGCAAAGTAGACGGGACTGACGGACTCGACTCCTTCATATGCCAATGTTTGATAAAGACGCTCTCTCGGAAAGCTTTTGACCGAGAACAGGGTTTGTAGTTGCGGATCGATTAAGACTAAATCTGCCTCTAAATTGCGATGGGGTTTGACGGCTGCATCATAGAGCGCATCTTGAAATGCCAATTGAATAAACATGAGAATATCTGCAAAGGCAATTCCTGCTAAAGCGACGAAAAAGCGCGTTTTTTCTTTCTTTAGCTGAAGCCAAGCTAGGGGTGTTTTGCGCAAGCGTTTGAGAATCATTAATGAATCAACTTAATATCGAATGTTCGTTATAAATAAGATTATAATAAAGAGCTATGATAAACACAAGTTATTCATTATGATAAAAGTTTTTTTAATCCTGTACAGTCCAGGACACATGAGAATGAAGGTGCAAGATCTTAGTTGAAACTTACCTCTTGCAGCAGTTGCATCAACCGCCGGGAAATAAATTCTCTTATGCAGTCGTCTTTAGACGACTTGAAATATGAGGCAGCGATTTCAATCGCTGACTTGAGAATGGTGCAAACTTATCGATCGCACTGCCAGCGGGAGGCAAATAAGCAAACAGCGACCTCAAGGAGATATTCAATCGGCTTAAACATCAAAATCGTAACGGCTACGCTGAAAATATTGGGGTCGTAAATGGCATAAAACTCCAAGTCTTCTAAAGCAATCTCGTGTAATATCATCAGCGTATTGATATAGGAATTGGGAGCGATCGCCCAGCGAAGCTTCCATTTCGTCAATCGCAGCCAAATGCGCGAAGTGTTAGACAACAGGTTGCTTTTCATTTGTTCCCTCTAGCTCCAGCCGCTATTAACTACATCTCTTGTGCTAAGATTCCCGCTCGCATCATACCATTTTGGATTTTCGCATTCGCCAATGACGCGATCGCTGAATTTTACTATATCGAACACTTGTTATAAAATCAAGTCGAGCGATCGCGCTCCTAAAAAATATGAGAGGCTAATTTGGTAGAATGCCCCTGCCTTTAAAGATCCAGACGATCTGCCGCTAGAAATTTATGAAAATTAAGCTCTTATTGCTTTATTTAATGCCCTTACCCGCGCGATCGCGATAAACTACACGCGCAGGCTGGAAACTTTGGCACACTCATATGCTGTAGACACCATTGCCGCCATTAACTGTTCGGGTAAAACGGGGAAAGGCAGGCGATCGATATCAGAATCGGGACGGCAAGTGATTTCTGCCGCATAACGCAGTTCGGCTAAAGTAATATTTTTCAACCCTAAATCTTCTAGCGTCTTTGGCAAACCGATCTCGTCGTAGAATTTCAATAACTGCTGTCGGGCGGAGACGGCAAGTTGATTTCCCTGGATCATTTCTTCAAGCCGCAATTGCACTAAAATACCGTAGGCAACTTTTTCTCCGTGTAAAGCATGGTGAGCGGCTGGAATATGGGTCAAGCCATTGTGAACGGCATGGGCAGCAGCCGTGCGGCAATTTGCTCCGCCCAACCCGCCGATGACTCCTGCGAGTAAAACGGTTGCATCGACCACTTCTCGCCACTCTTCGCCGCCAGGAGTTTCTAGGGCAGCAGAGGATTTTTGCAAGAGGATATCGCGTAAAACTCTTGCCTGTTGTACCGCAGCAATAGTCAGAGTTGCCGTTGAAGCACCACTGCTAACCGAGGCTTCGTACCACTTCGCGATCGCGTCTCCAATTCCTGCCACGAGCGTCCGTTGCGGCGCAGTTTTAATTAACTCATAATCAAGGATGAGGAGATCGGGACAGCGACTTAAAGGGACATCGTATTGAAATGCTCCTTCATTAGAATAAACGTTAGACAGAGCCGACCAAGCAGCACAAGTCGCCCCAGAGGTGGGAATGGTGACTACGGGCAATTGACACCGATGCGCCAGCAATTTTGCCGTATCTAAGGCTTTTCCGCCACCAACGCCAATAATCAGATCGGCTTGATGCTCTTTGACGGCTTCTCTGAGAGAGGCTAACGAGGTTTCCGAACAGTCGGGGCTGTAGGTTGCCTCAGAGGCGTTCAGTTTGGATTGTTTGAAGAGAGGCTGGAGATGAGGTTTGACGATCCCTAACGTCTGGTTGCCGCCAACGACTAAGGGACGCTTTCCCAAAAGGGCGATCGCTTCTGCGGCAGCTTGAAGAGAATTTTCACCCCGCAGGACTTGAGTGGGGGCGACAAACAGAGAAATGAGCGAAGTGGCAGCGTGACTAGACAATTTTGTAACGTTCTATCTCATTAATATGGATGTATTTTTCTCTATGTTAGCCTCTGTTGCTCTTCGATCGTTATCCCTTAGCGTTCATTTCCAATTTAGCGAGACTTTCGGGGAAGATTTCGATTTGCATTTGGTCGTCGTCCCGTTTAGCGAGCGATCGCTTGACTTGTCCCACATACACTGGTACTGATACTCCTGATTCTGGATGCAGCAAGACGCGCGCCCGAATGGTTAATTGATTTTCGCCACCAATGCTGTTTCTGCCATAGGAAAATAAATCGTCAGCAGCTTGCCGCAGCGTTGCCTCCAATTCCGATTCGGTTATTTTCGGCGGCACGGCGATTACTGCCTGGGTTGCCCCGTTATCGTAAACCAGAGCAAAACGAACGGCACCGGGGACAACCGTGCGAGTAAATAATCCCAGTCCCAGAGCAAATATTCCTGCCGTCAGAACTACCATAAAACTCGTTACCCCGACCAAGCGAAAGCGAATGCCCCACCCGAAGACAAACCCCAAAATTGTGAGGACGAGACATATTAAGGTCAAGATTCCCAACCATTGAGTATAAGTAGAAAAATCCAGCGATGACGTATCCATTGGCAATAATCTCAAATAATTCGTAGCCCATCGAATCCTATTCAATCTTAAAGATTGATATACGAGTATTTCAATTGTGTCAGGATTGTATTTTCTCGTCTATCTTGTTTAGACATGCCATCGGGCATAAATCCCATGGCTTTATAAAACTGACAAGTTCGTTTATTTATGTAATTGATATTAGAAAGCTTGAGCCTCTCAATCTTTTTTAGTAGGCTCAAGCTATTTCCCGAAAATCGCCAATTAATAAAGAAATTAGGAAAGAAACTGCCCTTTTGTTAGTTCCAATTGCCAATTATGGTAAAGGAAGCCCAATAGTAAGGATGAGATAGCTCTAACGTTCCCTTGGGAAACTCCGGTGGAAGCTGGATACTTTCTCCATTCGCCAGCATCATCTTGCCATTGTCTACTCGTACTTGTCCTTTGAGCATAGCTAACTGAGCTTGTCGCAGAGCCTCTGCTTTGTTGGCAAATTCGCCATACTCTTGATAAAACTGACCCATCAAGCCCAAAGTTCCCAAGTCGCTGACATTCCAAAGACTGGCGAGGACTGACTTGACTCCAGCTGCAACGGCTAGCCCAGCGAATCCCAATTCTGCCTGGCGGTCGCCTAAAGCCGTCTGACAAGCGCTCAACACCAGTAATTCTACCGGATAATTTTTAGACGAACTCCAGCCCAGTTCGTCGCTGAGTTGTACGAGTTGACCCATGCTGAGTCGGCTATCAAAGAATTGAATGTAAGATCGATCTCGATCTCCTGGTTGAAATTCTGCGTGAGTTCCCAGATGGATAATAGAAAACCGTTCTTTCAGGTTCTCGTTTTTGAAGTTTGCGATCGTAAAATCTTGATTAAGGAACTTCTCTCCGCGACGAGGATTTTCGATAACGGTTTGTAGTTCGACTGGCACTGCTGGTAGAGGAACTTTATCGGTAAATTCTGAAGCCCCCATAGCTAGAATAGGGCTTTTTCTTACATCGACATACCCAATGTCGGTTAGACCAAAACTGGGAACTATAGCTAAAGCGTACTTTTCAACTAAATACTGTTGACCGTCGTTAAGAGCTGCGATCGGTAATCCTCTTAGACCATCGTCCAACGCGAACACCAAAATATCAATCCCATTGGCTTTTAACTGGTCTTCTATAGGTGCGATAATCCACTGGTATAACTGCTGAGAATATGGTAAATATTCTTGTTCTCCTACCTTAAATTCATCGCTGATATTTTCCTGAAACTTTTTAACAGTTTCTAATAATTTAGCTCGCGGGATCGATGTTTTATGCAACATGGTAAACTCATTTTGCTGAGCGAGCTTATCTTTTGGGTTTTGCTCTTTGGAACCATGAATTTGACTGCTGGCACCAGAGCGATCGGAGACCTGAGAAGGACTTGGCAAAACTGAAAAAGTAATGATTTCTTCATCAACAGCAGATACATAAATCACTGCGGATTTTTTCCCAGTGACTTGACTGAGATTGGATAAGCTAGCAGAAATCTTTTCGGGAGGAGGATTGTCTCCATAGAGTTCTATGCCTAAGTAATTCTGAATTTCTACTGCTTGAAACTCTTCCTGAAGCTGTACTGCTTGCACGGGATCTGCTTGTTGAAGCTGACTGTCATAAGCACTTCTATCTACAGTGACAGCAGCTTGTTGTGGCTGAGCCTCTTTATCGGTTTTCTCTTCTTTTTGTTCTTCCCGTTCGGCTCGTTCTCGTTCATCTCGTTCTCGTTCAGCTTGTTCTCGTTTGGCTTCCTCTTGCTCTCGCGAAGCTTCCTGTCGGTCAGTTCTTCCTCGTTCCGTTGCCTGTCGATTCTGGTCTTCCGATTCAGTTGCCCGTTGTGTCTTATCTTCTGACTCAGCGTTGCGGGAATTGGCCCCCGTCCGATTACTGCCTTCTGCGTTGCGGTTGTTAGAAGTATTAGTCCCCATGCGGTTGCCTCCTGCTTGGTTATTGTTGCCGGAGTTAGTAGTCCCACCGGAGTTAGTATTGCCCCCTGCTTGGTTATTGTTGCCGGAGTTAGTAGTCCCACCGGAGTTAGTATTGCCCCCTGCTTGGTTATTGTTGCCGGAGTTAGTAGTCCCACCGGAGTTAGTATTGCCCCCTGCTTGGTTATTGCTGCCGGAGTTAGTATTGCCAGTACCCGAACTGATGTTGCCGGTTCCACCACCGGAGTTAGTATTGCCCCCTGCTTGGTTATTGCTGCCGGAGTTGGTATTCCCACCGGAGTTGGTATCGCCGCCAGAGTTATTGTTACCACCATCTGGATTAGTATCCCCAGGAATAGGATTGGGTCCGGTAACATCTGACATGTTGCCAGTCTGAGTATTACCAGGAGTGGTAAGCATTAGAAATAGACTGACGAATAAACTGATTTTGAACCAAGATTGAAAGATTTTCATATTCTTATCATCAAAATCTCAATTAATTGTTAAATCAATTAAAATGAAAAACCATAACCAACGCCAATGAGAAATCGAGCGCCATCTCCAGCCGTTCCAGTCACATCAGTAACTGCTGGAACAACTACTAGAGGGAGATCTCGAAAAGGAACCCATGAAATTCCTATCGTTAAATCTTGACCAGTCCATTCAGTAATTAAACTCATTGGTTCGAGAACTCTTACGGCTACGCTACCAAATAATCCCACAGATTCAACTCCCTCATTAATATCAGACTCCGAGCGAAATTGTCCTCCCCCAATTCCTAAAGAAGTGTAAATTTCGCTAAACGGTTCTCTGACATCTCGCTTGAGGGCAAATCTTCTACTGACAACGCCATAAACAGATGAACCTCCGTCGGTTACTCCAAAAGTTACTCCACCTTGTACGCCTACGGCGAGACTGAAATCGTATGGTAAACGTCGATGGACTTTAAAACTTATACTTCCATCTCTGAAAGGATCGCTGACATCTACTAAGGCAAGACCGACTTGAATGCCCACAAGGTTTTGAGCGTCGCCTAAACCAAAACCTAATCCGACTACCGCATCGCTAGTTTCTGTAAAACGAGTTCTCTGTTGAAAACCAATTCCAATCCCCGCTGTTCCCCAATCAGCTCCGTAACCAGAAGGGGTTATGATAGAAATGCTAGGAGCTGCTTTATAGGGAGCCGATCTAGCTTCCTGTTGTTCTATCTGTTCAAGTCCAGGAATATTTAAAGGCACTTTTTTGGGTTTAAATTCCTCTTCTCCGCCAACGGGCGCGCGGCGCAAGTTAGGGGGTTCTATCATTGTATTTTGTGAGAATGGCGTGTTGGATTGAGAAATTGGCAGCGAAAAAAAGTTTGAGTCTTCAAGAAAACTTCCAGTCCGTGCTGGGGGATTTATATTTTGAATCGATCGCTTTGAAACAGAATCTTGCTCTTCCATGCTTCGGGCAATCTGTGTAGTACCTTGTAATAAAGTAGCAGTCAGTAAAGAAACAAAAGGTAGCCAGTAGATGGACTTAGCAAGCATTTTTCAAAGTTTAAGGAGATAAATTCCAAATTTTTAGCTCAATCATTCCATCTTTTCACAGATAGCAACTTTTGACGAGACCAATGCAGCTTTAGAAAATCCACCATTTAGGCGTATAACTTCCTCCTGGAAGGCTGATAACCTTTCCTCTAGAGCGAGGACATTGTAAAGGTTGAATTCCCTCCATTAAACATCTAGGGGATTGATAGCTGCTGTTTAAACTAAATAAATAGACGCTACTGCTTGCATTGCAGTCTTCCCCTTCTTTTGAGACCATGCAGACTTTCCACATTTCGTCTGTCCAATTGCTTGCCAAGAGGTACTCCTGTTGCTCGTTGTATTTGCTTTGTAGTTTTAGAGCGGCTTGTTGACAAAGTGCTGCTGCCGAATCGCCTGGAAGTAAATATTCAGAATACCAGCTCATTAAGGGTTGAAGCTCGACCTTTCCTGGAATGTAAGCATAGGTAGTTGGCGGAGCTACATCTGAGGCACAGACAAAAGTCATTTCAGGTTGCGAGTTAGGCTGAGGGTTTTCCTGAGAGAGAGTTTTGGCTGGTCTCAAACTGAGCGTCGTTAATAAAACTGTCCCCAGAAAAATAGATACAATTAACTTCCATTTCATATGGGTTTACTCCTCTTTAGATTGGGTATTCTCTTGGCTCTTAGCTCTCAAAAGCTCTGAAAAGTTACTCTCTTGAGAGAGCTTAAAAGAGAACTTGAGAGCTTTAATTGCCTACTATAATAAAAAGCGCGGCATCAAAGTGCACTAGCAAAGATAACAAAATATATTACAGAATATATTACAGAGCGATTGGGTTAGTTTTGGTTAATTTCCCCAATCTCGCGATTCGAGGGCGAGCGTTATCCTAGTCAAAATAGAATAAGGTAACTAGCTTACGTTGTTCTTCTGCTTCTTGGCAAGTTTTCAGCAACGTCTCGCTATCGTGAAAGGCAAAGCAAATAAGCTGTTGACAGCGAGAGATAATGTCTCGATTACATATAGCACTGGCTTCAGCCAGAGACAAGCGATCGTTTTCTGGGCATTGTACTAGGTGAATAACTTGTCTGAGTTGTTCCTGTGATTCTCGTGGCTGGCGTTCGAGACTTTGAGGCAGAATTACGGTTAAAAGATTAGGATCGGCTCGCATGGCACCTTTAATAGCGGCTGCATTCGTTCCCGTGGCACCAGAGGTCATTAGGCGATTGCCGCCCAACACGAGAGCGTAGCTCATCATTTCGATCAGCTGCTGGTGAGTTAGGGGAACATGGCGCGAGCCTAAAATAGCAATGCGCTTGGAGCCAGTTTGCTGAATGGCTGCTAGTTCTTGCGCTAGTGTATCAGGGGGAAGAATATCTACTGGTTGGCTCAAAGATTTTAACCAAACATAGGCTTAATGACCGCATGCTATTGTAGCAAACCCTGCTCGATCGCGCGATCTTTAGAGACAGTTTTTAAAGTGAAGCACTCTGTGTTGAAATTAACTAAAAAATTTGTCCCTATAAGTAGTTATTGTGTTATGATAAAAAATCGTGCGGACGTATAGCTCAGTTGGTTAGAGCGCTACGTTGACATCGTAGAGGTCACTGGTTCGAGTCCAGTTACGTCCATAGGTTATATAAACTGCAATAGGAAAATTCTGTCACCACATTATTTGTCAATGTCTTAGAGACGAAAGCGATCGCTTCCTTGTTATCGATATTTGTACCATTTCAGCGTAGCTTACAACAAAGGAAAAGCTGATGACTAAAGCATAGTTTTCTTAACCTCTCACGAATGAGCCTACTGATTGTTTATATGTTGGCGATCGCCGTGAAGATCTACAGGCAGCCGTCGCAGCTAGAATTAAGTTTATGTGAGCGGTGGATTGGAGAAATAATACAAAAATGTTTTGAGTCATCAGAATCTTAAAATAATTTACATAAGTTTACAAAAACGAGGAGCCGCTCTATCTTAGTAAGAAGAAACCTTGGTCAATAAAGCCATGCAGAAAAAGTTAATTCATTTTTTACAAGAGGAACTGAAAATTCCGGCATCGGCGATCGCTTTAGCCATCTCTAAAGTCCAACAGGCTCCCAATCAGCTAACGATGCTCCTGTGGCAGTATGGACTAATCGATCTAGGACAGTTAGAACAAATTTTTGATGATTGGCTGGAGACGGCGTAATCAAAAGAAATTATTAAGAGATTAGAGATTTCTGAGAAAGATACATGAACCTTTACATTAAGAACTGGATATTCAAAACCGCCAGACACCTTTTTCTAAAATGGCTGGCATATGCATATATAGAACCCATTTGGGATCTAGGCGATCGCCATCTTCCATCCTTCCAAAGCATTTGAGAAATCAGGAAGATTTCAGATCGGATTTGGCGATCGCGTCATTTACTTAACGGGACTTAGATAAAAAAACACCCCCAAAAAAGCCTCAAACCCAAGTAGAACTTGAGGTTAAAAACAAAAACAAAATTGTCCGAACTCAGACTATCTACTTCCACACCAAGCAGAATAGCTAAATCTTTCTCACCAGTAGCAATTAAGGTCTTATCCCCATCTTGGGTAAGACTGAGGTCTTCAAAACCAATTCCCAAGCCAATAATCCCCAAAACATCCACGCCCGATTCAAAATCAGTAATGGTGTTAGCTGATTCGGGAATTTCGGCTACCGCAATCCAGAATTGGTCTGCGCCTTCATCCCCGGTAATAACATTTTGACCACCTTCAAGAGTAAAAGTTGGGGTATCTGCCCCTTCATCGGGAACCCAAGTATAAAGTTTGCCATTGCTCAAACCGTTACGAGCTAAGAAATCAGCCTCTTCGCTAGGATCTTTTTCCCGACATACATTAATAAAGGCGCACCTTCGCGATCGTCGCCAACCAATAATGCTACTTTATCTGTAGTACCAGTGTCGATTTCAGTAACATTTTCCCAAGCCGCCCGTCCCAACCAAGGCACAGCATGAAGAGTATTAGTTTCCAATTCTAAGGCAAACTCAGTACCGCCATCTTTTTCCTCTCCAGTAAAGAAGATGCTATCGACAAGACCGCGATCTTCTCCAAACTGAACGGAAGCGATCGCTGCTATCTTTTTTCTCTTATAAAGACAATCTGGTTGGGTCAACTAACCGCACCGACAAGCGGATGCGGCTTGGCTCTGGGAACCGAGAGTCCCCGAACCATGAGGAGCATTGACTGATCCCTGTTCCCCCGTCTCGATTTGAGCAAGGGAAAGAATGTCGTTATCTCGCACATTCACCGCAGCGTTTAGATCTGCATGTGCCGTGTAGCCGCAAGAGCCACAATAGAATCGAGACTTTTTCCGGTTGGCGCTACTGCCATGCCCACACCGAGAACATTTCTGACTGGTATACCGAGCATCGACAAAGACAACTCGTTTGCCAAGCGCCTCAGCCTTATACGAAAGGAATTGCTCAAACTGATAGAAGCTCCAGCTAGAGAGCTACTTATTGAGCTTTTTACCTCGCCTTTGAGTGCGAAGGGCCGACAAATCTTCCAACACAAAAACTGTGTAATCAGGCTGTCTAGCAAGCTTCTTGGTTGCACAATAGTTAACGTCGCCCATGAACCGCTTCTCTTTGCCTGACATCGCCCCTAGGCGACGCTTCGCGCTTCGAGTACCTTTTTGCTGCAACTTGCGCCAATTGTACAAATACCGTCTTGGCGTAGCACGAACTTTGTTTGAGCTAAAGAACTGACCGTCTGAGGTGGTTGCCAGATGGTACAAACCTCGGTCAATGCCTTGAGCTTCACCGTTTTGAACTTTGCACGCTTACCAATGCACTTTAATAAACGAAGCTAAAGTTGCCGAGTGGGAATAACAATCTAGTGAAGATGCTCGCGTCGATCGCGAAGCTGACAATCCTGATTTTTGAGGATTGGGCAAAAAAGTTTTTATTGAGATGAAAGTTGTGCTATGATGATTAATCGTGACATTAATGGGTCGGTGCCCGAGTGGTTAATGGGGGCGGACTGTAAATCCGCTGGCTATGCCTACGCTGGTTCAAATCCAGCCCGGCCCACCACAATATATAAATAAAGCTTAAAATGCCCGTGTAGCTCAGTGGTAGAGCACACCCTTGGTAAGGGTGAGGTCACGAGTTCAATCCTCGTCACGGGCTTCTATCGTCAATTGTTCGGGTCATGCCTTGCCCTTATCTTGTTAGCATATATAAGGATGATGTAGAATTATCGCGCCTCATCCGATGAAATAAGCTCTGATGCAATTGGCTCCTCTCTATCCGATTTTGTATCGGATTCTCAAACCAACCTTTCCTACCTGCCTCTGGAATGGCGATGAAGCTTCACCGACAATTGCTCTCACCTTCGATGACGGTCCCCATCCCGAATACACTCCTCAACTTCTAAAAGTTTTAGACGAATACCAGATCGAGGCAAGTTTTTTTTTGTTGGGCGTTTGTGTAGACAGAAATCCCTCCCTTGCCAAAGAAATTCATCAACGCGGTCACTGGATCGGACTGCATGGGTATCACCATCGCTCTTTTCCTTTGCTAACCCCAGACGAACTCAAACAAAGCTTGCAGAAAACGCAAACCGCGATCGCCAATGCTTGTCAGATCGATCGCGATCGCGTCTGCGACGTTCGACCTCCCAACGGTTTATTTACTCCTAAAGTTCTACAGCTTTTACACCAAAACAATTATCGTCCGGTGATGTGGTCTGTGGTGCCAGAGGACTGGGTGCGTCCCGGCATTGCTGTTGCTAGCAACCGAGTTATGGCGAACGTCCGCAATGGCTCCATAATTGTTCTGCACGACGGTTATTGTGGCGGACAGGACGTAAGCGCGATCGCTGCTAATTTAATTCCCCGTCTCTTACAAAAAGGTTATCGTTTCGTAACCATTGACGAACTTTGGCGGCAGAAGCATCCTTAAGAACTTTCGCAAGATCGACAACGATCGCTTACTTAATTTATATATAAAATCTGATAGCGAGTAACGTTTCAACTTCAAATCCTAAATTTTTTTACAAAATTTATCAATGCTTCTCAACAGAAAATTTAAACTTTAGGTAAGGTAACGATTCAGTTATCTTAACAAATCCTTACTGGTACATATGCACTATTCATAACAAAACAATTAAGTTGTTTTTTATTGGTTTTAGCTGCACTTTGACGTGAAATTAATTACAATAGCTGAAGATTTTGAGACTACAAAAAAGTAGCTCGCCTGCTTAAGGATCGAGACTGTTGGCTATTAGCTCATCTATATAAGAGTGTCAAGGTCAGCTAGGTTGTCTTATGCTTAGCTTATTAGCCTATAAACTCGATCGAGAGAAAAAAATCTCTCAATCCTGTTTTCAAGGATTGTAAGCTAAGCTATAAAATCAGGGGTTCAAGACTAAAACAAAATAGTCTACCCGCAATTACAACCTGGTAGTTTTCTGAGGAAAGCCAGAATAATGAATGCGTTCGAGGAAAAAAGTTCAATCATAGCAAAAGTTGCTTTGTTCTTTTGCAATTTAATCAAAAGCCCCAACCATTTTGTTGTAATCGAAGCTACAATCGGGAAGGCTTACAATTTTCTCGAAGGCAGAAGATTGTTATCCTAGCAAAGTCTTGCAGGATGGCGATAGATGGCGAACCTTTCCGACAAAAGTCAGGAAACGTGTCGAGCCAAACCAGAAAGCTAATCTCGCCTTAAACACCTAAAACTTATTAAGTTAAACTAACCAAGAAATCTTCTCGTTTTGCACAGCAGGAGTAAGAGGAAAACGGCATGACGCAGGCCAACGAAGTACTTGCAACTATTACTGAGCCTCAAACGGATTGGGAACCCTTCATAGAAGAAGACCTCGATGGCGATAAGATGGAGGACTTAGAAGACGCTATTGCTGAACCTGAAGACAGGAAAGTAAGGGGTAGCTCTCGCCGTCGCGAGACAAGTAAAAAGAAACCCTATACAGAAGACTCAATTCGCGTCTATTTACAAGAAATCGGTCGTATTCGTCTCTTAAGAGCCGAAGAAGAGATTGAATTGGCTCGCAAAATCGCCGATTTGCTGGAATTAGAACGCATTTACGAGCAACTCAGAAAGCGCTTGGGTCGCTTCCCCAACAATCGCGAATGGGCAGAGGCTGTGGAAATGGAATTGCCCGCGTTTCAACGCCGCCTCTACCTGGGCAGAAGAGCAAAAGACAAAATGGTGCAGTCTAACCTGCGTCTAGTAGTTTCTATTGCGAAAAAATATATGAATCGCGGTTTATCTTTCCAGGATTTAATCCAGGAAGGATCGCTCGGATTGATTAGGGCTGCCGAAAAGTTCGATCACGAGAAAGGTTATAAATTCTCTACCTATGCGACTTGGTGGATTCGGCAGGCAATTACGCGCGCGATCGCCGATCAATCCCGCACCATTC
Organism: Pleurocapsa sp. PCC 7327; assembly: GCF_000317025.1. NCBI lineage: Bacteria > Bacillati > Cyanobacteriota > Cyanophyceae > Pleurocapsales > Pleurocapsaceae > Pleurocapsa > Pleurocapsa sp. PCC 7327. The sequence continues at coordinate 3,650,584 of NC_019689.1, read as the reverse complement.
GCCTCCCAGTTCACCTCTACGAAACCATCTCCCGCATCAAGAAAACCACTAAGATTCTCTCTCAGGAAATGCGCCGCAAGCCGACTGAGGAAGAAATCGCCACCAGAATGGAAATGACTATCGAGAAATTGCGGTTTATTGCTAAATCGGCTCAGCTGCCTATTTCCCTGGAAACCCCTATTGGTAAAGAAGAAGATTCTCGACTTGGAGACTTTATCGAAGCAGACGGCGAAACCCCTGAAGATGAAGTCTCCAAAAATTTGTTGCGCGAAGATTTAGAAAACGTCCTCGACACTCTCAGTCCCCGCGAACGGGACGTGCTGCGACTGCGTTATGGGTTAGATGACGGACGGATGAAGACGCTTGAAGAAATCGGACAAATCTTCAACGTTACCCGCGAACGGATTCGCCAAATTGAGGCAAAGGCGTTACGCAAACTGCGTCACCCCAATCGCAACAGTATTCTTAAAGAATATATCCGCTAAACGAATGGCAGGGGTAAGGTATGCCCTAAGCAATTGACAATTGATAGTTCGCAATTCGCAATTGTCGGACTCTAATTGCGAATTGGCAATTTTGAATTGCGAATTAGATTGACTAATCCCTGTCCTAAAAAAACTGGGTTTCCTTTGCATGAGGATACCCAGTTATTTTAGTAAGATTATTTGATTGAGATTGACGAAGGGCGATTGCGTTAGAAACTACATCAAACCCCAGAAGTGCAACACGCCTTTACCGGAAACTAACTCGATAATTAGAGCAGCTGCAAAACCGATCATGGCTAGGCGACCGTTCCAATTTTCAGCGCCGGGAGTGAAGCCGAATTTGAACTCGTTGCGATTTTCGTTCTCCATAATTCCCCTTTAAATTACGTTTTGTAAAGCATTATGTTAATAACTGTAACTAAAATTCCGGAAAGCTGCAACAATCTGAGACCCAATTACTATAAATTTTACTTATAATTATTGATTGGCGAAAGACTCTCATCGAGTTTGTCTCTAATGGGTTCCAAACTCAGGCAAGATAGCGATTAAACTAAAAAAGTGCGGATGAGAAGTAGCCGCTTAGTTTAGTGACTCATTAGCGATCGCAAAAAAACATGATGACTCGACGGATTGGGGAAGTATTGAAAAATGGTCAACCAGACGAATCAGTAACGATTCAGGGTTGGGTGCGTACCAAGCGGGAATTGAAGGGGTTTGCTTTTATCGAGGTCAACGATGGTTCCTCAATGGCAAATTTACAGGTCATTCTCAATCCCGATGTCCCCAATTATGAAGAATCTCTCAAAAAGTTGAATACGGGCGCATCTGTCGAAGTCTCCGGGATACTCGTCCCTTCGCCAGGAAAAGGGCAGCGAATCGAACTGGAAACGTCTTCTATAAAAATTTACGGAGAGTCAGAACCCGAAACCTATCCCCTGCAAAAGAAACGCCACTCCTTTGAATTTTTGCGTACTATCGGACATTTGCGATCGCGCACCAATACGATGGGTGCCGTCATGCGAGTCCGCAACGCTTGCTCTAGAGCTATTCATCAATTCTTTCAGGAAAGGGGATTTTTGTGGGTTCATACGCCCATTATTACGGCAAGCGACTGCGAAGGTGCGGGAGAGTTATTTACCGTCACTAGCTTAAATTTAAACGACCTTCCTCGCACGGACAAACAAGAAATTGATTTCGCTCAAGATTTTTTTGGACGGCGTGCCTATTTAACCGTCAGCGGACAGTTAGAAGCAGAAGTCATGGCAATGGCATTCCAGAAAGTTTATACTTTTGGACCGACTTTCCGCGCCGAGAATTCTAATACTTCCCGCCATTTGGCAGAGTTTTGGATGGTAGAACCGGAAATGGCATTCTGTGACTTAAAAGGCGATCGCGAGTTAGCAGAAGCTTTCTTAAAATATATCTTCAAATCCGTCCTCGACAACTGCCCCGAAGACATGGAATTCTTCAACCAGCGCATCGATAACACCGTGCTGGCAACGGCAGATAATATTATCAACAATGAGTTCGCATGTATAACTTACACCGAAGCGGTTAAGTTATTAGAGAAGAGCGATCGTCAGTTTGAATATCCCGTTGAGTGGGGAGTCGATTTACAGTCAGAACACGAACGCTATTTGGCAGAAGAACTGTTTAAAAAACCCGTCATCGTGACAGATTATCCGACTTCTATTAAAGCCTTTTACATGCGCTTGAATGATGATGGCAAAACCGTTGCCGCCATGGATGTTTTAGTGCCAAAAGTTGGAGAAATTATCGGCGGTTCTCAACGGGAAGAACGACTAGATGTTTTAGAAAAACGCATTAAAGAACTAGGAATGCCGGAAAAAGATTTGTGGTGGTATCTAGACTTGCGTCGCTTTGGAACCGTTCCTCATGCCGGATTCGGATTGGGATTTGAAAGAGTGATACAGTTTATGACAGGAATGGGCAATATTCGCGATGTCATTCCTTTCCCTCGCACTCCTTTAAATGCGGAGTTTTAAAACTGACGCGAATTTCTTATCCAAATGCTAACCAAAATTTTAATCTTCCATAACCTTGGGAGCTAACTTACTGCGGTTTAATATTTAGCAACTATATCTGGTCTAAAGCGAGTTTGAGAAGCTACGGTCGCAGACAAGTAGAATTCTATTGTATATATTGTTGAGATGAACCTAGATTCTAATGCAAGAATAACTTCTCAAGAGATTAACTCCTTCTTGGCTCAAGAAAAAATTTATGGAGCAATGGTTTAACTTATTCATTCAAGTTGCTAAGCCTATCTTTTCAACTTTAGTTTATACGGGGACGAATACGCTACTAAGTAGCCTACAAGAAGAACTAACAAACAGACAAAAAGAGCGCACCGAACTGGTATTAAACTCATTGGGAATTAGAGAAAAGCAAGCGAGTTATCTTCGAGAGGCTATTGTAAATTTTACTTCAAGTATTGAGTTAAAAAATTTAGATTGGCAATCCTCTTTTAACAGAGACAAAACTCTACAACAACAATCGTTCGGTCGAGATAACGAAGTATTTTCAAAAATTGCCGATCGCGTCCAAGAAACGACGCTAAAACTTCCCGAACTGCAAAAAACACTAGAACATTGGCCCCTACGATTATTTCCCTCCCAACTTTTAGAATCTATTGGCGATCGCAGTCCTACTCCATTACGAGTGATTCTCGCGTCTCCTAAAATATACTTAGAAAGCAAAGAAACTAGTCTAGGAACGCGAGAAATCGAATCAATCCTAGCTCAGGAACTGCGAGAATTTCTCAGCCAAAACTATTCGCTACACTCTCAGGTTAGACCGACAGAATTTTTAGGAGGAGCGTGGAGCGATCGCGGCGTTTATGGAGAAGCAAATATTAAGGCAATCTTTGGAGTGCTAAAGTCAGAACCGACTTTAATTATCGAGTCAGAAATTGAGAGAGAATTTCTTAATTTTCGCATAGCGTATTGGGGATTTGAGCAGGAAAAATATTGCTATGCAACTATTTTTAAACTGCCTTACAAAACGTTTCTACAAGAGTCGGCAAAAGCGAGAGCTTTGCGATGGAAAGAAACACGCCAGAAACTTCTCGCCCTGGGAAAAACCAGAGAAGAAGTTAAGCGTCTAGGAGGAAACAACACTGTCAATCTCGATCTTTTAGAAGAAGCAGAAGCTTTACAAGCGGCTGGTATCGATTTGAGAGAGCTAAACTTTTCTTATCAAATCGATCGCAAAGATGTTGAAGCATTATGTCAATTTTTGAGTATCTGTAATTGTTTAATAGCGGGCTGGATAGCAGACATTCACTATCTTATCCACTACAATACTCCCCCAAATTTATCCGAATGGCTGCCTCAATTAAGAGGGGCGATCGCAGATCGATTATCCATTGACGAAATCGTCCGCACGACAGTTTTAATCTATCGAGAGATTTTTAAAGCCTTAGCAAACGAACGACCTAAAGACATTCCCGAATTAGCTTTGAAACTTGCGCTCAGTCTTGCTTCTTTCCCCGACAAATCTTTGTTTAGAGAACAAGTGGATTACTCGCTACAGTTGTGGCTGCAACAGCACCATTTACCTCAATTATCTACCCCAGAAACTATCCCAACTACCTTAACTAGCGAAGACAGAGACTACCTCGAAAGCCTTAAAGCCTGTTTGTCGCTCCTGGGAGATGAGTCGGGCGCAACTCAGGTAGAAAATCTCCTAAACGCAATTGTTCCCTGCAAACAGATAACTCAGGCAAGCAAGCGGGTTAAGTTTGCTCTGTGCCATACGGTGAAAGGAATTTCTGGGAAAGTATCCTCGCTAGCCATTGGTTCTGACGAGCCAAAATTAGTTAGCGAGGTTAATAGTAGCACGCTGGAGTTATGGTACTTGGATAAGGGAAGCGATCGACTATCTTCGAGTCACAAACTCGGCGGACATGCGGGGAAAGTTTTAACAGTCGCCTTTAGTCCCGACGGACAGACGCTAGCGAGTAGCGATAAAACTGCCGAGAGAAGTCAGATCAAAATTTGGAACTTGCAAACGGGAAAACTCCATCGCACTCTATTTGGTCACAAACAAGCCATTCATTCTCTGGCGATCGGTGTTTGGCAGAGTGAAAACAAGCAATTCCTCGCCAGTGGTAGCCATAAAATCAAACTCTGGGATTTACAGACGGGAGAGTCATTTCTTACGCTTTTTGGACATAAAGAGTGGGTGTATTCTCTGGCAGTTAGCCCGGATGGTCTAACGCTGATCAGCGGTAGTAAAGACAAAACGATTAGAATTTGGAATTTATCTGCCGGAGAGTTACTACACACGCTTAGCGGACACGATGGTGGCGTAAAAGCCCTTGCCGTCAGTCCTGACGGACAAATGCTCCTCAGCGGTGGCGACGACGCAACTATCAAACTTTGGGAGATAGGGACGGGCAAACTCCTGCATACTTTTAAAGGACATTCGGGGACAATTCGCGCGATCGCGATCGCTCCCGATAGCCAGTACGCGATCGCTGCTTGCCATGATAAAACTATCAAAGTCTGGGATCTGAATACGGGAAAATTGCTGCAAACGCTCAAAGGACATCAAGAATCCGTCAGCGTCCTTGCCATCAGTCCAGACGGACAAACTCTAGTCAGCGGCAGCGAAGACAAAACTCTCAAAATTTGGCGAACCTTTTAGCGATCGAGCTAAGTAAATTCTAGCTAAACTTTCACTTGGGAATCAATTCCCAAGCTAATCGAAAAAGTCCACTTAAGTGGACTTTTTCGATTCGCCAAGAAATTTATTTCTTGACGAATAAAATGTTTTTGTCAGAAATTTATATCAAATCCGACTAAATAACAATAATTTATGACTGAGCTGAATTAGCAATAAAACAATCTTAATAGAATTTGCCTGAGACACGCTACGCTAATATACTGGCCAATAGTTAAAAGTTCTTAAGCAATTTTGCGTTCTTATATTCGCGATGAATTTTCGTTTTGCAATTATCAGCGATCCCCATATTGCTGTTCCCCAAACTATCTGGAATCGTTCCAACCGTTTTCATCTAGTAGAAGTCAGTATTCCTGCTTTAGAGGTTGTATTAGAGCATCTAGAACAAATAAATCTCGATTTTCTCTTACTTCCAGGGGATTTAACCCAAGATGGAGAACCAGAAAATCATCAATGGCTGCAACAACGCCTAGAAACTTTGCCTTTTCCCGTCTATGTCGTTCCTGGCAATCACGACATCCCAACTTTATTGCCAACAGAACAGTCAATTGGATTTCAAGATTTTCCCCTCTGTTACCGTCAGCTTGGCTATCAGAATTCTCAACAACATTACTATACTTGTGAAATTTTACCAGGGGTTCAATTAATTGCCCTTAATTCTAATCAATTCGATTCTCATGGCAAGCAATTAGGATGTTTAGATGAGGAACAATTAGCATGGTTGGAAAAATTGCTTCCAGATGTTCGAGATAAATTAGTATTGGTAATGATTCATCACAACGTAATCGAACATTTACCAGGGCAATCTCGCCACGAACTTGGCAAGCGTTATATGCTTGACAATGCTCCTATTTTGCTACAAATACTTCAAGAAGCGGGCATCAAGCTAATTTTTAGCGGGCATTTACACGTTCAAGATGTAGCTTATGAAGAGGGAATTTATGAGATTACGACTGGATCTTTGGTCAGCTATCCTCACCCCTATCGTATCTTGGAAATGCAAGCCAAAAGAGGGGGAAATTGGGAGTTAAAAATAGAATCTCATCGTCTAAAATCTCTACCGGGATGGGAAGATTTAGCAAAAATTTCCCGAAAATGGATGGGCGATCGCTCTTATCCTTTTATGATAAGATTACTAACCGGACATCCTTTGAATTTATCAATGGAAGAAGCAGAAAAATTAGTCCCTCAGTTACGCTATTTCTGGGCAGATATTGCAGCGGGCGATGCAGTTTTTGATTTTGTTGATTTTCCGCCATTAGTTCGTCATTACTTTCAACAATTCAGCGCTACTAATGGGAATGGAATTCCAGATTTAATTGATAATCATGCAACGTTGTTAATTTAATTTATAGCGTCGCACAACTAGGGGATGATAGGCGCACACAAAGACGCAAAGTGCTATCTATTATTAAGCAATTCAGTTTGCGAGCCAAAACGACTTAAATAGTAGGATTAACTGAATAAAGCTTAAGAGAAAGAAAGATTTATACTCCGATTATTGATATGACAAAATATGTCCTCAAATCCTTATGATTGGATTAAAGAATCTCTGGAAATAATTCATCGTGCAGATTGGTATCGTTCGGTAAAAAAAATTTATGGTCGTCCGGGAACAATTGTAAATTTAGAAGGACGATCGCTGATTAATTTTGCCAGTAATGATTATTTAGGACTAGCAGGAGACGAGCGCTTAATTCAAGCATCAATAGAAGCGATAAAAGAATTAGGAACGGGTAGCACGGGTTCTCGATTATTGAGCGGACATCGAGAATTGCACGAGAAATTAGAAAGCGCGATCGCGTCTTTAAAACAAACAGAAGATGCGCTAGTTTTTAGTTCTGGCTATCTTGCAAATATAGGAACAATTCCCGCCTTAGTCGGACGGCGCGACGTGATTTTTTCTGACCAATACAATCACTCCAGCTTAAAAAATGGAGCCAAACTAAGCGGCGCAAAAGTTATCGATTATTCTCATTGTAATCTGGCAGATTTAGAAACAAAATTACAGCAATATCGCCAACAATATCGTCGCTGTTTAATTGTGAGTGATAGCGTTTTTAGTATGGACGGCGATTTGTGTCCCCTGCCCCAATTATTATCTCTAGCAGAAGCCTTTGACTGCATGGTTTTAATTGATGAAGCCCATGCTACCGGAGTTATGGGAAAAACGGGTGCGGGATGTGTAGAACACTTCGGTTGCACGGGGAAAGAACTCATTCAAATAGGGACGCTGAGTAAAGCCTTGGGGAGTTTGGGAGGATATGTTGCGGGTTCGGCAACCCTCATTGATTTTTTACGCAATCGCGCCCCCAGTTGGATTTATACTACAGGGCTTTCTCCCGCCGATACAGCAGCAGCATTAGCAGCTATTGAAATTGTGCAAACCGATCGCGATCGCCGTCAACAATTGTGGCGCAATGTTAATTTCCTAAAACAGCAACTAGCTGGACTAAATTTATTGCCTTCCGAATCGCCGATTATTTGTCTTGGTTTAGCTACGCCTGCTGAAGCATTAACGCTAGCCAAACAACTCAAAGAAAGGGGAATTTTTGCCCCAGCCATTCGCCCTCCCACAGTTCCCACCAGCCGCATTCGCTTCTCAGTTATGGCAACTCACGAACCTAACCAGATTCAGCAGTTAGTAATATCAATTACATCAATACTTGCAGATTAAATTAACAAAAATTTTTGATATTAAAATTACAAAAACATCTTGGGCAGGAGCGATCGCGGCACCAAAATATTAAGATTTTTATCAAACCATAAGCTTTTACTTGACCTAATGTATCAAATTTATTTGAAATATATAGAAAACACTCCTTGATGGGAATAAGGAGATAAAACAATGAATATAAAAGTTTGTGGGTGGGCGATCGCCCTGAGTTTTTCTACTCTGGTGACAGGCTGTAGCGTACCGCCAACATCAACCTCTCAAATCCAGCAACAGCCCATCGTTATTGATGGTTCCAGTACCGTTTTCCCCTTGACCGATGAAGTCGTCAAAGAGTATCAATTTGAACGCAGCGATGCTCCTGAGATTACAGTTGCTTTCTCTGGTACGGGAGGTGGGTTTAGAAAATTTTGTGCAGGTGAAACAGATATAAACAATGCGTCTCGTCCGATCGTAAATAAGGAGATAGAAGCTTGTAAAGCCAATCAAGTAAAGTACCTTGAATTGCCAGTTGCCTATGATGCCCTAACAATAGTCGTACATCCTTCCAATACTTGGGCACAGAGCCTTACCCTAGAAGAACTGAAAAAAATATGGGAACCAGCAGCACAGGGAAAAATTACCCGTTGGAATCAGATTCGTCCTGAGTGGCCCGACAAACCTCTCAATCTATATGGTGCAGGTCGAGATTCTGGGACGTTTGATTACTTTACCGAGATAGTCGTCGGTAAAGTAGGAGCCAGTCGGAATGATTATACCGCCAGCGAGGATGACTACGAGTTAATGCGACGAGTCAGGAACGATCCCAATGGTCTGGGCTACTTTGGCTATGCTTATTATGAGGAAAGCCAAACCCTACTTAAGGCAGTAGCCATTGACGAAGGCAGAGGTCCTGTATTGCCTTCAAGCGAGACAGTACTTAAAGGTGAGTATCAATCTCTTGCTCGCCCGCTGTTCATCTATGTGAATGCTAAGTTGCTAGAAGAGAAGCCAGGATTGCAGAACTTCGTTCAATTCTATCTCGTCAATGCTGAAAATCTGGCTAAGGTAGTAGGTTATGTACCCTTATCCGATGAAGCATATACGTTTGCTCTTGACCATTTCCAGAGTCGTAAAGTCGGGACTGCTTTTGCCGGACATTCTGAAAAGTTAACGCTTCAGGAACTGCTCAAGAGAGAGAAACGATTAGAGTGAGCTAACAGACTAAAATAATTTTCACTCGCTGTCAAACGTCAACTGCCTCTCAGAAAAGAATTGACGGCTTTTTTCTTTTCTCTTAGCTAGCTATCGATTGAAGTGGACCCAGTTGTCTAGACAAGATCGAGAGAAAGTTAAATGTTAACTCCGCCTCAAAAACTTTTCTAATTTTTTAGAAATCAAAAGTTGACAACAAGATTCCAAATAGAAAATCTAGTTTTGATAGCATATTCCAACCTTTTCTTTAGAGACTACGCTTTACCAATAGACGATTAATTGTTCTTCAAGCTAACGACAAAAGTACAAGTTTAATTTGAGCTATTTAAACAAATCCCCAAAAAATCTTAACATCCAAAGCAATTTTCTTAACCTCTTGTTTACCAACAAGAGTTAGGCTGTGTCGTAAAATCAATAAGGTTTTTTAAGTTACGAATTTACAAAAACATGCCTTGCCTGAAAAATGCGTCATCTGAAGAAAACTTTATGACCCTTTCTAAGAAAACTAAACGCCAGCTTTCCATTCGTTTATCATCTATCGGATTAGCTTTAACTTTAGCCGCCTGCGGCGGAGGAAATCAAACTACCACCACTCCTGATTCCACCTCAAGTCCCTCAGGAACTCAAGAAAGCAGTCAACCTGCCGCTTCTAACCTAAGCGGTGCAGTATTAGTTGACGGTTCTAGCACCGTTTTTCCGATCTCGGAGGCGATGGCAGAAGAGTTTATGAAGGCAAATCCCAACGTGAGAGTGACGGTTGGAGTATCTGGAACTGGCGGTGGGTTTAAGAAATTCTGTGCTGGAGAAACCGATATTTCCAATGCTTCTCGTCCGATCAAAAAAGAAGAAATCGAACTATGTCAGAAAAATGGCATTGAATATGTCGAACTCCCCGTCGCTTTTGACGGTCTATCGGTAGTGGTCAATCCGGCAAACGACTATGCAACTTGCTTAAAAGTAGAGGAACTCAAGAAGATGTGGGAACCCGCTGCCCAAGGCAAAGTCACTAACTGGAATCAAATTAGAGAAGGCTTTCCCAATAAACGTCTTGGTTTGTATGGTGCAGGCACTGACTCCGGTACATACGACTACTTTACGGCTGCTATTGTGGGTGAAGAAGGCGAAAGTCGAGGCGACTTCACCGCAAGCGAAGATGACAACACAATCGTTCAAGGGGTAGCCTCCGATGAAGGCGGTCTTGGCTTCTTCGGTTATGCTTACTTCGAAGAAAACAAAGATAGACTGAAGCTAGTCGCGATCGATAGCGGGGATGGCAATTGCGTAGAACCAAGCGAAACGACGATTGCTGACGGTAGCTACAAACCTTTGTCTCGTCCAGAATTTATTTACGTCAAGAAAACTTCCCTTGACAAACCTGCGGTTAAAGCGTTTGCTCAATTTCAGATCGATCCAGCCAATAAAGGTCTGATTAAAGAGACTGGCTACGTGCCGCTTCCCGATGATATTCTCGCAGTAGTAAAAGAGCGCTTAGAAACTACTAAAATAGGCACCGTCTTTGGCGGAGAACCCGCAGTAGGCGTGAAACTTGCAGATATTCTGGCAAAAGAGAAGTAAAAAGTAACAAGACGCTATTAACTTGGAGGGCAAGGGAGCCTTTCCCTTTCGCCTTTCACCCCTTATCTATCACGTTATGACTTTAGAATTACCGTTGTCTAGATCGAACCTGTGGCAACCTCGGCGGCAATTGAGCGAACGGATGGAATTAGCTGTCAAAGCAATTTTTGCTTTGTTTGCCTTGGTTTCTATCGCTACCACCATCGGGATTGTCCTGACGCTAATCTTTGAGACGATTGAGTTTTTCCAAGCGGTTCCCTTGTGGAAGTTTTTAACCGACAAGCAATGGACTCCCCTGTTTGCTAACGCTCAATTTGGGATTTTCGTCCTGATTAGTGCGACATTTCTGACTTCCGTTATTGCCATTGCGATCGCTTTACCGTTAGGCTTGCTAGCTGCTATTTGCTTAAGCGAGTATGCTAGTCCCCAGGTACGTAAGTGGCTCAAACCCGGTCTAGAAATTTTAGCGGGCGTGCCCACAGTTGTTTATGGCTACTTTGCCTTACTATTTGTCACTCCTTTATTGCAAAACTTTATCCCCGGTTTGCAGGGATTCAATGCCCTAAGTGCCGGGCTAGTTTTAGGAATTTCTATCACTCCATTAGTCGCTTCTTTAAGTGAAGACGCTATCTATGCCGTTCCTCGCAGCTTGCGCGAGGGAGCTTATGCCCTGGGAGCAACCAAGCGAGAAACCATTCTTGCCGTCGTCTTGCCAGCCGCTCTTTCAGGAATTGTCGCTTCGCTCATTTTAGCCATCTCTAGGGCAATTGGGGAAACAATGATCGTGACCATCGCTGCCGGTCAAAATCCTCGATTGGGACTAAATCCCTTCGTGCCCGTAATGACAATGACAGCCTTTATCGTGCAGGTCAGTTTGGGAGATACGCCAGCAGGATCCCTCGCTTATAAGACCATTTTTGCCGTGGGTATGACCCTGTTCCTCATCACCCTGGCACTCAATATTTTTAGCTTTTGGTTCGTTCGCCGTTTCCGGGAGAAGTACGAATGACACGTCCAAATACTCGATTGTTTTCAGGAAAAAGCCAGCAAGACCAAGAGCTTTTTCAGAGCGATCGCGCCCAACGCTATGGAGTGGATCGGTTTTTTGAAATCCTGGTTTGGGTGGCGACATTTGTATCGCTAGCCGTATTAGCAGTTTTACTATTGGATACCTTTATTGATGGTTTACCTCGCCTCAATTGGACGTTTCTAAGCAGTTTTCCCTCCCGCAGACCGGAACAGGCAGGCATTTTATCTGCCCTAGCAGGAACCGTTTGGATGTTAGGGTTGGTAGCGCTATTGGCTTTTCCCATCGGAGTTGGGGCGGGAATTTATTTGGAAGAATTTGCGCGAGATAGCTTTTTAGCCAAGGTCATTGAAATCAATATTGCTAACTTAGCCGGGGTTCCTTCCATTATCTATGGATTGTTAGGGTTAGGATTTTTCGTTCGGGTAATGGCACCCATTACGGGAGGGCGGAGTATTCTGGCAGGTTCTCTCACGATCGCCTTGTTGGTACTGCCGATTATCATCGTCACAACCCGCGAATCATTACGTGCCGTTCCTAACAGCTTGCGACTAGCAGGTTTCGCCTTGGGCGCGACTCGCTGGCAAGTAATCCGCGAGCATATTTTTCCAGTGGCTCTCCCAGGGATTTTAACGGGAACAATTCTGGCTTTGGCACGGGCAATTGGAGAAACAGCTCCTCTGATTACTATTGGCGCGCTGACCTTCGTCTCATTTTTACCAGAGAATTTACAGAGTTCTTTTACCGTACTACCCATTCAAATCTTTAACTGGGTTTCTCGTCCCCAAAAAGAATTTCATGTGAATGCAGCAGCGGGAATTATCGTTTTGATGGTTGTTTTGTTGGCAATGAATGCCACAGCAATTATTTTACGCAATAAGTTCCAAAAGCGAGTTTGAATTCATTAATTGGGAACTTTTAACTTAGAAATTTAGAATTTATTTCTCATCTATTAGTTTTGGCTCAATCTTATGCTATCCGATTCTTCTTCTACTAATGTCATCACCGAAGCGATTATAAGAGTTCAGAATGTTTCTGTATACTATGGTTCTAATTTAGCCGTTCGCGATACTTCCCTCGACATACCAGAAAACAAAGTCGTTGCGTTTATCGGACCTTCTGGATGTGGAAAAAGTACGATTCTGCGCTGCTTTAACCGCATGAACGACTTAATTCCAGGGGCAAGGGTTGAAGGGAAAATTACCTTTCGCGGACGCGATATGTATGACAAAAAAGTCGATCCCGTGGCGTTGCGCAGCCGCATTGGCATGGTATTTCAGAAGCCGAATCCATTTCCTAAGTCTATTTATGAAAATATTGCGTTTGGCGCGCGGATTAACGGTTATCAAGGCAATATGGACGAGTTAGTCGAGGATTCTCTGCGCAAAGCTGCCCTATGGGATGAAGTTAAAGATAAGCTCAAAGAAAGCGGACTTGCCCTCTCAGGCGGACAGCAGCAACGCTTATGTATTGCCAGAGCGATCGCGATTCAACCGGAAGTCATTTTAATGGACGAACCCTGTTCCGCCCTAGACCCCATTTCTACTTTAAAGGTGGAAGAGTTAATTCACGAGTTGAAACAGCAATATACCATCATCATCGTCACCCACAACATGCAACAAGCGTCACGGGTATCCGATTACACGGCTTTCTATAATGCAGAAGCTACTCCCAAGGGAGGAAAAGTTGGTTATTTGGTCGAATATGACCGAACTGAAACAATTTTCCAAAATCCCATCCAAGAAGCGACTAGAGATTACGTCAGCGGTCGTTTTGGTTGATTTTAGCCAAGTTATCTTGCTATAAGTCAATAAGAAGAACCTAAAATCAATTTCTGTAAATCCTTGCAGAAGATGAGAGATAAAAGAGTGAGAGGTGTGGGAAAAGGGTGATTTATAGCAGGAATTTCTCAAAACGATATAATTCTATCTTCTCCCGCCCCTCGGACACTTGATAGAAGGTGAACGGCTCTTTAAGAGCCTCGTGAATAACGGTCAGACGTGGTACAATGAACAAATCAACGCATCCATGAGTGCCACGAGAGGCAAAATTAGTGATTCTCAGTAGTCAGAAAGTCAAACTAAGAAAAAATACTTAGTAACAGGGGAGGACACGTTGCTGGAACGTGCGTCTGGCGTTTAAGTATCTGTCGCGATATAGTCTGAAGAAAGGAAAGTTAAATTTTTTGTCTGCTGTCGGACAGCCAGTGGACGTTAAATAGTAGCTTGCCGAGGGAAATCTGGACGTTGCTCGGAATCAAAGATGATTTTAAGCGCGCCTTACCCGATAAAGCAAGAATCCCCCAATTTATCGGTGGGAGTGTCAAAATGAATAGGTTTAAGATCGAGCGACCGAATTGTGTATGGCTATCCTCTGCGTCAATCGTTGGCATTTGCCCTTAGTATTTGGGACGCTTTCACTACTGATAGGACTGAAAACCGTGCCAGTGAAGGCACAGGAGAAGCTATATAATCCGCTTCCCATGCCCACCAATTCCGAAATCTCCGATAAGCTTACCGAGCGAGATATCCCCACAGGCGAAGGAGGGTTTGCTCGCGATTATTTCGTGCAGCTAGAAGAGGGAGATCAGGTAGCGATCGACCTAACTTCCGATGATTTTGATAGCATTATCGTCCTGCTTGCCGCCGACGGTTCGACGGTAGCAGAAAATGACGACGGACCGGATGGATCGACAAATTCGCTTCTGTTTGCGCGAATTACAGAGACGGGAAACTACATCATTCGCGTTCGCGCCTTTGGAGAAACGGGAAGCGGCAATTTTAAGCTAAAAATGACTCGCTTGCGACCAGTGAAGTAAAAGTCGTAAGTTAGAAGAAAAAGCTGCTGTTAGAAAAAGACAGTAAAAAAGCAAAGCGATAGCGCTTCCGTCCACTCGACAACTGCGCCGTAAGTATCGCCCGTGTGTCCGCCAAACTGGCGATAGAACCAGAAACCGGATAAAAGCGCGATCGCGCCTCCAACCACCGTCATTCCCAATCCCAGCCACCATTGATGAGGGTCGAGTAAGTAGGGAAGTCCGCCAAGACTCAATAAAAAGACAAGACCGAATAGAAGATCTTGGGGCAGGCGCAGACTTTGTTTATGAAAGGCTCCTTTTCCTGTCGGTCTGAGATAAGGATAAAAGGCGATCGCGGCTACTTGTCCCCAACGTCCCCATCCAGCAGCACCCATCAATCCCAGCCAGCGGTAAGACTCCAAATCATACAAAGCCGCCGTTTTGATCGCCAATACGACGAGGGCTGCCATTACGCCAAAAGCTCCCGTCGCACTATCTTTCATGACCTCTAGTCGGCGATCGCGATCGCCAACAGCCAACCCATCAGCTGCATCCATCGCGCCATCGAGGTGAAGTCCTCCCGTCAGTGCAATCCAAAGAGTAATAATCAAAACGCTACGAGTTAAGACTGAAAATCCCAGTCGCTGCAAAACCCCGTCAGCTAGCCCTAACAATCCTCCTACGATCGACCCAATGCAAGGCGCCCAACGAGCAATCCGTCGAAATTCTAGCTGCCAGTTTTTTGGGAGCCGTATTATGGTATAAAAGGTAACAGCACCAAAAAAAGAGGTTGTTTGTCGTTCTCGCCAGCGCGATATGATTTTCCAATCCACTCCCTTCATAAATTATCTTTATCTAAAACTTTAAGAAACAGTCAGGACATCTTGGGCTAAGATTGTGTCGTAGCTTACCGGATTCAAGATCGGGATATGCATAGAATTCCCCCCTTGGGCTGTCAAGACAATTACCATTAAAGGCTATTTCCTATGAGTCAGGAACAATCCGCGCACCACCTACCCGCCCCTTGCATTATCGATTCCGGTACGATTGTCAATAAAGCCGACATACAACGTTTACTTAGCGATTTGGGTCGCGTTCGTTACATTCATACTCTAGACGGTCAGCTACAAAGCGAAGGAGAAGGATGGGTTCTAGAAGTTTTTGTCGATCCAGATCGAGCCACACTCGTAGCCAACCGCAAGCTATATCTTAACGTTTTAAGTTTTGACTATTTACAGCTTCATCAATCGTTAGAAAAAGAAACCTACTTCGATCTCATTCAAGACAATCGCCAACTGCGCCTCATTCCTGTTGCCAACACTTTGCAAGATCCAGAAGTTACGAGCAATATTGATGCAGCTACCCTCGAAGCTATGGTCGCGCAAGTCCTTTCAGCCAGGTGGGACGTACAACTCGATGATGAAGACGACGATTGCCCGTTTTAAATTCAGCGACCAGCAAACACTAAAATGTTAGGTAGTATAGTTAATAATAGTAATTAATAACCAGTAACCGGTAACTGGTAACAGATTAAGTGGGATTTTCCTTTGAATGTCGTGCCTCCTGTCGTCAAACGGGAGCAAGAGCGGGAATTTGGCATACGCCGCACGGTTGCGTAGAAACGCCTCGATTTATGCCGGTGGGAACGCTGGCAACAGTTAAGGGATTGACCCCAGCACAAATACAAACGACTGGGGCACAGATGATACTGGCTAATACCTATCACCTGCACCTACAACCCGGAGAAGCGATTGTAGAGAAGGCAGGAGGATTGCACGAGTTCATGGGATGGCAGGGTCCAATTCTGACCGATTCGGGAGGGTTTCAGGTATTTAGCTTGAGCGAACTCCGCCAAATCGATGAATCTGGCGTGACATTTCGCTCTCCCAGGGATGGACGCATTATCCAACTCACTCCAGAACGTTCGATTCAAATCCAGAATGCCTTGGGTGCAGATGTGATTATGGCATTCGATGAATGTCCGCCTGCTGGTGCGGCGCACGAGGAAGTCGTCGCAGCAACGGAACGGACTTACCGTTGGCTGGAACGCTGCCTCAACGCCCATCAACGCCCGCAAGAACAAGCCCTTTTTGGCATCGTTCAGGGAGGAATTTATCCAGACTTGCGCTGTGCTGCTGCGGAATCTCTAGTTAAGTTGGACTTACCCGGATATGCCATTGGCGGCGTGAGTGTAGGCGAAGAACCGGAACTAATCCATAAAATCGTTCGGATAACAGCTCCCATGCTGCCGCCAGAAAAACCTCGCTATCTGATGGGAGTGGGAACTTATAAAGAGATGGTAGTAGCGATCGCCTCTGGAATCGATTTATTTGACTGCGTGATTCCGACTCGCTTTGGTCGTCACGGGGCAGCATTAGTTCGAGGAGAGCGCCTAAATCTCAAAAATGCCCAGTTTCGGGAAGATTTTACCCCCCTCGATCCGACTTGTCCCTGCTATACCTGCCAGAATTTCAGTCGGGCTTACCTCAACCATCTGGTTAAGTCGCGGGAAATGCTCGGCTATATCTTACTGTCTTTGCACAATATCAGCGAATTGGTACGCTTTACGCAACAAATTCGCGAGGCAATCTTGCGCGATCGCTTTGTTGAAGAGTTTGGCAGCTGGTTAGACGACCGTTAAATTGAATCGGTATCGGACGGGAGTTTCCCCAAGACCGCTTCAGTCCACCAAACATTGTCGCCTTTTTCTGGATGTATGCCATATTGTGGCTCGATTCCGTAGCGCGTCTTTTGGGGATGCCCCAAAGCCAGGCTAATTTGGCGGTAGAGGTGCATTAGGTCAAAGCCCCTGGGATCGCAATGAGTGCCTATTCGTCCGAACTCGCCTTGGTCTACCCAGTAGTGAGTCGTAATTTCGGGAAACTGACCTGCTTGCAGGGCAGCTTGCAGGTACAGGCGAGCGATTTGTTCGTACTGTTCGTCAGTATAAGCAGGTCGATCTAAGGTTTCCAGAGGAACGACTCGATTGGCTTGAATTTTTAAGCTATCTGGCACATTTTGATTGTATGCTCTCACTTGTGCATTTGTTACCCAGCACTCAGACCCTCGCTTTTGGAGAATTTCGACGTGGGTGGATGAGGCGACCCTCTTTCGATTTTCGCTGAGTACGGGATTTAGTTTTTGACAAGCGTTTTTGAGGGTCGCGGCCGTCCCAGACGAACTAGCCATGCGAGCGGCATTCTCGCTATCGTTGAGAACGCCATCACAGATCTGGGCAACCGTCCACAATCCCGTCGTCTTCCCCCCGTCCAAGTTAGTTGAAGAACGGGCTTTTAGCGCTTCAAAGGCTTGCTCGGAAGGTGCATTAAGCCAAATACTCGCTCGGTTAGCGAGAGAGGGTTCGTTCAAATTTAGCGCTGCCACCAAATTTTTGAGCGCTGCTTGTCTTATCGATGCTGCGGTGGCACTCCAGACTCGGCGAATTTCCCGATTGCGAACGGTTTCGGGTAGAATGTCGGCTGCCTTTTCATAAACGGTTGCTGTCGGACGGCGCTGGTTGAAGAACATCGATCGCGCGATCGTCACTTTACCTTCCCTAGATACGTAGGCGGCAATTCCATTGCCCATCGGACCTCGCGCTTGCTGTTTCATCCTCTCAATTGTGCCATCGCTCAGTTCGCCCGACGTATCGTGTAAGATAAACTTGGGCGTTCGATCGAATGCTGGATCGGGATCTGTTGATAAGGGTTGTCCTAAAATTTGCGCGATCGCTTGGCGTTCCTGCTGGCTTAAGAGACGACCGACTCTACTGTTACTCGACTCGAACCGTGCAGGGACTAACTTCAATGGTTCGGCGCGCTCTTTCTCTTTTAACGGAAGATTGTCAGAAAATACAAATATCGATCTGTCAAAAACTAGCAATCCCAAGCTTATTGCTACCAAAATCCCAAAAACTACTAACTTTTGTAATAGGTGCTGTCTGCTTTCTCTACGAATTTGAGGAGATAATTTTGCCCGATTCTTGAATCTATGGTGAATTGCCATCAGTTCTCTTATTGTCTGTGTGATGCTGTAAATTTTCTTGAGAATAAGACTGTGCGTGTGAGGAACTGTCAGTATCTCAGCATAATTTACGAATCATTACCACAATTATTGCTCAATAGAATTGCTATCTAATATATCTAACTTGCCAAGCAATCAATTTCTTGGCTAATAGCATAAGTCTATTAAAATAGATCGAAAGCCTTATTCAGTCATCATTTAGTTTTCCGAAGAGGACTTTTGCGATCGCGTCAAGGAATTTATTCCCTTGTCGGGTGAAGCGTAGGTACGAGCTCTGAGTTTAAAAAACTCAATCAAACTCTAGCGACCGCTTCCATTTAGTAAGGCAAATTCTGTAGTCAGAATTATTTTGGATTACTCAAATTTTACTCCTTCAAGTTCTTCCTCAGTCAAATCGTACAATTCTCTTAATTTTTCCAATTTCTCTTCATCAGCTTGCCAGAAACCGCGTCCGTGTGCCTCTAACATTCGTCCGACAATATTACGGAAAGCTTCGGGATTTGCCTTGCGTAATTTTCTCGCCATTTCTGCATCCAATGCATAGGTTTGTGCAGCTTGGTCGTATACCCAAGAATCGGTAAAATTGACCGTTCCTCCCCAACCAATTAAAGCTGTCATGCGTTGGGAAATTTCATAGGCGCCCCCCGAGCCTTGGTTTGCCATCGCTTCTGCCCATTTTGGATTTAATAACTTAGTTCGATATTCCAAACGCAGCACTTCTTCTAGCTTTCGGGGAGTTGTATCGCGAGAAAAACTTTCAACAAAATTGGCAGTAACTTTCTTGCCACTTTGTTTTTCTGCGGCGAGTTTTAAGCCTCCGGTATTGGCATAATATTCTTGAATATCTGTTAGTCCATATTCGACTGAATCTATTTCTTGAACGACGCGATCGCTAGTCTGTAATAATTGGTTTAATACTTCTGGTCTTGCTTGTCCTTTATCCTTCCTGCCATAACTAAATACATTGCGATTTTTCCAAGTATTCGCTAACTCATTTTCTGATTCCCAATCGCCATCGACAACTCGATCGTTTACGAGAGAACCAAAATCTCCTGCTGGATTAGAAAATAAACGTGCCGAGGCATTTTCAACGCCTTGTGCTTTTAAAGCTAAAGCATGCTTGCGGATGAAATTCTCTTCTTCTGGTTCGTCTGCTTCTGCTGCCCGTTGAAACAGATCGTCTAATAACTCAATAATATTGACAAAAGTATCTCGGAAAATCCCAGAAAGGTTTCCTAAAATATCAATGCGAGGATGTCCGACTTCTGATAAAGGTTTTAACTCGTAACGAACGATCCTTCCCGTCCCTTCTTTGATAGGTTCGGCACCAACTAATTCTAATAAAATCCCGATGGATTCTCCTTTAGTTTTAATAACATCTAATCCCCATAACATTAACGCCACGGTTTCCGGATACTTGCCATGTTCTTCTAAATTTTGGGCAATAATTTTTTTCCCAATTTCTCTTCCCCTTTCATAGGCAGCAGACGAAGGCATTCGATAGGGATCTAGAGCGTGAATATTTCTTCCAGTCGGCAATACGCCAATTCCATCCCGCAATAAATCTCCCCCAGGTGCGGGCGGTACATATTCTCCATTTAATCCTCGAAGAAGATTGGTTAATTCCTCAGTAGTTTGAAATAGCAAATCTCGAATATTTTGAGCTTCTTTTATCGTTTCTGAATAACCGTTTTGTGAATAGAAAATTTCTAGCGTTTCTTTTTCTCCTGTCACAATAGCTTCCCTTGCCTTTTCTGGTAATTTATCCCCAAAATAAGCTTCGAGATAGGAAGTCAATTCTTCTTCATTGGGAACTTCCCCTAAAGTATGCAATCCCGAAGAAAATAACCGTTGTTCTACCACTTGTAAGTATTCATACACCTTGACAAAATAATTAGTTAATGCATGTTTGCTGAACAGACGAGCATTTTCAACTGTAAAAGCAATGCCTTGCTTTTCTCCCTCTTCAAATTTGCAATCTGCATCCAATCCCGTATCGACAATTTTCTGGCAGATAGCATCTCTGAGAGCATAATTTTTCTCAGGATCTTCTCGATATTCTGCAATTAAATCTCGCAGTGCCATCAATTCTTTATATAATCCTGCCCGACCATAGGGCGGTACGTTATGGGAAATTAATACTCCATATCCTCGACGTTTTGCCAAGATAGATTCCGAGGGATTATTAGCGGCATAGATATAGAGATTAGGTAGATTTCCTAATAAAATATCCGACCAAGAATAAGCCGTATTTCCTAACGGCGATCCTGGCAACCATTCTACCGTTCCATGCATGCCAAAATGAATGACAGCATCGGCTTGGAAATCATTTTGCAACCATTTATAGAAAGCTGCATACTGAGGATGGGGGGTTAAATCTTTTTCAAACATCAATCGCATTGGGTCGCCAGAAAGACCGAGTGGTGGTTGGACTCCAATCCAAATATTTCCTAATTGAATTCCACCGATCTGAAACTCATCTCCATAGGTTTTAATTCCCGTTCCTGTCAGCGATTTCCATTGCTTTTCAATGCGAGTCGTCAGGAGATAACCCAACCAATTTTCTAAAGTTTTTACATTAACTGTTGTTGTTAGTTGCTCCTTACCACTAATTATCTCATCCGCCTCTTTCACTCTACGAATGATTTCTTCTCCATCCTCCGGCAGTTCTCCAACCGTATAACCCTGTTCTTTTAGTGCTTGAAGTAACTTAATCAAACTGCGAGGAACATTTAATAAAGCTGCCGTTCCGGTCGCCCCATATCCGGGCGGAAAACCATATAATAAAATCGCAATTTTCCGTTCGGCAGGAGGCGTTTGTTTTAGTTTAATCCAGTTCTTAATTCTTCCCGTGAGGCGTTTGACTCTTTCTGGAACCAGATAAATATCTTCTCCAACTAATCCCCCCAGCGGAACGGTATCGATCGCGCCGTCGAGTTCTGGCAATGCATACAATACCACGCTTTGCAATCCGCCAATACCTTGTCTCGTCCAAGAATAAATATCTTGAATTAGCAAAGGTGCGGCAACGATATAAGGAATATTCTTAGCCGTTAAAATTTTTTTCGCAACCTCTACTTGCCGTCCTGCTTCCATCGAACCCGCAGGACCGCCAACTAAGGGAAAACCGATGGTAGAAACGATCGCGTCAACTTCTACTGCATCTTGGGATAGAGAGGGAGTTTCAATATTTCCCTGCTGGCGTTGACGGGTTTCATATTCAGTAGTCATCCAATCCCTAACTGCAACATGACCTTCCACCCCATTGAGAAAAACAGGTAAGGGAATCAACCCTTCTTCTTCAAAATAACGAATGAGTTTAGCGATATAGGATTGTTTGGTAATGACATGCTTGCGATAAAGGAGAATACCAACTACTGGAGAATCCTTTTTCTCCTGATTCCTTTGAAAATACCAATCCAAATACTCGCAAGGAGAGGTGAAATATCCTGGATAGTCGGGATGAAACAATCCCATGTTGGGAGTTTCGATGGGTTCGGGAATGTCTCCTACTTTCAATCCTAAATATTTATCTGCAATAGTCCAACACATGGCAGCGAAATTGTCCGAACCGCCAGCATTCCAGTACCCATAGACGATCAACCAGTTTCGCAAGTCTTGAACTTTTTGTAGAGGGATGAATTTGAGGAGTTTGGGCCCCGTTTTTAAGAAGCTGATATATCCAGCGAGTTTGTCTTCTTCCCTGCCGCTAGAGAATTTGCTGAGGATGAATTGAACGGGTTTGGGCATTCCTTTGGGTTTGTCGCCAATGGAGAATTTACCCAGTTGCGTGAGACTCATTAATTCGAGTGCGGACTCGAAGACGAGGCGGATAGGAATGTGCTGCACCCTCTGACGCAACCACATTACTTGGTCGTAATCGAAGATTAAGCTAGCAAAAAAGACTTGGGCATCTTTGAGGGCTTTTTCTATTGTTTCAGGTTCCGTCATGAGAGAGCGATCGCTAAATACCTGCACCTCTAATCCCTCACATCGAGAAGTCGCTAACTGTGCCGCTTTTCGGTATAGATCGGCGTTGAATGATTCAAACCCAGTAATGACAACGATGCGTTTCATATCCCAAGCCTGCAAACTTTCTTCACACTTCTATTGTAGAGGGAGGATTTTGGAAGGGGGATAATGCTAGCCGGAATAATTTCTGAGTCTTAAGAGTCGTTGCGATCGCGACTTCAGTCAAACCGAACAGGTACAAATTAACTATCTAATGGGTAAACTTTTCTAGCTGCTTCAAAAAGTATTTGGATCGCTTTTCTCTATAGGATTGCTGTTCTTCTCAATCCATTCCGTCAGGCGATCTATTCCCTCATCCTGGCTTTCAATTCTGCTTGCTAAATTGAGAAAGAATGTCGCAGCTTCAACTTCACTTGCATTCAGTCGGTAGCCATTTCTGATGAGAAAAACAGCAACCGCAGCTAAAGCTACCCTTTTATTGCCATCAACGAAGCAATGATTTTTAATAAAACCATAGCCATAGGTTGCGGCAAGCCTGAAAATAGAAGCGCGATCGCTGTAGTAGTAAAGATTTTTGGGTTTAGCTAGGGTAGACTCAAGCATTCCTGGGTCTAGCACTCCAAAAGTACCACCAGTTCTGGCTATCAGAATTTCATAAATAGCTTTAATAGCCTTTTCTGATAACCATACAGATTCTCTGCCGGTCACTTGGCAAGTTCCTTGAAAGCATTGCGATACTGGCGGTAGGTTTCTTCAAAAGCAGCCATTGTTTCTGCAAAGTCAGGATCGAAAGCAGAGATGTTGTATCCTTCAGCAGACTCAGTGACGTATACGGAATCTCCTTCAGCTACTTTGAGTCGAGATATCATTTCACTGGGAAAGATGACACCATAAGAGTTGCCAATTTTTCTGATTTTGAGTTGCATTGCCATAATGACTTACGATGTGCCCAGGTGCGAGATCGATTGTTTTCTTTTTCTTAAGTTATAACATGTGTTTTAACTTTGGCTCCTAAGATTCAAGCAGCGATTCGTGCCTCAGATGGGCGAGCATCAAAAGTAAGCAGTCAAACCAGAGGGCATTTTTTTCTGTATGATGCGGATGGGCGAATCGCATACCAGAAGGAGAGCAACCCGTGAAATCTCAGGCTTCGACAAATTGGCAATCCCTACTCGGCGGACTTATTATTGCTTTAATCGTTTTAATTGGTTTTAATTCTTTTGTCATCGTCAACCCCGGACAGGCGGGAGTATTAAGTATTTTGGGGAAAGCGAGAGACGGGGCATTGCTAGAAGGGCTGCATTTCAAGCCTCCTTTTGTTTCCACTGTCGATATTTATGATGTCACGGTGCAGAAGTTTGAAGTTCCCGCACAGAGTTCGACTAAGGATCTTCAGGATTTATCGGCTAGCTTTGCTATCAACTTTCGTCTCGATCCCGTGCAAGTAGTGGACATTAGAAGAAAACAAGGTACCTTACAAAATATTGTCTCCAAAATTATCGCGCCTCAAACTCAAGAATCTTTCAAAATTGCTGCGGCTAAGAGAACGGTAGAACAAGCCATTACCCAAAGAAGCGAACTCAAACAAGACTTTGATAATGCGCTGGGCGAACGCTTAGAGAAGTATGGGATTATCGTGTTAGATACTAGCGTTGTCGATCTCACTTTCTCTCCTGAGTTTGCCAGAGCGGTAGAAGAGAAACAAATTGCCGAACAACGCGCTCAACGAGCCGTTTACATCGCCCAGGAAGCCGAACAACAGGCACAAGCAGACATCAACCGTGCTAAAGGCAAGGCAGAAGCGCAACGATTGCTGGCAGAAACCCTCAAAGCGCAGGGCGGGGCATTAGTGTTGCAAAAAGAAGCGATCGAATCGTGGAGAGAAGGCGGCGCACAAATGCCAAGAGTTCTAGTAATTAGTGGCGATTCTAAGAGTAACGTGCCCTTTTTGTTTAATATTAGTGACGTGCAACAATAACGCTAGCAAATTTAGCGATCGCAATTTGTTCTTAGCAAAAATCGCTTGTCATTTTCTTGACACGTGGGTTGAGTATATTCAGTTTCAAGTCAAAATCGTTAGCTGGGTTAGAGCGATGAAAACTAAGACGCAACAACGATTGGTTAAATTTTTAGTCGAAGAGTTAGCCGTTCCAGGCAACTCCATCAAACTCGCTCTCCGTTATTCTCAAGAAAATCCCACCGTGTTGCCGATGGTTTTATGGAAGTATGGATTAATTAATCTTCGACAGTTAGAAAAAATTTGGGATTGGGCAGAAAACGTCTAATTTATCTGAAATTTTTGCTTAACTTACTTTAATTGATGATAAGTCCGAATATCTGGATTAGCAGCTACTAAACCATCTATTTTTTGTACGGCAGCTTGAAGATGTTCGCTCGCCAAATGCTTGTCTAAAGCTTGTTTAGTCGTCCATTCTTCTACAAAAGTAAAATCGGTCGGATCGGTCTGATTCTGAAATAAGTCATACTGAATACAACCTTCTTCTTGACGAGTAGGTTCGACAAGATTGAGAAGAACTGCTTTTAATTCTTCTATTTTGTTAGGTAGTGCTATTACGTGGGCAATAACACGAATGGTTGAATTAGACATCATTAATTTTTAGAGTACATCCATTATTAAATTTTTGAACAGCTGTGTCTTAATCAACTCAAAAATTAAAGATTAATTAATTTTTAAATTTTCTCTAATTAAGTGTTAAATATTAATCCATAGTCAGTAATAGCTGTGGTGGGCGAGTCATCCGAGATAATAATTAATTAACCATTCTTGGCCGATAAACTCTCTATCTCCACATAGATAATCAATTTTGGCGTCGGGGAATATTTCCTAAAACTTATCGACTAAATCCATCCGCTCATCACTGTTAGAGTTGCCTTTCTTCGACAGCATCGTCCAAACTATCGGATCAGCTACTCCTTGATGTACGATTCCCAGCATAAAGATATGAAAACGAGTTGGCCCAAACGACCATTCTGTGCGGTCAATGCTTAATACCCAAGGCTGCGGAATTTTCCTTAAGGCAACAATCAATTTAGCAATCAAAGAATAATCAAGGTCGAATTTTTTGAAAAACCGTTGTAATCGCTGATAGTTTGAACCAGTTTTCGCCTCGCTCCTAAACCCTACCGCTATTTTAACTCTGATGAGGGCAATTAAAAACAAAGCCAGAAAATTGAGTCGAGCACCGTGCCATGGGAGAAGGGGTTTCAAACTGTCTCGCAGTAGGTTAACTTGGTTCATAGGGGTTCAACGATTGTGTGGTAACTTTCTATGAGACCCTTTTTCTGTCACCTATTGCAACCTCTACTCTCATTTTTTGTCCTGTACAGAGCCCAAAAGTATAGTACGTCATGTTGAGCGTAGCGATCGCGAAGCGAAACATCTTATAGCAATTCGCAATTGGCAATTATCAGTTTGCGATTGAGAAATAGAGATGGATTATAGCTATAAATTCAATGTTTTTAGATTTTAATGGCGAATGGCGAATTATCAATGACGTTTCTTTTGTCTGTAAGGCACCTAAAATGAGTGCTTGGGTTTAAACTTCAATAAAGAGGTATCGCTATTAAAATACGGCTTTATTGTTTATGTTTCCCAGCTTTATTCCCTCAGAAGCCGAAAATCTAACCGAATCGACTTCGATCGCTCTAATTCGTCAAATCGAATCTCATGCCCTCTCAACGCCACTCAGTCCTCAATCCATAACAATGACTTACACTCGTCAGGGAAGGGGAGAAACGCCATTTCTATTACTGCACGGGTTTGATAGTTCGCTCCTAGAATTTCGTCGCTTGATGCCGCTATTAGTCCAAGCTAGAGAAACTTGGGCAGTTGATTTATTGGGATTTGGCTTTACACAAAGGCTTCCCGGATTATCGTTTTCATCAGCAGAGATTAAAGCCCATCTTTACTATTTCTGGAAAACTCTCATCCAACAGCCCGTTATTTTAGTTGGGGCATCGATGGGAGGGGCAACCGCGATCGATTTTACGCTAGCTTATCCAGAAGCCGTCAAAAAATTGATTCTCTTGGATAGTGCCGGATTAAGCAATTCTCCAATGGCAGGGAAACTGATGTTTCCTCCCTTGGACTACTGGGCGACAGAGTTTTTGCGCAATCCGAGAGTCCGTCAAAACATCAGTCGCGCCGCTTACTATGACAAAAGCTTTGCCAGTCGAGACGCTCAACTCTGTGCTGCTTTGCACTTAAATTGTCCGGGGTGGCGAGAAGCGTTGATTGCTTTCACTAAAAGCGGCGGTTATGGCAATTTTTCTACTCAACTATCGCAGATCCAGCAGTCTAGCTTAATTTTATGGGGAAAGTGCGATCGCATTTTGGGAACGAAAGCAGCGATGCAATTCGAGCAGTTGCTCCCCGATAGCCAACTCGTTTGGATAGAAAATTGCGGTCACGTTCCCCATCTAGAACAGCCTCAGATAACAGCAGATCGTATTTTAGAGTTTGTGGGAGCAAATTAAAGACAATCGGAAGTCTGCACTCGATCGTTTCTCTGTTGCGAGTAATTAAGGTTAACTGCGATCGCGTTCCTGTCATTATTATCAATTCAATAAGCTTTCATCAAGCCTGTTTTTGAAGATCCTCAAGCTGAAAACCTCTAGAAGCTGAACTTAAGCTACAACTGTATCGGCATCGGCTGGAGTTAGAGTTGGATCTGAGGCTGAATGAGTGTCGGTGGGATTGAGAAAGTTAGCAAAATCATCTCTAACCGCATTTCCCAAAGCCCTGGGGAAACCGTTTGCCGCATTGGGATCGAAGATGCGAGCGAGCGCAGATTCAACTCGCTGTTGGTCTACTGCAACACTCCCAGGAACCCCCTGACTGGGATTAGCGCGATTGTCACCAGCGGGAAGTTGCTGGCTGGGGACAAGTTGGGAAGCCTCAGTAGGCGCTGTACCCGACTCGTCGCCAGCGATTCTATCCCTTGCAGAGCCAGTCACTCTTTGCACTCTTCCCCGCCTAGCGTCAAGCTGAGCGAACCAGGCATCTACAGCTTCAGTATTGGTAGCTCCTAAAGAACCATCGGTAAATCCAGTCACATTAACTCTGCTCGCGTTGGCATCTACACTAATGCCTGTCGCGTAGTCGGTTCCCGCACTTCCAAACCGTTGAATCCACTGATTGTTGCCTGCCGTGTCGAATCTCGCCACCCAGGCATCATTTCTTCCTCTATTTCTGCCGCGTCCGCCGAGCCTATCGTCGGTATATCCGGTTATGTAGATCCCATCTTGTGAGTCGATCTCCATGTCAGCTAAAAAGGAGCCATCATCGCCTGGAGTGCCGAACTGTCTGATCCATGTCGGAGTGCCATCTGCTGGGTTAAATCTGGCAAGCCAGATATCGTAAGCAGGATTGGCTTGGCTACCTGCCGGAAAATTGCCTGTCGTCCATCCAGTCGCGTAGACATTGCCTTGGCTGTCAGTGTCAACTCCCCAAGGAAATTCAAGACCCAAATCTTGACTTCCCAACTGTTGAACCCACTGCACCTGACCGCTGGGATTGAGCCTCGCCAACCAAACATCATACTTGGAAACCTCTCGACCAGGATCGGATTCTCTGACTAAACCCTGAGTCCATCCGACTAAGTAGGTATTACCATTCCTATCGACGGCAACGTCGTATGTCTCGTCAAAAAAGGGAGTTTCGTTCAAAGGGGCAGGAGCTACGGGATCTCTAATCTCCGTAAACCACTGCTGGTTGCCATTAGTGTCGAATCTGAGCGCGTAAGAATCGTCCTGAATGGGAAAATTAAAGATGTTTGTTCGAGTGTTATTTTTCAGTCCCAATCCCGATGCAGTGACATTTCCTTGTGCATCCACATCAAGAGCTGTAGCAGCACTGGAAAAAGCATTAGGGATTACATTAGAACCAAATTGCCGCCCCCACAACAGATTGCCATTGCTATCGTACTTGGCTACATAGGAATCCTGTGATTGTGACTGCCTCGGACCAAACAAGTTGCCCTGGGTCGCTCCCGACACGTAGAAGTTCCCGGCACTGTCCGTGGCGATGTCTAAGACCGAGTCATTATCAGAACTGCCAAACTGCCGAATGAATAACTGATTGCCTCGGCTGTCGTATTTGGCTACCCAGAAATCTGAGAACCCTGCGGAGGTGGTTCCATTTTGAATCGTCCCAGTAGTCGTTCCGGTTACGTAGACATTACCCGAAGGGTCTGTAGCTGTATCAATTCCGAGTTCGAGTCCAGCTCCCCCTAATTGTTGAACCCGTCTCTGCTCTGGTCTTCGTGGGGGTTGGTTGCCCACATACTCGAAATAATTAGCCCTCAGACTTAAATCGACTTCATCTCTCGAAATCACGTAGCCGACGAGGTCGGGGACTCCTTGTCTAAGCGAAAAAATCGCTTCACCAAAAAACGGCTGTGAGACTCCTTCAACCTGCAAATTATTCACTTCTAGCAAGACATAATCCTGTGCTGAACCGTTGAGCTGTATCGTATCTTGATTGGGATCGAAATCGTAAATGACGGCAAACTCATTAGTCCCAAATAGATTCGAGGTAGTTAGAGTATTTGGGTCGCCTAAATAGTAAGGTGTAGTGGTATCTCCGAGAACGTGACGGTCTCTTCCTACAGAGGGGATATTCCTCTCTAGAATCAGTAGGGGATTGCCGCCTTGGGGGCTAGTCTGGATACCAAAAATAACTTCAAATTCTTCTAAAGTGTTGTCAAATATGTCCCCGAATAAAATATCGACATTTTGATTTTGGGGCGGACTAGCTGCGCCGGGCGCAAAGGCATACAAGCTATCATTACCACGGCGACCGAAAACGGCTTCTAACCTCCGACCGATTTCTCCTGTGGCTAGGTCGCTGACAGGTGTAAATAATGAGAAAAAAACTTCCAATTGTTCGTCCATTTTACTTAATATAAGTCCTCTCTTCGATAATTTGGATTTTTTCGAGACTTAAGTTTCGGATCTACTTTATCGTTAGCTCGTACTCAAGAAAAGCAAAATAGCCAAAATAATACGCTGCTGGAGATTTGGGCGCATAGATATTTTGAACAAGGATTTTGTATGAGTAGACAAACTCCATCTGTAGTAGAACAATTAATAATACTTGTCCCCTGAAAGCAATCAAACACCCATGACAGAATTCTCTGGTAATTTACCCGATTGGAATCGTCTAGCCGATCGCGCTCTGAGAGGCGAACTCCTAACCCGTCAAGAAGCACAAGCAGTCTTGCAAGCACCCGATGAGGTTTTACTCGAACAGCTTGCAGCAGCTTACTGCGTGCGCCGTCACTATTGGGGAAATCGAGTACGGCTGCATTTTTTACTCAATGCTCAGAGTGGCTTATGTCCAGAGGATTGTCATTACTGTTCTCAATCGAAAATTTCGACAGCAGAAATCGAAAAATACCCCCTGCTAGCACAGGAAAAAATTCTCGCTGCTGCCGATCGCGCGGCACAATTAAAGGCAGGAACGTTTTGTTTTGTTATTTCGGGACGTTCTCCGAGCGAGTCCGTCTTTACTAAAGTTCTAGAGGCAGTGCGCCAGATCAAACGCAAACACGACCTCAAAGTCTGCGCATGTCTGGGACTCCTGAGTCAAGAGCAAGCCCATCGTCTAGCAGAGGCAGGAGTCGATCGCATCAATCATAACCTAAATACTTCAGAAAACTACCATCCTAATATATGCACTACTCATACGTTTAGCGATCGCGTCACCACGGTAAAAAATGTCCAAACAGCAGGCATTACAACCTGTTCCGGCGGAATTGTCGGTATGGGAGAATCAGACGACGATATCATCGACTTGGCGCTTTCTCTGCGGGAGTTGCAAGTTACTAGCGTTCCGATTAACTTTCTCATTCCCATTTCGGGAACTCCCCTCGGCAAGGTGCAACAATTAAACCCGCGTCGCTGTTTGCGAATTCTGTGTCTGTTTCGCTTTCTCCTTCCTTCTCAAGAGATTAGAATTGCAGGAGGAAGGGAAGTGCATTTGCGATCGCTTCAACCTTTAGGTTTATATCCAGCCAATTCTATCTTTATTGGCGATTATCTGACTACTGCCGGACAAGCTGCTCGTGCTGACTTAGAAATGCTCCGCGATGCCGGATTTGTCCTCGAAGCACCCGATGGCTCGATTTTACCGAGTTCGGAGTTCGCAGTCGAGATTGCGGAGTTAGTTAAGCTAAAGGTAAACGAGCTTTAGTATAAGAAAATCAATAAAACTCAGGGTCGCGATCGCACAAATTTTAGGATAATTGACATCAATCATCCTTCAGATAAACTTTATGACCATTCACAAACAGTTCTCTTCCCGTTCTTGGAATTCTTTATCTAGCGATATCTTACAAACCCTCAAGCAAGGTAAAAGTCTTGCCAATGCCAACCTACAGGGAATGGATTTCACCGAGATGAATTTGTCTGGTGTCGATTTAAGGGGGGCTAACTTAATTGGCGCTCACATCAACGGCGCTAATCTCAGCAACGCTAATCTCAAAGGCGCCGACTTGCGGGGGGCGAATTTAATTAACACCAACCTAGAAGGCGCTAATTTAGAAGATAGTTACTTATTTCGCGCTCGCCTAGAGCAATGCAATCTCAAAGATGCTCGACTCGAAGGTGCTAGGCTACAACTAGCTAGATACGATTCTCAAACCGTTTGGACTGAAGGATTTGCTTACAAAAATTCTGGTGCAGTTGGACCGGGAGCCAATTTAGGCGGCGCGTTTCTCAACACGGCTAATCTCAGAGAGGCAGATCTGCGAGGGGCGAACCTACGAGGCGCTTACCTCAGCGGCGCAGATTTAACGGGGGCGAATTTGGCAGGAGCAGCTCTGAGCGGAGCTAATCTTCAAGGGGCTTTTCTCACCGGAGCCTATTTACGGAATGCTCGACTGATTGGGGCAGAATTACAGGGAGCGGATTTGCGAGCCGCCGATTTGACAAATGCAAGTTTAGAACAATTGCAGAGTATTGCTGGAGCCGATTTTACGCTAGTTCAAGGATTGAGCGAAGAAACAAAAGCGATGCTGTGCAGTCGTTCTGCCCAAGAGTTAGGAACTTGGAATGCTTACACGCGCAACAATACCGCTCAGAGTCTCGGTTGTTCGATTGGCTAATTCTTGCGCTCTAATAAATTTAAGAGCTGCAACAATAAAAATCATGAAACCCTCAAAAAGCGATCGCCACCGTTTTATCCATTCCGACCGTTGGAGAAGTTTTAGTTGGGCGAGTTTGCGATCGCGATTGGTTCGCATTGCAAGCAAGAGAATATATTTCAATTAACAATTAAAAATTCGTAATTTGGTATTTGTGGCAAATATTAACTGCAATAGCTCCAGAATCCTGCAAACCTAAAATTTACTAGAACCAGCTATGGCTTGGAAGTCAACCAATCCTCAGTTTCATAACCAAACTATTACTCTCAGCGATGGTCAGAATGTTTTTCATTTTTCGCCAACACCGATTCTAGATATTTCTGCCGAGCAAATTAAAAGTAGACCTTTAATTTCGACTTCGCCTTATAAAGGATTAAAGCCATTCACAGCCAAAGATTGCGATTATTTTTTCGGTCGAGATAAATTAACTTTTCACTTACTCGAAGAGTTATGCAAAAAAAACTTAATTTTACTTTTGGGAGCTTCGGGAAGTGGGAAAACATCAGTCATTCAAGCGGGGTTGCTTCCTAGAATTAGAAACAATTTACCGTCAAAATTTATTGAGGTTATTTGTTACCCCAATCGCAATCCTTTTGTATCGTTATTTAAGGCACTCGTTCGACAAAATTGCAATCCAGAAGAAGCCGAACTGATTCTTAGAGAAGAAGTCGATGGTCTGAGCAAATTTTTTCAAGTCCTACAAGCCAGAAATGATGGAAGTTACTGGCTTATTTTTATCGATCGCTTTGAAGAACTCTTGACGATTAGTGCTACCGAAAAGACCGATAAATTTATTGATAGTTTAATTCATCTCTATAATCATCTCGATCGTACGTCTGAAAGTTTTGTCAAAATAAAAATTATTCTAGCAATCAAAACCGAATTTTTAGACAAAATCAGTGCTTATCCTCAATTTTTAGACATAACAATAGATCGAAAAAATATTCGAGCGATCGCCAATATAGACCCCAACTCTCTGCGTTTAGCGATCGAGCAACCCGCTGCCAGAAACGGAGTAATTTTTGAAGAGGAATTAGTGTCAGAAATTCTTAAGGACATTAGAGAGTATAACTACTCTTTACCTCTATTACAACACGCACTCAACTTACTTTGGCACAGTGAAGATCTTGACAAGCGAACTTTAAAACTAAGCACTTATAGGCAATTAGGTAAGATTGAAAAGGCATTACAAAATCAATCGAATCGAGTCTATAATAGTCTCTCTAAATTAGAACAAATAGCCGCCAAGAAAATTTTTTTAAAGCTAGTAAAGATTGTCGATGTAGAAGAATCGGGGCGCGAGGGAATTGCCGTTAGTCAAAGAGCAGAACTATCTAACTTCAATGATGAAATCAGTCAAACGGCGATCGTACAACTAATTGAAGGGAATTTGTTAACCTGCGATCGCGCTACGAACTCAGTAGAAATTATCCATGAAACCTTGCTGCATCGGTGGAAATTTCTGAGAGATTGGTTAGAAGAAGCTCGTCAAGTTTTGGTCATCAAAAAACAACTAACTGAAGCAGCAGATGCCTGGAAAATTTTGTCTCAAGAGGATCGAGAGCAAGCCAATACAAAACTTTGGTATGGATCTAAATTAGAGAAAGCTTGCGAACTGAGAAATACTTGGTTATTTAATTTAGCCGTGGATGGTTTGAGTCCCGACGAAGATCGATTTCTCGACGCAAGTCTCGCCCGGCAAAATCAGGCGCTGAAGTCAAAAGAAACACAAATTCAACAGTTAAATCGGATACTTGATGAAACCAAGCTGCGAGAGCAAGCAGCGAGAGCGCAAAATTTATTGCCCGTTCGACCGCTAGAAGGTCTAGTGTTGGCCATTCAAACAACAGGAGAAAATGCAGATAAATTTCCGCAGCAGATGCTTCCCGTCGTGCAAACCTGTCTAAACAGTGCGATGGAAA
This sequence comes from Pleurocapsa sp. PCC 7327, assembly GCF_000317025.1. Lineage (NCBI taxonomy): Bacteria > Bacillati > Cyanobacteriota > Cyanophyceae > Pleurocapsales > Pleurocapsaceae > Pleurocapsa > Pleurocapsa sp. PCC 7327. The sequence continues at coordinate 3,617,044 of NC_019689.1, read as the reverse complement.
TCGCAAGAGAGCAAAATATATTCCAAGGGCACGACGATAGAGTCAAGGCAGTTGCCGTCAGTCCTGACGGACAAATAATCGTCAGCGGAAGCTGGGATAAAACCTTGCGCCTGTGGGATCGGCAAGGCAACGCCATCGGTCAACCTTTTAGAGGGCATGAAGGGGATGTCACCTCGGTTGCCTTTAGTCCCGACGGACAGACAATTGTCAGCGGCAGCGGCGACGGAACGGTTCGACTGTGGAACCTCGAAGGAAACGCGATCGCTCGCCCTTTCTTAGGTCACCAAGGGGATGTCACCTCGGTTGCCTTTAGTCCCGACGGACAGACAATCGTCAGCGGTGGCGGCGACGGAACGGTTCGATTGTGGGATCGGCAAGGCAACCCCATCGGTCTGCCATTTGAAGGACACGAAGGAGATGTTACCTCGGTTGCCTTTAGTCCCGACGGACAGACAATCGTCAGCGGTGGCGGCGACGGAACGGTGAGGTTGTGGGATCTTTTTGGCGATTCCATCGGCGAACCGTTTCGGGGTCATGAAGATAAAGTCGCTGCCGTCGCTTTTAGTCCCGATGGAGAGAAAATCGCTAGCGGCAGTTGGGATACGACAGTTCGGTTGTGGGATTTGCAAGGCAAAACGATCGGTCGTCCTTTTCGCGGTCATGAGGATTATGTTATCGCGATCGCGTTCGACCCTGAAGGAAAATTAATCGCTAGCGGGAGTAGCGACAAAGTAGTTCGGTTGTGGGATCTCTCAGGCAACCCCATCGGTCAACCGCTTCGAGGTCACACGAGTTCCGTGCGTTCGCTTGCCTTCAGTCCAGACGGACAAACAGTTACCAGCGCCAGTACGGACAAAAGCGTGCGGTTGTGGGATCTCCGAGGCAATGCTCTTCATCGACCTATCCAAGGGCACGAAGTTTCCGTCTGGTCAGTGGCTTTTAGTCCCACCCCGGTTGATAAAGAGGGCAAAGAGGAGATATTTGCAACTGGAGGAGGCGACGGAACGGTCAGGTTGTGGGATCTCTCAGGCAATCCCATCGGTCAACCGCTTCGAGGTCACGCGGGGGATGTCACCTCAGTTGCCTTCAGTCCCGACGGACAAACAATTGCTAGCGGGAGTTGGGACAGGACTATCCGCTTGTGGAATCTGGCAAGCAACCCCATCGCCCGACCTTTCCAGGGTCACGAAAATGACGTTACCTCGGTAGCTTTCAGTCCCGATGGAGAGAAAATCGCTAGCGGCAGTTGGGATAAGACCATCCGCCTGTGGGATTTGAAGGGCAACCTCATCGCTCGTCCCTTTCGAGGTCACGAAGGAGATGTCACCTCAGTTGTCTTCAGTCCTGATGGAGAGAAAATCGCTAGCGGCAGTTGGGACAAAACCATCCGCCTGTGGGATTTGAAGGGCAACCTCATCGCTCGTCCCTTTCAGGGTCATCGGGAACGGGTTAATTCGGTGGCTTTCAGTCCAGACGGACAGGTAATTGTCAGCGGCGGCGGCGACGGAACGATTAGGCTATGGGATCTCTCAGGCAATCCCATTGGCGAACCGTTTCGGGGTCATGAAAGTTACGTCACTTCAGTTGCCTTCAATCCAGACGGACAGACAATTGTCAGCGGCGGCGGCGACGGAACGATTAGGCTATGGGATCTCTCAGGCAATCCCATCGCTCAACCCTTCGAGATTTACAAAAGTGAAGCTACCTCAGTGGCTTTCAGTTCCAACGGACAAATTCTGGTCGGCAGCAGTTTGAATGGAAAAGTGTATTTGTGGCGCGGCGGTGGTTGGCGGAGTTGGTTGCAAGTTTGCTGCGATCGCTTGCGCTATCATCCCGCCTTCAAAAATCCTCAAACCGAGATAGAAAAGCAAGCTTGCCAGGTCTGTCAAAAGCACGTTTGGAATCGGGAGGCAACCGAATGGAACAAGCAAGGCATACTCAAGTTAGAAGGACAAGATTTTCAGGCTGCCCTCGACTATTTCAACCGAGCGCTGGAGATCGACCCTTATCATAGGGGGGTGCTTTATAATCGAGCCAGAGTTTACGCCAATTTAGGCAATTTTCGGGAAGCTATTCGGGATCTCGAGCGAATTATCGAGGGAATGCCGACTCATGCAGCTGCTTACTTCTATCGCAGTCAATGTTATGCTGAATTGGGCGATCGCTCCTTAGCGCTAAAAGATTGTCAGCAAGCCGTGTTTTTGTACCAGCAACAAGGACAGGGAGCGAATTATCAAAAGGCGATCGCTTATTTGCACAAGCTTCAAAGAGAGAACCGTACCATTGAGTGAAGATTTCCTCACCTGCGATCGCTCGTATTTATAGTGCTAGGTGGGATACATTAAAAGATACAAGTTGTTACACTGCCAGTTGGGTAAACATTTATTCTTAAAAATCTTTAGCGAAACGAGACTGGTATCGATCTAAGTCGCTAAAGTATGAACCGAGCGTAGACAACCAAAGTATTCCCATGTCTAAACAACGATTTCCCAAAATAAAATCTCTTTTAAAATCCCTGATAGCTCTGGGACTGGTTCTCACCTTAGTTTTTGGCAATGCAAGTACTGCCTTGGCTGCCCGCAGTGGCGGTAGAATCGGCGGCGGTTCCTTCCGCGCTCCCAGCCGAACCTATGCCCCTCCTGGAGGCGGCTATAGTTCGCCCGGTTATGGCTACGGCTATGGCGGCGGTATTGGATTTCCCTTTTTGTTGCCTTTCTTCGGCTTTGGCGGCGGCTTTGGGGGACTGTTTACCATTCTGATCTTTATTGCGATCGCCAACTTTCTCGTAAGAAGCTTTCGCAGTACCAGCATGCAAGGAGATGGAACTTCCTTCGAGTACGGCAGTCCTAAAATTTCTGTTGCTAAGGTACAAGTCGGGTTATTCGCTAATGCCCGTGGTTTGCAGAGAGAATTGAATGAAATCGCCTTGAGCGCAGATACTAATTCGGCTGCGGGGCGCGTTCTGGTTCTCCAAGAAGCCAGCCTAGCCTTGCTACGCCATCCCGAATATTGGGTTTACGGCGCTACGGAATCCTATCAAACTACCTTAGAGTCAGCAGAAGCAAAATTCAATCAGCTAGACTTGGCAGAACGGAGCAAATTTACCTCAGAAACGCTCTCAAACGTCAATAACCAACTCAGACAAGCCTCGCCAACGGCTCTCTTAGAAGGACAGGGACAACTAGCCCAAACAGGCAACGGTTCTGGGGACTACATCGTCGTCACCATTCTAGTCGGTGTTGAAGGAAAACTCGAACTGCCCAAGATTAACGATTCTGAAGATTTACGCCAAGCATTGCAACAAATTGGGGGAATCGGCAGCGATCGCCTGCTAGCCGTCGAGGTTCTCTGGACTCCTCAAGCACAAGGAGATACTCTAACCTCTGAGGACATCTTGGCTGAATATCCCAATTTGAAGCTAGTTTAATTTAAGCTATCAATTGAATAGATTCTGACAGATTGCCGTGGGAATCTTTCCACGGCAATCTATTTTTTGCACCTGAGAGATGACCCGCTTCTAAAGAAGACTCACAGCAGAATTAATTTAGTCCATTTTAATGGACTTGGGCTGTTAGCCAAGAAATTTATTTCTTGGCGGAATATGAGGCTTACCGATCGCAGTGCAAGATTTGGGTTAATTTATTAACTCCCCGGGTAGGATTCGAACCTACGACCAATCGGTTAACAGCCGACCGCTCTACCGCTGAGCTACCGAGGATTGCTGACAACAGCCTCTTATTATAGCGACAGGTCGGATAATTTTGCAAGAGGTTAATCGTTAAAAAATATTTTTGGCGATCGCCCCACCTCGGATCGCTAGCGAGAACCTCGTATATTATTTTGATAAGGAAGAGCAGTTGGTAAAGCCTTCAAAATCGACTCAAAACAAAAAAACAAAAGAATAAACCTTCCATGAGATTTCTCCTGGCTGAAGATGATGTAACGCTAGCTGTCAGCTTATCTGAAGCGCTTGCCAACCAACGCTATGCGGTTGATGTCGTCCAAAATGGGGAAGCGGCTTGGCGGCAAATTGCAACAATCGACTACGATCTCGTTTTGTTAGATGTGATGCTGCCTAAATTAGATGGTATTAGCTTGTGCAAACGGCTGCGCGATCGCGGTTTTCTCAAACCCATCCTCATTCTGACTGCCTGCGACGCTAGCACCGACAAAGTTGCTGGATTAGATGCCGGAGCCGATGACTATATCGTCAAACCTTTCGATTTATCGGAGCTATTTGCAAGAATTCGAGCCTTGCTGCGTAGGAGCGAGATTTGTGCGCCTCCGATTTTAACCTGGGGTAGCTTGCGCCTTAATCCGAGTACCTTTGAAGTTACTTATGGCGATCGTTTCCTCCACATCACTCCCAAAGAATATGCCATCCTAGAACTTCTCATGCGCTATGGTCGACGGGTTATCAGTCGCAGCGTTATTATCGAACACATCTGGTCTTTAGAAGAACCGCCAACAGAAGAAACAGTCAAAGCACATATCAAAAGCCTGCGCCACAAACTAAACTCCGCAGGCGCTCCCAAGCAGTTAATCGAGACGGTTCACGGTATCGGTTATCGACTCAACATGCCGCGACAATCAACTTTAGTAGAGGAGTTGGGTAGCGAGCGGGATGCTTTGAGGGAACCTTAAGGAGTACTGCAAAGCGACGCAGGTTATGGCTCGGCTTGCTTAATCTTTTGCGATCGCAGTTGGCGGCTTCTTCCCGATTTCTTCCCGATTTCCTTCACAAAATTTTGAGGTTGGGGAATTAAAGTAAGCAGTGAATTCTAGCATCGACTACGACAGGAAGGAACTGAAATGACTATCTCGACCTCAATCTGGGTAAATTCAGTGCAAAAATCGATTGATGAAGAAATTGAAAATGCACTGCAACTTTATTCGGATGAATTGTGTGAGAAAATTTTGGCGATCCCTGGTTTTCGTCAAAAATTGAGCGCCTATGTTCTTGATAAAATTGAGACAGAAAACGCAGATCTCAAAAATAGGCAACATCGACTCTCGAAAACTAAGTTTCCTTATCGGTCTCTAGAACTTCGCTTGCTTATCGAGCATTATGTCACTGAGGGAATTGCTCAGATTCTCGATTTGCATTTAGAGATGCTAGATCGTTATATTCCCAAAGATGATTATCTATTTTGTCCGTCTTGTTCCTATGTTGGCTAAGAAGACATCCCAAAAGTCCATTTTGTCATTCTGAGTGCAGGAAGTTGGTATATTCAGATATTTCGCGTCGCGATCGCTACGCTCAACATGACATACTATACCTTTGGGACGACCTGTACTTGTAAGATAGCGTTCGGTCGCTCTCGCTAAGAGTTAATTACCCAACCCTAATTCTAACAACAGGGTTGGGTTGTTGCTTTTCTAAATCTTGGAGCTGTCGATCGGTAGGCTTATGAACTACCTACGGACTTCGCTTGCGCTACCTCCGAGGTTTCTGACGCTTCACCTGCTGAACTTTCCTAAACCCTCCACAATGCTGTGGGGTCTTAGAAAGAGGTTCAGCATCAGCGTTTGAGAGGCTAGTTCCTAACCCCAAAGCGTAATTGAGCATTACCATTGATGCTGCCACATCACGAGCCGCAGTGAAGTTGCAGTTTTCACAATGATGCACACGCTCGGCTAACTCTTTTTTCTTTTTGTAACCACACCGAGGGCAAGTTTGGGATGGTGCAATTTTGAGAGGTACTTCAACAAATACCCCACTACATTCACTGAGCTTAGATCTGATTAGTGAAGTTAGATTGCCAATCCCAACATCTAACAGCGAGCTATTGAGTCCTGTTTTTTGATGTTTTCTTTGGCTGCCCTTGTTTGCTTTACGAGTCATCCCTTTGATGTTCGACTTCTCAGTAGCTACCAGTGAATTACTCTTTACTATCTGTGTAGCTACTTGATGTTGCCAATCTTGTCTTTGATTGGTCACTTTACTTTGAAGTCTACTAATTTGTTTCCTGGCTTTTCTCCAACGTTTAGATGCTTTAATCTTCTTTTTGAAATTAGGCGCACGCTTGCGACGTAATCTCTTAGATAATTGCTTTATTTTTTGTTGAGTTTTGGCTAAAAATTTCGGAGGAGCAATTATTGTTCCATCTGAACAAGCAATAGCGTGGTGAGTACCAAAATCTAAACCTATAGCACCAGTGCTAGTTTCTCGTTTTGGTTCGCAGTTTACAGTGATTGAAGCATACCATTTACCTGGTTTCCAGATGATTGTACAAGTTGTTGGTGTCCCCCAAGTTCTAGCTTTACCTCTCATCTGAATTTGTCCTAAATTAGACAATTCCAGGTAGCCGTTATCGCCTGATGTATGCGCTTTCCATCCACTTATTCCTGGATAAGTCCGACCACGATCATGTCGTGCAGACTTGAATTTTGGGTATCCACTCAATCCACGGAAAAAACGTTGAAAGGCATAGTCAACACCCTTTACCGTTGCCTGTAAAGCTTGCGCACCTAATTCTTTATATTCAGGCCAACATTCTTTGAAATCTGGCAGAATATTTTGCTGGTCATAGTAGCTAATAGAATTCCCAAAACGCTGATATTCTGTCTTTCTGTGGTAAAGACAGGCCTTGAACAAATCTTTATGAAGTCGTCGCCAATAATGCAATTTCGACTCCTGAGATTTAGTTGGATATAAGCGAAAGGTGGTTCTACGTGTTACTCTCATGGGTGCGAGCGTACCATTCACTTAACGCCCAGTGCAACCTTTGCTCAGAAAGAGTTCTCATGCTCTATTTTGTATTCACTTGCATATTGTATTGGTAACGAAGTATCGAGGCAAGGTGATTACTTCTGAAATTCTCACTAGGTGAACAACAAAAAAGCATTATAAATCCCCGTCCTTAAGGACGGGGTCTCAATTGGTCAGTCTGTCTCCAGACAACCAGATTTCTGAGTTTGTAAAAGTTCTCAAAGCGTCATCAAGCAGACTAATTCGCAAGGAGTTCAAGTCTCATGTTGACAAATACTACTGGAAACCTGTTTTTTGGTCTAGCTCATACTTGGTCAATTCCAGTGGCGGAGTATCGCTTGATGTTTTGAAAAAATCTATCAAGCAACAAGATTCTCCGCGTAGCTAACTATATCCTGCCCTTGCTTTCATCCCCCAGTTCCGTTTCCCTGCACTGGGGGACTTCCCGCAAGGATGTTAAATTGAATAACAGAAAGTTGATGAAAATTCAAGTAAAAGTTAAACCTAACTCCAAACAACAAAGAATAGAAGAAGCTGATGACGAAAGTTTATTTATTTATTTAAAATCGCCTCCAATTGATGGAAAAGCCAATCAAGAACTCATCGAACTGCTTGCCAAAAAATTCAAGGTCACGAAATCACAAGTTTTGATTAAGTCCGGTTTATCTTCAAAAAATAAGTTAGTAGAGATCGCTTTTTAGTTAGTAGTTAGCTGTTAGTGGGAAATCTTCTACTAACGACTATAGCAGTCTTAATTGATTGGTGAGTGCGAGCAGGATGCTCGCGAAATGTTCATAACTCATTTTAGGATTGCTATATCTACTACCCAATAACTATTGAAGTTTGTTTGACAGCTTGTCTTTTGACATCGCTAGAAATCTTGCCGAAAATTAAGGGCGATCGCGATTAGAAAGGGAAAATGCTTGCCCAATTCGCTCGGAGAAAACTTGCCAAGTTTTTGATTTCGGTATTGCTCTTCGTTTCCCTCTTCGGTCGGGCTACTCAAGCAGCAGAAATTAATCCGATCTCCGCGCAAGAGTGGTTTAAAGCAGGTGTTGAAGAGACGCAACAAGGACATTACCAACAAGCACTGTTAGACTTTGATAAAGCGATCGCACTCGATTCTAATTTCGCAGCTGCCTATAGCAATCGCTGTTTGGTACTCATTTATCTAAATGATTACCAACAAGCCAAACAAGATTGCACCCATGCCTTGCAACATCAGCCAACAAATGATTTAGCATATTTGCATCGCGGACTGGCTGCCTATCGACTCGGCGATTATCAAGGCGCGATCGCAGATTATAATGCTGCCATCCAACTCAAACCCGATGGCTTTCTGGCTTACTATAACCGAGGACTAGCCTATGCCGCTCAAGAAAAATATTTAGAAGCCATTGCCGATTATAATCAAGCCTTGCGTCAGATGTCTGCCCTCGATGGCACCCAACTCGCCACTATCTACAATGACAGGGGATTGGCTTATTTTGGCTTGGGCAATTTGGAAAAAGCGATCGCGGATTACGATCGCGCTATTCGTTTCGATAGCAAAAATTCTCTAGCCTACTATAACCGTGCTTTTATCTGTCAGAGGCAAGGACGCTATCGAGAAGCCATTGCCAACTTTACCCTATCCCTACAAAACGATCCCAATCGCGCTGAAGCATACATCAATCGCGGTTTGCTTCGCCATCAACTCGGTTATTACCAAACGGCATTAACAGATTTGCGCTTAGGTGCAGAATGTTTTTGCCAGCAAGGAAAGTTAGTTGCTTATCGACACATTCTCAAGCTAATCGAGCAAATTCAGCAAAGTTTTTCTGGTTCTGAAAATATCATTGTTTGACTCTTTCTTTTATGAAACAAAAACTTGTGCTTCTTTCGGCTTCGCTAATTGGTTTGACATTATTTGGAACTGTCGCAACCGCTCAATTACAAAGAAATGTTGAGCTTAAAGACGGAGAAGGACACGAACATAAAATGATGGAAATTCCCGATGGTCAACCGATTCCCACAGTAGATTTAATCGTTCATCGGGATGCCTTGAAGGGATGGAATTTAGAACTGAAAGTAACTAATTTTGCATTTGCTCCAGAAAAGGTCAATCAAAGTAGTAATTTTAAAGAAGGACACGCCCATCTCTACGTTAATGGCAAAAAAATCACCCGTCTTTATGGGAATTGGTATTATCTCGACCGATTGGAACCGGGACGCAACGAAATCAAAGTTAGTTTAAATGCCAACGGTCACGAAACTTTTATACATCGTGGCAAAGCGATCGAAGATGTGGCAATTGTTGAAGTTAGATAATAGCCTGCTTGAGACTTTGGCAAAATTGAGCGATCGCTTCTAAACCCTGTTCTGGGGTTCCTTCAGCCAGTCGTTTGACAAAAGCACTGCCAACGATAACGGCATCTGCCCCCCATTGTTTGACTTGTAAAGCCTGTTCGGGTGCAGAGATGCCAAAACCTACGCCAATCGGTTTATCGGTGGTGCTGCGAATAGCCGAAAGTAAATCTTGAACTTGGCTGGCAATTTGAGAACGCATTCCCGTTACGCCAGTGACGCTGACGAGATAGATAAATCCTTGCGACTGCTGCGCGATCGCGTCTATTCTCTCGGCTGGAGTCGTAGGCGCTATCAACAGCGTTACCTCAACCCCCATCTCGGCGGCTGGTTTTAGGAGGGTTTGCGCTTCTTCTAGGGGTAAATCGGGGACGACTAATCCTCGCACGCCAGCATCAGCAATTTGTCGGAGAAAACTGTCAATTCCCCGATAGTAAATCGGATTGTAGTAGGTAAATAAAACGATCGGTGCCTTAATCTCTTTGCCGATTGTCTTAACTACATGCAAGACATCTTCTAGCTTCACTCCGCGTCCCAAAGCTCTCGTGGCAGCCGCTTGAATGACCGGGCCATCTGCGAGGGGATCTGAGTAGGGAACTCCTAACTCGATGAGATCGGCACCGGAGCGATCGAGGATTTGTAAAGCTTTAGCGGTAGTGTCTAAATCGGGATCGCCAGCAGTGATAAAGGGAATTAAGGCGCATTGAGCGCGATCGCGTAAGGATTCTAAGCAGTTGGAAACAGAGGTCATTCGATGAAAGGATTTTGGATACGAGTTTAATAGCCGACTTTTTATTCTCTCACGCTAGATTCCCGGATGTTAACCTCATCTCATTCTTAAAAAGAGCGAGATTTCAAGTCATATCAAATCCGGATGAATGACCACAATAACCAGTAGTGCGAAAGATCCTTTGCTATCGCTGGAGGGGCGCTTCGCGTCTTGGTCGCGAGCGGGACGTATGCGCTTACGCGCACGCTACGATGAGCGTACTACATATATTTTATGACTAATTAAACGGATTTGATATCATTTGTCCTTTTCCCTTTCCCCCAATGACTATCCCTACAAAAATAAGGCTTTCTCGCCTCCTCTTGGTAAACTCACATTAGGCTTTCTTCTGTGTCTTGGTTTGCTTGGTTTGTTTTTCTTGCTCCACCTCAGAGAATAACTTTTCTAGTTCTTCTGGTGCCATTTCATCGAGACGTTTTTGCAAGATGGCATCTTCATAGTCTCTACGTTGCTGGTTGTAAGTCATATTTTTTGTCAAGACTCGAAACAAATAAGTCAGCGTCCAACCAACTAACCCAGCGACTAAGATCGCCTGACTCCAAACCCCAGCTGAGAGACTGTCTAATCCAAATGCTTGCAAAAACAGATAGATAACTCCACCTGCTGCAAAAATACCGATTCCAATTCCTATGACATCAATTCGTCGCATTAATTTTGTAATCGAAAAGTCTGTTTGAGCTTTAGGCTTTTAGAACCCGGCGTTTGGGACGAAAATTCAGAAACGGACTTAGCAGCAACAGTCCGGGGAAGAAAAAGAATACCAGAAAATACATAAATCCCCGTTCAAAGGAACTGGCTACATACCAGCGATTGTTAAGATAAAAATAAACCAAACCAGGAACTATTAATAAATAGAGACCGCCTAAACTCAGATAGAGAAGAGCAATTAAAGTGGTTTCAGGAGAAAGCATTATTTCTACTATTTGTCAAGAATAAAAAGGGAGCTATCTCAAATTTATTTTATTGTATCGCTTCGGGTGCTACCTCCCAAAAAATTGAACGGGAGCAAATAGATAGAATTGTTTGATTTGTCACTTAAGGTAAAAATATGGTATTGTAGATAACTGCTGGTTCGCTGTCGGAAATTCTTTCTAGGCGATCGCGGGGGCGTGGCGGAATGGTAGACGCTACGGACTTAAAAAAATTGAGCCTTGGCAGAGAAATCTGTCATGCGAACGCTCTCAAATTCAGGGAAACCTAAGTCTGGCAACAGATATGGCAATCCTGAGCCAAGCCTTAATCAAGGAAAAAAACATTTTTACCTTTTACCTTGAAAGGAAGGTGCAGAGACTCAACGGGAGCTACCCTAACAGGTCAAGCTGAGGGTAAAGAGAGAGTCCAATTCTCAAAGCCAGCAGATGGCAGTAGCGAAAGCTGCGGGAGAATGAAAATCCGTTGACCCTAAAAGGTCGTGAGGGTTCAAGTCCCTCTGCCCCCATCTCCATAACCAATATTTTTTGATAGCGTGACTATACTTCAACGAGGTAGAGTCACTAATTACCATGAGAATTTACGGAAATCGACAATTGAAAACCCTGCCGGGACAATTAACTCGGCCGACGGCGGCGCGAGTGAGAGAAGCATTGTTTAATATCTGGCAGGGCAAGATTGCTAATTGTCGCTGGTTGGACTTGTGTGCGGGCAATGGTTCGATGGGTGCAGAGGCATTGTGTCGGGGTGCTAGGGAAGTTGTCGGGATCGAAAAATCGCCTCAAGCTTGCGCGATTATCAAACAAAATTGGCAACAAGTAGCTACCCCGCAACAGACATTCCGAGTTATCCGGGGAGATGTCGTAACGCGCCTCAAAAACCTAGCGGGAGAAAAATTCGATCGCATTTATTTCGATCCTCCCTACGAAAGCCAATTGTACCAGCCAGTCCTAGAAGCGCTCGCGCAATACCAACTTCTCGATAAAGAAGGGGAAATCGCAGTAGAACACGATCCTAAATCTTGGAAAGCAATAGAGATTCCAGGATTAGAAATTTGTCGAGAAAAAGTTTACGGCAACACGGCGTTAACTTTTTATCAAAGATAGTTGTCTGGACGGTTCGGTACAAGCCGTACAACTACATCCCCATTGATGCAAAATAGGATAGCTTTTTGGGTCGATCGCATTAAAACTGAAATTAGCCAAGTTTAGATTGACAAATTGTACGACAGGTCCAGAGATAGCAGACTTGATATTTCGAGATGCGATCGCATCTGCACGAGCCGTAGCGATCGCTAATAAAATAACAGCTAGGCTTACAGAACTAGCAAGCAAAGTCAATAAAACTTTCTTCATTGGCTACCTCTTGATAAGGATGGACAAAACTAAAACTTAATTGAGTCGATTATAGCCTCCAAAGAAATGGCTCAAAAGTGAAAGCCTTCTGAAATTCAGTTGTGGGATGCGCTTAAAATAGGAAAATGAAGTCCTTGGAGAAACCAGAGAGTGGAGTCCCAATACAACCCAGCCAACATCGAGCAAAAATGGCAACGGAAATGGGAAGAGTCGGGGTTATACCTAACTCCAGAAAATAACACCCAGCCCAAATTCTATGCCCTATCTATGTTTCCCTATCCATCGGGAAGCCTGCACATGGGTCACGTCCGCAACTACGTAATTACGGATACGATTGCTCGATACAAGCGGATGCAAGGGTATCGCGTTCTGCACCCGATGGGTTGGGATGCCTTTGGTTTGCCTGCCGAAAATGCTGCTATTAAGCGAGGCATTCCACCAGCTAAATGGACTTACCAAAATATTGCCCAGATGAAGAAACAACTCCAGCAATTGGGACTTTCCATCGACTGGAGTCGAGAATTAGCCACTTGTGCGCCGAATTACTACAAGTGGACTCAATGGATATTCTTGCAATTTTTTAAAGCGGGATTAGCCTATCAAAAAGAAGCCGCGGTAAACTGGGATCCCGTTGACCAAACCGTCTTAGCTAACGAACAGGTCGATAGCGAAGGGCGTTCCTGGCGTTCTGGTGCAATCGTAGAACGCAAATTGTTGCGCCAGTGGTTTCTCAAAATTACCGACTATGCCGAACAGTTGCTCAACGACCTCGAGAAATTGACAGGGTGGCCCGAACGAGTGAAGCTAATGCAAGCCAACTGGATTGGCAAATCCGTCGGCGCATACTTAGAATTTCCCATCGTCGGGATGGAGGAAAAGATTGGGGTCTTTACCACTCGCCCTGATACCGTGTATGGCGTGACTTACGTCGTCCTCGCTCCAGAACATCCCCTAACGCCAAAAGTCACCACTCCCGACAGAAAAGAAGCAGTTGAGGCGTTTATCCAAGAAGTCAAGGGTGAAAGCGAAATCGAGCGGACGGCAGAAGATAAACCCAAACGAGGCATTTTCACGGGAGGAAAGGCAATTAATCCCTTCAACGGAGAAGAAATTCCCATTTTGATTGCCAATTACGTGCTTTATGAATACGGTACGGGTGCTGTTATGGGAGTTCCCGCCCACGATACGCGGGATTTCAAATTTGCTAACGAAAATAATCTTCCCATTAAAACAGTTATTGTCTCAGAAGGCAAGGATGGCACGAAACCTTTAGAAACAGCCTATACCGACCCAGGAATTATGATTAATTCTGGGCAGTTCGACGGAATGCCTTCGACTGAAGGAAAAACCGCCATCATCGAATATGCCGAAAAACAAGGCTATGGTAAGGCACGGGTACAGTATCGCTTGCGGGATTGGTTAATTTCTCGCCAGCGGTATTGGGGTGCGCCCATTCCAATCGTTCACTGTCCGAGTTGCGGCATCGTTCCCGTTCCAGAGGAAGATTTGCCAGTCAAGTTGCCCGAAGATGTTGAGTTTACCGGGCGCGGGCCCTCTCCATTGGCAAAGCTTGAAAGTTGGGTTAACGTTCCTTGTCCGAGTTGCGGCGAAGCTGCCAAGCGGGAAACAGACACGATGGACACGTTTATCGATTCGTCGTGGTATTTCCTCCGCTACACCGATGCCAACAATGACAAGGAAATTTTTGCCTCAGATAAGGTAAATAGCTGGATGCCAGTGGATCAGTATGTAGGGGGCATCGAACACGCGATTTTGCACTTGCTTTATTCTCGCTTCTTTACTAAGGTTTTGCGGGACAGAGGTTTGTTGAATTTTGACGAACCTTTCCAACGTCTTTTGACGCAAGGAATGGTACAGGGATTGACCTACATGAATCCTAACAAGTCTGATAAAGATAAATGGATTCCTGCCGAACTCGTCAATCCCAAAGACCCGCGCGACCCGCAGACGGGAGAACCTTTGCAGCTTGTTTACGCTACCATGTCTAAGTCAAAAGGCAATGGCGTAGCACCGGAAGAAGTAATCGCTAAATATGGCGTAGATACGGCACGGATGTTTATTTTATTTAAAGCACCGCCTGAAAAAGATTTGGAGTGGGATGAAGCCGATGTAGAAGGACAATTCCGCTTCTTAAATCGGGTTTGGCGCTTGGTTGCAGAGTTTGTTGAGAAATCATCCCCAATAGGAAAAAAACAATCCAAAAATCAATCCCCCTCTTCAAAAGGGAGGAATCCAAAATCCAAAATTGAAAAAGATTTGCGTCGTGCCATTCACACAGCTATCAAAGAAGTTTCGGCAGATTTAGAGGGAGACTATCAATTTAATACGGCGATTTCTGAATTAATGAAGCTGAGTAATGCGCTTGGCGAGGCAAAATGTTGCGATTCACCAGTTTATGCCGAAGGAATTGAGACCTTGCTTATCTTGCTTGCCCCTTTTGCCCCTCACATTGCCGAAGAATTGTGGCACGAATTAGGTCATGATTGTTCCATTCACCAACAAAGTTGGCTTCAAGTCGATCCCTTGGCGCTACAAGTCGATGAAATTACCTTGGTGATTCAAATTATGGGCAAAACTCGCGGGACGATACAAGTTCCGGCAAGCGCCGATAAAGCTGCTTTAGAAAAATATGCCCGCGAATCAGAAATTGCTCAACGATATTTGCAAGGCAAAGAAGTGAAAAAAATCATTGTCGTACCTGGAAAGTTGGTGAATTTCGTCGTTTGACACTCTCGCCACTAACTGCTTTCCTAGTGTGGTGGGAGATTAGTAGGGTCGAGGAGAAATATTTTCCTAACCGTACTACTCGCTTGACCTTGATAGAGAGACTCTAGATCTTCTATCTGCGCTCGCTACTCTCAAATAATATCAAATCTGGATGAATGACTGCGATCGCCAACATATGCGCTTATGCGCACGCCACACTTTCCGCACTACATTAGTGATGAACGATCATGTGGCGATCGCTATCTAGACTGATTATCCCTTGACGCTGAAAGTCCCCCAACAGACGAGTAATCGTGACTCGCGTCGTTCCAATCGCATTTGCCAGATTTTGATGAGTCAAGCGAACTGCCAAGCGAGTTCCTTCTGGGACGGGTTGACCTAATTCTTTTTTGAGGAGTTGTAATAACTCTTGCAGTCTCTCTTCGACTCGGCGCAATCCCGCGATCGCGAGTAACGCTTCTGTCTGGCGCATCCGACGCACTACCTGAGTTAACATGAGATGAGACAAATGGGGAGAGGCTTCGATTTCGCTCAAGGGATACCATTTCAAGTATAGTTCCGACAAGGCTTTGACTTGATAAGACTCGATATGCGTTAACCACATCCCAAAAAAGGTGGAAGGTTGCGCCCAACCCAATAGAATTTCTTCTCCATTTACAGACAATTGACTTAGCTGGGCAACTCCGCGATAAACTTGCCAAACGCCTTGTTCTACTAACGGAATTTCTTCGCCTCTATCATAAAAATGCAGTCTCCGTCCTTCCGTCTGTTCGTTCTGTAGTTGTGTGTGAGTGAGATTACAGGTTACTATCATGCCAATCTAAGTCCTTCCCCAAAAAAAGCAACAAGTCCGCTATTAACTTACAACGTCAAGGTAAACATAAGGTAAAAATTGACTCGATACAATACATTAAAAATACAAATGGCTTCCTTCGGTCGAGAGAGACGGGGAGACGATTAACTGGTTTTTAACAGTAACTGTCGGGCAATCTCTAGGATTTTGAGATAAACCCACCCCTACTAACCAATGATGAAGGGCAAAGGACTGAAAAAATTTTTCCTTTATTTGTTAATTTTTATTGACAACATTAATCATAACTTGACAAAATTGACTTTTTACTCATCAGCTGCTATAGTAACAAATGATGAAACAGATCGAAATCAATTCCCCCGTTCAAAAGGTTCTCAGGAGTAAGTTGATGGAAATCCCCAACCAACTGACTATGGAGCAAGAGTTTAAATTGCGAGTGTTTAAAGAGCAGGTCAAAAACTTGAACCAAAACCAAGCTCAAGAGTGTTTGATCGAACTCTTTCGCCAGATGATGGTGAAAGATAATCTATACAAGCATTTACTCAAGAATATTTAACTTAGATGTCGGGTTAAGTCCCCCGCTAGATTCTTCGCAAGCTCAGAACAAGCCTTTGATTTGGCGGTGGGATACAACCCGACCAGTAAATAAACGCGAAGCTACAATAGACCTCCTGCAAAAGTGTTACGCGATCGCATAATTGGAGTGGGAAAGAAGTTCATAATTATAAATGCCAGCAATCAAATTAAATCTCAACCCAAACCGTCTTCTTCGGTTGCGATATCGACTTGAAAGAATTCTGAATATTTTTAGACTGCGATGAATATTTTCAATTACAATCCTTTCACTTGCTAACTTACGATTAAACTTCTTTTGCTCTAGACTTAACTGTTGATTGCGCTTTTTTTGTTGGGAATTCTACTGTTGGGATGAAGTTTCTGAATTCCTTGATATCCTTTATCAGCCAAACATTCTATCTGTTGTTCGATTCCTATTTTACTATTTTTCCAAATCTTAAAATCATGACTTTTTCCCTTCTCATGAGCAATACAAAGAATTTGTCTCGTTTTTGCGTCAGCTAAAACTTGCGATTTTATCGTGTGACACTTTTGCCGACCACTGTAGTAAGCTTTTTGTTTTTTTTCGGTCTTTCTATTTCATGTTCTGCTACATCTACTACGACAATTTCAATTTCTGTATTTTGGGGTTGAACAGCTTTTTTCCCAGGCAGATTGAAAAGTCCCGATTTCATTAAAATATCTTCTACTTTTCTGGTGATTCGTAAAGCCGTTGTCTCGTTTATTCCCCAGCTAGTTCCGATATGAAAATAGGTGCGATACTCTCGCCAATATTCAAGAGTCATTAAGATTTGGTCTTCTGCGCTTAATTTATTTGGTCGTCCTGTTTTTTTTGTAAGACTTTTTCGGCTTCTAGAACTTTTACCATCTCTTTAAACGTCTCTGGATATACTCCACAAAGCCGTTTAAACTCTGTCGGTTTTAAATTTTTACTTGAGAGTAAGTCATAACTCGAATTGTAATTTGGTTTTATTTTACCTAACTTACTCTGACTTTTGCTGGAGGTCTAATGTTCTACCATTTATTTTTGATGTGGTAGAATGCTGGCATAATACTGGCATAATACTAAACTATGTCTACTGCCTTTACCCGGATAGCAACCAAGTTGACCTACTCAACGAGTGGCTAGAAACTTGTCGCATATCTTATAACTATGCGCTGCGGGAACTAAAAGATTGGCTTGCTTCTAGAAAATGCCCGATTGATAGATGTAGTTTAGAATCAGAATACATTATGGCGGCGGATTATCCGTTTCCTAGCTATCATCAACAGCAAAACAATTTACCCAAGGCAAAGAAAGAATTCCCTAAACTTGCTTCTGTACCGTCTCAAGTGCTGCAAACCAATATAAGAAGGTTGCACGACGCTTGGGACTTTTTCCAAAAAAGGGGTTATGGCTTTCCTCGCTATAAAAAATACGGGCAAATGAAATCTCTCTTGTTCCCTCAGTTCAAATCTAATCCTTTGACTGGATGGCAGATACAATTACCCAAGCTAGGGAAAATCCCCATCAATTTACATCGCCCAATCCCTGATGGATTTGTTATCAAGCAGGTTAGGGTAGTTAAAAAGGCAGTAGGTTAGTTTGCCGTAGTAGCGATTGAATCGGATATTTCTCTTCCTAGTCCTTTGCCTCATGGTCGTGCAATAGGTATCGATGTAGGATTGTTGTCTTATGTGGCGATATCAGATGGATATACCGAAGGGCGACCTAAATTTTTCAAGACAGTGTGTAGTCGGCTGAAAGTGCTACAGAAACGCTTGTCTAGGAAAATGAAACGAGGCAAGAACTACGAGAAAGCAAGAATTTGAGTAGCCAAACAACATAATCACATTGATTTCAAGCGCAAGGATTATCAGTTCAAACTAGCTCATAAGTTATGCGATATGGCGAATACAATCTTTGTCGAAGATTGTGATTTTCGAATTATGGCAAAAGGGATGCTAGGCAAACATACTATTGATGCTAGTTTTGGACAATTTAGGGCAGTATTAGAGTATGTAGCTCGAAAAAGAAATATATTTGTAGGTCGAGTTGGCCATCGCGGCACATCTCAAACTTGCCCTAATTGTCGAACTGAAGTCAGGAAAGAGCTATCTGACAGATATCATGTTTGTACTGAATGTGGTTATGAAGCAGATCGAGATATCGCCTCGGCGCAAGAAATCTGTAACCGAGGAATAGAAACGTATCCAGGGACTCTGGAGAAGCAAGAAATTGCCTCTCAAGTCGAGGCGGGCTTTTTGCCGTCGTACTGTCGGGGAACTTTGTTCTAGATAAGTGGCGTGGGGGAGGAATGCCCAGCCGTGAGGTTGGGAAGCCCACGGTATAATGCGACGCAAGGAGCATTTACCGTCGGGAGGAAGTCACCGATTTTGCCTCATTCCCAGAGACGACGACGGGGAGAACCGTTGAGGCGTTGGTGAGTGTCGAGTAATAACCTTGGAATATCTAGCTGTTCGGGACAGCGAGGAAGACACTCACCGCATTCAGTACAGCAGCTAGCCTTATTGCCGGGAAACCAATGACCTGCGTTTTCAAACATTCGGTAGCGATATTGACCGAAATCTGTCATGTCATAAGCAACAGCAAGATTGCGCAACCGTAAGACTTCGGGAATATTAATTTCTTCTGGGCAAGGCAGGCAGCGATAGCACTGACCGCAGCGATCTGTTCCTAGAGTCTGGACTAGATGAGTTTCTATACGTTCTAGAGCAGCTATTTCCGAGGCGGTAAGCGGGTAATCGCGATCGCTAACCTCCAGGGGATCGATTAATTCTTCTGGGTTAGCGGGTCCGATGCTGAGGGTAGTAATGCGGCGGTCGCCGAGCAAAAAACGATAGTTCAATTCCAGGGGAGAAAAAGGCTGGCATAACCGTTCGAGGGTTTCTGGCGGCGTGTAGAGACGACCCCCTTTATCCGCCGGAGAGATGATGAATACCCCCATATCCTTCTGATGGGCGAGTGCGATCGCCTTTTCGTGGCGCTGAAAAAAGTAGTAGTAGTGAAGATTGACAAACTCAAATAAATCGCTATTAATGGCAGCCAAGATTAATTCTAAAGAGCCATGGGTAGAGAAACCAAGATGCCGTATCTTTCCCTCTGACATGGCTTCTCTAATGGCTTGCATGCCTCCATTTTCCTGCGTAATCCAGCCGAGATGCTCCCAGGTATTAATTCCATGAATTGCCAGGCAATCGATATAGTCAAGCTGTAGGTTAACCAGCGATTGCTCGATCCACTGACGCATTTGTCCTGCATCGGTGGTCGGTGGAAGCTTCGTCATAATGAAAATTTGCTCTCGCGGCACTGGCAGTCCTACTTTGAGGGCGCGTCCTAAAAATTGTTCGCTCTTGCCATAGCCTCTGGCGGTTTCGACATGATTGATCCCTAGCGCGATCGCCTGCTGTAGCGTCTGTTCGAGCACTGATTCAGAAGCCAAGCAGCGCATGGTTCCCAAGGAAAAAACTGAAAGGAATAAATTCGTTTTTCCGAACCGTCGATACCGCATCACCAGTTACCCGTTAGAGCTTTAAGCGCAAGACAATTAAGAAGATTCATTCTCGTTGCCCAAGCCTCCTCGTTGAATGAAGTCTTCGGGTCGCAAATTGGCAACAAAGTCCCTAAAAGCTTTGCGTTCTTCTTCATCAGCCTCGCGATCGACGGGAATAGAAGCATCGGCTACGACTTCTTCCATGACCCAGATGGGGGCGCCCGTGCGCAGGGAGATCGCGATCGCGTCGCTGGGACGACAATCAATCTCTTTTTTCTTCTCTCCTTGAGTTATGCATAGAACGGCATAGAAAGTATTATCCTGTAGGGAATGAATAATAACGCGCTCTAATTCCATCTCCCATGCTTCTAGGAGATTGACGAGCAGATCGTGGGTTAGCGGTCGAGGAGGTTTTTGTTGCTCAAGGGCACCGATAATCGCCCTAGCCTGATCTTGCCCGATATAGATTGGCAGAGCGCGACGATCCGAGCCGTCTTTGAGCAGCACGATCGGGCTACGAGTAACGGCATCCAAGGCAATTCCAGCAACTCTCATTTCAATCATAAGCTCAGCCTCTCAAGTAAGGTCGGCGTTAATCAAAGAATCAAAAGGTAAAAAGGGAAGGAAGATTGTTAGGATTGAGCAGTGGACTACACCTAGCGTGGCACCCAACAAACAGTATGCCCCAAGATGGGGGGAATAGTTTTTAACTTCATGAAAAAAATACATTAAGCCAAGACGCTCTCTGTGACTCCCTTCGCTCTGATACTACTTCTATTGTCTCAAATAAAGAACGGTGTTTACAGGATTAATTCAAGGAATAGGAACGATGCGATCGCTGGGGCAAGATCGCTTTGCCTTGTCAATTAAGGGAAATGCTGCCTCCATCATCTTGTCAGATTTAGCGATCGGCGATAGCGTGGCAGTGGATGGCGTTTGTCTGACTGTAGAAGAAATCTTGCCCGATGGCTTCGTAGCCACTGCCTCTCCAGAAACCTTGCAGCGGACTACGCTAGGACAGCGCTCTCAGGCAGGCAATTATGTCAATTTAGAAACGTCTCTCCGAGTAGGCAGCAAACTGGGAGGACATTTCGTCACGGGTCATGTGGATGGGCTGGGATGTTTGGTCGAGTCAGTCTCAACGGAAAAGTCTTGGGAAATGACCTTCGCCGCACCGCCGTCCATGTCCGAACTATGGCACTCTCGCATTGCCCGTTATATCATTCCCAAAGGCAGCATTGCCGTCAATGGCATTAGTTTAACCGTTGCCGATTGCGACGAGCGCGGCAGTTGGTTCAAGGTAGCGGTCATTCCCCACACCTATGCCGAAACGAACCTTTGCTATCTCAATATCGGCGATTTGGTTAATTTAGAAGGCGATATTCTGGGCAAATATGTCGATAAGTTACTCAATCATCGCTTAGCCCCCGATAGTGCCCAAGAAGATCTTAGCCTTACTTTTTTAGCGGAGCATGGCTATTTGTAAATATGGTAGTGCGAGCATCTTGCTCGCACTACAGCCTATTTTATGAATCATTTGGGATTGCTTCCTTCTAGGAAAAAATAATGCTTTCTCCTAGCTGGAGTAAGGCATCATCATTAGGCATTGCTCTGGTTGGAATTAGTCCGCTACCCCAAAAAAGGCGATCGCCAAAGCTAAAAAATTGAGAGTAACTGACGCATGGAGCGAAATTTTCTTACTTACCCTTGCGGTTCGGCGTTGGTATCGGCCATCTGCATGGCACGCATTAAATTATCTAGGGCATATTCGAGATGCAGTCCCGCATCTACAGCCACCCAACCCTCATTCGTCAGATGTCGCCATTCAAAATGGAGATGGGGACCTGTAGACATTCCCGTGCTACCGACTCGTCCGATAACAGTTCCCTGGTTGACCCAGTCGCCTGGTTTGACGAAGACTTCTGATAGGTGGGCATAACGAGATTCTTGAGTGCCTTTCTCGTGGCGTACAATCACCGTTAATCCGTAGCCGTCCATCCAATCGGCGACAGCTACCTCGCCGTGGTAAGTAGCGAGTACGGGAGTTCCTTGCGGTGCGCCGATATCGGTTCCCTCATGCATTCTGTTAGCGCCCGTGATGGGATGAATTCGCCAGCCAAAGCCAGAGGTAATATTAGCAGGAATGGGTAAGGGGAAAATGAGGGACGTTCTGCGTTGTTGGGAAGGGACTTGAGGATAATGATAGGTTATCGTTGCTCGACTGTACTTGGGAACGGGAGCTAAGGCAATAGAAGCAGGTGGCTTAACGACCGAACCGATTGCGGTTGGGCGAGTTTTATAGCTGGTAGATTTTAGTTCTCCGGAAGTTCTTGCCCTGCTGGCAACTTGTATTGGCGATGAAGCTAGGCGAGTTTTTGTCGCGATCGCGCGTTGCTTTTTGGCTGTGCCGCCGCAGGTGCCGTTGGTTAGTTTTCCATTTTGAGAAATGCTGCTACATCCCGTCGCGCGATCGCTCATAATCACAGCGCTTGGGGCTGCGTAATTTTCGACTTCATCTCGGTTATAGTTGGTTGGGTCGATGTAGCTATTCTTTCCCGGATTGGCCAGCCCAGAAACGGAGCTTGTCTGAGTTGACTGAGGTTGGCGAATGAGGTTACGAATCCCCGAAGCGTCGTTTTCTGCGGTCGAGGAAGAGGTAGAAACTTTGGGAGCGGACAGTTGCGTTTTTGCGGAAGGTTTGGGAACCTCAATCGGGGCGGTTCGAGTCACCGTAGTTTTTACAGGATTTTCTCTGACAATCGGTTTCATGCGCTTTGCCGGCGCAGGGGGAGCGAGGTCGATCGCTTTTGGCGGTGGATCTGAAGGAATTGAAGAATCTGGAACGATAAATGTGTTAGTAGTTGCTTTGGCTGGGATCCAGACCAATCCACTCGCCAGAATACTGAGTCCGCCCATTAATCCCATACCTTGCTTGAGCAGGCGATAGGGATGGACAGGATTTTTAGGATTGACGGGATTCGCCTCTTGGGACGATGGCTGACTCATTGCTGCCTCACTCTTCTACAGTAGATTGAATTGACTTAGAGTTGCTCGTCGTAACCGAGACTTATTGTACCGGATGGTAGATGAATTTCTGTAGTAGCTCCTGGGGAATGCAGTCGCACTCGCAATTCTCCTTTGGAATTTACGCCGACAACGACTCCTGGACTGCCATTGACTGTCACCTCGCGTCCGATACTTTGTAAAAGGTTTAAATACGAGGGTAGCAAAATTTCTACCCCATTGGATAGATAGTGTTGATATCCAAAAAATATGCCATAAATTGCGATCGCGGCTAACTGTTCGAGAGAATGAATGACGGGAAAAGACTGGAGATTAATCCCTACTTCTGGTACGGGATTTTTCCAGTTAATGCCTACGCCGATAACAGCTTGAGCGACTATTCCTTGCTGGATGAGGGTTTCGCTTTTAATGCCGCCCAGTTTGCGTCCTTCCAAAATGAGATCGTTGGGCCATTTCAAAAAAACGGGTAGATCGTGGCAGCGCAATGCCTCGGCAATTCCCCAAGCGCTAAAGAGGGTTAAATGGGACGCATCGCTTGCCGGGATATTAAGATTTATGGCAACGGATAGGTACAGTCCCCCTCGCTGAGATTGCCACTGCCGCCCCCACTGTCCGCGTCCTGCGGTTTGTTCGGCAGCGATTGCTGCTAGGGGAGGTTTGAGGTTGCGATCGAGCAGTTCCCAAAGAATTTGGTTGGTCGAAGGGATAATTTCGTAGAGATAAATTGATAATTGTTGCAGTGTTTTGTTATCGGAAAATTTGAGGAGTTCTGCTGCGAGTTTTTGTCGATCCAATCCCATTTTTTTCTCGCGCCAAGACGCCATGTTTTTTTCAATCTTCTTTTGCTCTGCTATTGAGAAGCATTTACAGAACTCCTTTAGAACTCGGAATGGCATCGGCGCGACGGGGATCGATTTCTATTGCCATTCGCGTCGCCCTAGCAAATGCCTTGAAAGTAGCTTCGATGATGTGGTGAGAATTGATACCATCCAATTGCCGAATATGAAGCGTCATTTGGCTGTGGTTGACCAAGGCAACAAAAAATTCCCTGACTAACTGAGTATCATAATTTCCTACTCGTTGGGTAGGGATTTGTAACCCGTAACTCAGATGCGGTCTTCCTGAAAAGTCGAGTGCCACTTGAATGAGGGCTTCATCTAAGGGGGCGAGAAAATGACCGAAGCGAATGATGCCCTTGCGATCGCCCAATGCTTTGGCCAAGGCTTGACCTAATGTAATTCCTACGTCTTCATTGGTGTGGTGGTCGTCAATTTCTATATCTCCCGTTGCCCGCACTTCCAAGTCGATTAACCCGTGAGAAGCAATTTGGTGCAGCATGTGATCTAAAAAAGGAATGCCCGTCGCTGCCTTACAATTTCCTCGTCCGTCAAGATTGAGGCTTACGCTTACGTCGGTTTCTTTTGTAGTGCGGCTAACTGAGGCAGTCCTTGCCGGAAAGGGCAATTCCAGATCGGGAGAGGTTGGAAAGTGAAGATCCCGCGTTGGCATGGTATTGAGTTAACTTTTGGATGGATCGCTTTTATGTCCAAGATAACAGTTTAGCGATCGTCAGTACAGAGTATTCAAGAATTATTGGCTGCGCCAAGAAACGCAATCGCGACTCAGACAATCCATTAATCTAGATGCCGGAAAAGGGACAAGGGAAAAAGAGATATAAAAGTTTTTTCTTTCCTCTTTCCCCAAATGGGAATTAAATTTTATGATTTTTGCAGGATGTCTAATAATTGAGATTCCGTAAGTTGAGTAATTCCTAACTGTTGGGCTTTTTCTAGTTTAGAACCGGCTTTTTCTCCCACGACTAAATAATCTGTTTTAGCACTGACCGAACCCGTGACTTTTCCGCCTGCTTTTTCAATTAAATCCCTGGCTTCATCGCGGGTGAGAGTTGGCAGAGTTCCAGTAATCACAAAGGTTTTACCTGCCAAAGCCGTAAGTCGATCGCCTTTTGAGGTGGAAGTACTAGCCAACTGTAAGCCTGCCGCTTGTAAACGCCGAATTAGCATTTGATTGGCAGGAATTTTAAACCAATCGTATACGGACTCAGCAATCTCTGCACCGATCCCGTAAACAGATTCTAAGGCGGCAATCGAAGCTTGGGATAATTGTTCGACACAGGGAAAATTATCGGCTAATAATTTAGCTGTAACGCTACCGACATAACGAATGCCCAATCCGTAAAGAACTCTAGACCAAGGTCGCTCTTTACTTTGGGCGATCGCATTGACCAAATTCTCGGCAGATTTGGTTCCCATTCTCTCTAAGGAAGCGATTTGTTCGGGTTTTAAGTCATATAAATCGGCGATTGACTCAATCAATCCGTTTTCAATCAGTAAAATTACGATTTTTTCTCCCAATCCGCGAATGTCTAAAGCATCGCGAGAAGCCCAATGCACGATGCTAGCGCGTAAAATAGCCGGGCAGGAACTATTGACGCACCGCGTTATGGCTTCGCCAGCGAGACGCACTAATTGCGAACCGCATTCGGGACAGTGGGTTGGCATTTGAAAGGGTTGGCTATCGGGGGGACGCAGTTCGTGCATGACGCGGACGACTTCGGGAATAATTTCTCCCGCTTTGCGAACGATAACCGTATCGCCGACGCGAATGTCCAATTGGGCAATGCGATCGCTATTATGAAGGGTAGCTTTTTGCACGATCGTCCCCGCTAAATGCACGGGTTCCATAATCGCGAGCGGCGTGACTGCCCCAGTGCGTCCTACGTTGACGGCAATCTCTTTTACTATGGTAGGAGCTTCTTCGGCGGGATATTTAAGCGCGATCGCCCAACGAGGAAACTTTTGCGTAAAGCCGAGTTTTTCTTGCAGTTGAAAGTCATTTATCTTCACAACTATCCCATCAGTCATGTAGGGTAGGGTTCGCCTTCCCGTTTCCCAGTATTGGAAGTATTCCTCTACTTCTTTTAAAGACTGACACAGCTTACAATTGGGATTGACAGCAAATCCCATTTCTTTGAGAAACTCTAGAGCTTCCCATTGGGATTTGAGCGTGTTATGGTTGGGAAGGTGCAAGGTATAGGCAAAGAACTTTAATCGTCGCTTATCGACTATTTTGGGATCGAGTTGCCTAAGCGTCCCGGCAGCAGCATTGCGGGGGTTAGCGAAGAGAGGTTCTCCGGCTTGTGCTCGTTCTTGATTGATTCGGTCAAATTCATCGAGAGGTAAAAATGCTTCTCCTCGTACTTCTACAATCGGTGGCGGCGTTTCTAGGTGCAATCGCAGAGGAATAGAACGAATAGTACGGACATTCTGGGTAATATCTTCCCCAGTAACGCCATCTCCCCGCGTGACTCCTCGCACGAATACGCCATTCTCATAGGTCAATGCTAAAGCATTTCCATCGATTTTTAACTCGCAAACGTATTCAACTTGTTTGACATCGGGGACTACACGCTGCCAGCGTTCCTGCCATTTAGCCAATTCTTCTAGACTAAATGCGTTTTCTAGGCTGTAGAGAGGAATGTTATGGCGAACGGAGGTAAATTGAGAGGCAGGTCGATCTCCTACTCGCTGAGTTGGACTATCGGGTACAATCAGTTCGGGACATTGGGTTTCTAAATCTTGCAGTTCTCGATACAATCGGTCGTAAACCGAGTCTTCCATAATAGGGTTATCGAGAACGTAGTAAGCATAGTTAGCTTTAAGCAGTTGTTGCCGCAGTCGTTCGACTCTCTGTCGGATTTCTGGCGTTACGGATGTCACTTTCTCCTCTTGTAATCTCAGATCGATCTCAAAAATTGATAGATTTAAATAGCTTTCAGATCGAGCATAACTTAACCAAGGTAGACAGTACTCGCAAAGCTTCAATCGCAATCCCAAAACTCGCGATCGCAACGAGATAATAACAAGAAACTGAGATCTTGCACCTTTCTCAAACGAACTTAATTCAAAAAACACTCTGGATGCTGATTTTGCAATATATTTATGCCACAAAAACCCCACAGAATTGAGCTGTGGGGTTTTTCTTCTCTTGCTTCTATTGCTGGAGCAGTCAATCGAATCGAAGTCAGTAGAGACGTTCGTGGAATGTCTCTAGGAATTTTGAATTCCGAATTATTTCACAATAATTTTGCCAACCATACCCGCACCGCGATGGGGTTCGCAGTAATAAGTATACTCTCCAGGTTCGTCAAAGGTGCTTTCATAGGATTCGCCGGGAGAGAAGACAAGATTTTTGTGAGACATTTTGGTGGCTATAGCTTCATCCATTTTGCTGCTGTCGAAAACCACGTTGTGAGGAGCCAGCTTGTTGTTCACCCATTTTACGGTGTCGCCTGCTTCGATGGTCAAGGTGTCGGGTTCAAACTTCAGCAAGCCGCTGTCCGAACCCATTTTGACCGTATAGGTTTCTGCCGCAGCAGGAGCAGCGGAAATAACGAAGCTAGAAATGACTAGCAAAATGGTGGCAAGTAATACAGCTAATTTCTTCGACATTTTTGTTCGCTCAGTAAAATTATCCAACTACAAAAGTTTGACAGTTTGTCTTTTGACAGGAGTCCTAAAATTTGCTTGTTTTAGCTCCATACAAGATCCTACTACAGAAGTTCGACAGCTTGTCTTTTGACAAAAGATCGACCGTTGCCGACGATAATCTACGGTTCGATACGCAAACGAGAGGAGAACTCAATGAAAAGATTTTTGTCTTTAATCTTGCTAGTTTTGGCATTGTTTACTTTAACCTTTACTCGTCCTGCCCTAGCTGGAGATTTAGCCAAAGGAGCTAAGTTGTTTTCTGCCAATTGCGCTGCTTGCCATGCCGGCGGCAAGAATGTAGTCAATGCAGCGAAAACGCTGCAAAAAGGCGATTTAGAGAAGTACAGCATGAATTCACTAGAAGCAATTAAGACTCAGATTGCCAAAGGAAAAAATGCTATGCCAGCTTTTGCGGGTCGCTTGAGCGAGCAAGAAATCGATGACGTAGCCAATTATGTCTTGTCTCAAGCAGAAAAAGGTTGGTCTTAAAGCGAGTCAAATCAAGTTGCAATTATTTGAGTCTATGAAGGCTAGCTCAAAGATATAGGTTGATATAGGTTACTAGACTCGCAAGCTTGGTTAGGCAGCAACGCTGTTTCATTAATGGTTAATTGTTTGGTCATGCAGGCATAGATCTAGCATTCCTAAAAGAAGGAGACTTGAGGAAGGATGCCGATCTGCCTGTAGATCGAACCAACTATTGTTTTTAGGTATCTAGGCAAAATTCAATTCATCCCCGAAGATTTGGAAAAGGGAAGAAAATTTGTAATTAATATTTGTCTACCTACTTAAAATAGGTCACTGTTTGAACAATCTAATTGTCTTTAAAAAGCAGGCAACATCGTTCCCGTGGTCTGGAGCCATCCGATCGTTCGCTACATCTACAACCAATACTTAACGGATAGGCATATCAAAAGTTTATAGCCAACCTAAATGATTTGTAAAAATATAGTGTGAGCGTCTCGCTTGCGCGCGAGCAAGACGATCGCACTCCGTCCGCAATTCAAATCGAATTGCTACATATAAGCTAAAAAGTACAAATTGAGATGGATATTATCGAAATTCTCAAAGACGACTATCAGCGATTTCCCGCCCATCAAACTTATAGTATTTACGCCGAAAACGTTTATTTCAAAGATCCTCTCAATGAATTTCGGGGAATTGCACGCTATAAAGAGATGATTGGTTTTATGAGTAATTGGTTTCAGGACATTAAAATGGAGCTCCACGACATTCGGAGAGAGGGAGATACCATCCACACTGAATGGACGCTCAACTGGACGACTCCCATTCCTTGGAAACCTCGCATTACCATCCCTGGCAGAAGCGAACTAAAGCTCGACGAACAAGAAATGATTGTCTCTCACGTCGATTACTGGCACTGCTCTCGTTTGGACGTAATCAAACAACATCTATTTCCCAAATAGAAGAGTTCGCGTGATAGAATCGAGGGGAAAAAATACGCTGAAACACATGTAAGAGTTCGGCTATGGGTGAAGCTAAGCGTCGTAAAGCTGCACTAGGCGATAAATACGGTCAAGAAGAAAGAATCTTTCCTTGGCTGCCAGTAACCAAAAGTCAAGCAGAAAACCTGTACAAATTAACCACAAGAGTGGCATGGATTGGTATCGGTGCTCTAGCCGTTATTTGGGTGACCATTCGCTTTATCGGACCCGCTTTTGGTTGGTGGGAAATTCAGTAGTAAAACTCTAGCTCGTTTGCGATCTGGTCTCGATTTCCTTTAGACTTCAAGCACAACTGAAGTCAGAATTATGTCTCGTCATTGCTTAACTAGGCTTTTAGCTTTTCTGTGCAGCATCCTTTTAATTGCCTGTGGTACGGCACAAAATCAAAATGTCAATCTTCCTGCCATTTCTTCCAATTCTTCTGTCGAATCGGCTGAGAGAGTGGTAGCTTTAACTTCGCTAACCGCCGATATTATCGAACGATTAGATAAAAATAAACTGGTTGGAATCGCAGGCAGTAGCTTGCTCAAATCGAGCGATCGCTTTACAAATATTCCTATAGTTAGCGAAGGACAAACCCCACCTAATTTAGAAAAAATTGTTGCTCTCAAACCCGATTTAGTCATCGGTGCTAAAGGATTTAGCGACCAAACTCTTAACAAATTAAAAGAGTTGGGAATTGCTACGCTGTCCACCGATATAAATAATTGGAATGCTTTAACAGAAATTACTCAAGATTTAGCTCAAAAAATTGGCGCCGATCCAACTCCTTTATTAAAACGCTATCAAACCTTTTTAACCGATCTTCCCCAACAAAATTTATCCACTTTAGTTTTGGTCAGTCGCCAACCAATTTTAGCTCCCAATAAAAATAGTTGGGCGGGCGATTTATTAGAGAAATTTAATGCGAAAAATTTAGCAGCAGAATTCCAAGGAAAATCTGCTTTTTCTGGTTATATTACACTTTCTCCTGAAAAAATTCTCCAAGCTAATCCAGAAGTTTTGTTAATTGTAGAATCATTCGGACAAAAATTACTTGAAGAATTTAAAGCCCAACCTTTCTGGAGTCAATTGAAAGCCACTCAGCGCGATCGCGTGTATGTTTTTGATTATTATGGATTAGTCAACCCTGGCAGCATCGACAAAATTGAAGAAGCTTGTGCGAAACTAAAACAGGTATTGAAAGCATCATAAATAAGATTAAGATTTAACGAAATCTTTATAGTATTGCAACAGCAAACTCCCTGCCTCATCCAATTGTTTGCCAAAAGCAATAATTCCTTCTTCGTGTCCGCTCATCACTAAAATTTGCGTTTCACCCAAATTCTCTTCTCGGCACAATCGAATAATTTCCTTTGCCATTTCTGGCGTACCGTAAGTAATATTTTTTGCCGTTGTTGGAACTTTATCCATTAATTCTTGCCAGAGTTTGAGATGGTGAACGTGAATAATTGCATTAATTTTTGGGTTGGCTTCATAAACAGCTGCATGGGTTAATGCTTCTGAAGAAGCTTGTATTGGTCCTTCGCAAGTCAAACAGTTTCGCTCCCAATCGTAATCAATAACTGTCGTGTAGTGTTGCTCGTTTAAGGCGGGCAACCCTCCTGTTTTAGTACCAGAAATAATAAATTGACTGGGTTTATCGGGATGGCGAATGCTAAGGTTGCCAAATCCTATGCCATTAGGATATTCGCCAATTAAACCCAATTGATAGAGTTTATTTCTCCATCGATTGAGGTCTTGAATTTTATTATTAGAAAGGGGTAACGAGTTAATCCAATGGCATTGATATTTTACATACCCTTCATCAATTGTGTTTGTCATTTGTCATTTGTCATTTTTTTTACTTTTATTCTTCACCCGATTGGCGATCGCTAATGACTGATAAAATGTATCTGGGATAAGTATCAATAGCACGAAGTCCGCCACCGCTTCCTGGAAAAGTATCTGTCTCAGGAGGTTGCCAGGCAAAAAGTGCAGCGTATGG
Organism: Pleurocapsa sp. PCC 7327; assembly: GCF_000317025.1. Lineage (NCBI taxonomy): Bacteria > Bacillati > Cyanobacteriota > Cyanophyceae > Pleurocapsales > Pleurocapsaceae > Pleurocapsa > Pleurocapsa sp. PCC 7327. The sequence goes on along the minus strand of NC_019689.1, from coordinate 3,586,294 downwards.
AAAAAACTCGTCTACTTGACCAGCAATGTTTGCAGTCCAACGTCCGTTACTTAAATTCCAGGTGACACCCGCTATAGTTGCTGAAAAACTTTCCAAAGCATACCAGTTATCGCTTTTGCGAATCGTAATGTCGGGAAATTCAGGGATGTAGGGAACGGGACTAGGAATAGTACCTTCAAAAGGTTCTGAATCGTCATAACTAAACCCTCCAGTTCCGATTTGCTCGCCACTAGGAGAGTCAAAAAACTCCAAATCCCAAAAGACGGTAGCTGCTTGGGTCGGTTGAGCCGCGATCGCCGTAAAACTCGGAGTACATAGAGCAGTGGCTACTGTCAATTTTGCGAAGATATCGTTCATCTTAACTATTTAACGACTCGCAAAGTCGTCCAATAATACTGCGATTGCCGATTAATGTTACATTGCTTCGCCTCCCACGACGACATTGCGAATTCGCAAACTCGGACCGCCGCAACCGACGGGCAAACCGTTTTGTCCGCCCTTACCGCAACCGCCCGATTCATCCCAGTAGAAATCATCGCCGATCGCTTCGATATTTGCCAGGGTTTTAAATACATTTCCCGATAGCGTCACATCGCGCACGGGTTCGGCAATTTTGCCATCGCGAATCATCCACGCTTCTCCTGCACTAAAGGTAAACATTTCTCCATTGGTCATGCCACCCAACCAATTGCGAGCGTATACTCCTTCTTGAATTCCTGCAAATAACTCTTTTACAGGTGTCGTACCTCGCTCGATCCAGGTGTTGGTCATGCGAACGATTGGGGGATAGTGATAATTGAGACAACGAGCATTTCCCGTCGCCTGTTCGCCCAACTTACCTGCCGTTTCGCGGGAATGCAACCGCCCGACTAATACGCCATCTTTAATCAATTGAGTGGTTTTTGCGGGGGTTCCTTCATCGTCGTAGAAATAACTGCCTCGGTGTCCTTGGGGGGCAGCGCCGTCAAAGATTTGTAGCTCTTTGGGACCGAACCGTTTCCCTATACTCATGACTTCTAACAAGTCGGGATTTTCGTAGAGCATATCCGCTTCCGAGAGATGTCCGAATGCCTCGTGAACGAATAAACCTGCGAGAATGGGATCGATGACAACGGTGTAAGTATTGCCTTTGACTGATGGCAAGGAAAGCGCATTTACCGCCCGTTGAGCGGCACCCCGCACCTGTTCGTCTAGCTGGGTTAAATCTTCGTAAGCCTTGCGAGAACCCGTTGTTTCTCGCCCCGTCTGCACGATTTCTCCATCTCTAGCGGTAGCGGAAAAGCGCATTTCCATGTCTGCCCAGGATTGCTCGATTAAGGTTCCCTCAGAAGTGGCAAGAATAACGCGCTGGGTGGTATCGCCGTAGCGGACAGAGGTGGTAGCGACGCGATCGCTATAGGCGCGAAGAAGCTCATTGTAGCGATCGCAGAGGGCTTTTTTCTGCTCTAGCGGCACGTGACGCGGATCGGTTCCGGTTAGTGGCAGTTGGCAAACGACTTGCGCGGGTTCGACTGGGGCGAGAATCGTCTCTTCTTCTCCTACCATTTTGGCAGCGGCAATGGCTTCTTCGACGCGATCGGTTAGGGTAGATAATTGGTTAAAGGTAGCGAACCCCCAACCGCCTTTATAAGCTGCTCTCACCTGGCCGCCAATCGAAATGCCTTCGCTAAGGGTTTCTACCTTGTCTCCTCGCAATAAGATATTCGTTCCTTCTGCTTGTTCTATGCGAATGGCTAAAAAATCGATGCGATCGCGATAGCGATTTATCAGCTCGGCAAGTAAATTTTTGTAGTCGGAAAATTGGTTTGACATGGCTATATCTGCAAGCTTTAATTTCTACTATTGAATCAGCCTCATCAAGACATCCTTTACGGCTGGAGGTAGCTGGCGCATGATTTTGCCTTTCTCGCGATCGATCGCAACTAGGGTAACTCTCCCTGTCAAATACAATTCTTCTTCTTGTGGCATCTGAATTTTATAGTCCCAATTAATTCTGACTCCTGCTATCTCGGTCATGCGAGTTTTGACGATAGCCGCTTCTCCTAACCGCATGGCTCGATGATAGCGAACGGACATTTCGACTACGGGTAGGTCGCAACCTAACCTTACCAAATCGGCAAAATCTATGCCCATGGAGCGCAAGCATTCGACTCGCGCTTCTTCCATCCAGGTAAGGTAAGAACCGTGCCAGACCACTCCGCCGTAGTCTGTATGATGAGGTTGAGCGCGAACGGCGTATTCAAACCATACTTCTGTAGTCGCTCTGAGAGCGTCATCGGTTGCGATCGCAGTTGTCGGCGATAATTGGGGTTGCTGTTGCTCGGACAAGTTATCACATAGCGTTTTTTGTTCTTTGTTATTTTAACTCGATCGATTTTGACTTTTGTTGTAGCTGGTACATGTGATGGAACAATTTCCAGCGGTATTCTTCTGAGAGTCCGCAAGTCACCGCACCGCGAATGACTACATTCAAATACCAGTCGTTAGGTGCTAATTCTTCTTCTAGTTTATCGACGACGACATAAGTCCGAACGTTGCGATAAATTTGTCTACCATGGTATACATTGACGAATTCATGGCGGTATCCGTTGCAGGGAATTTCTTCTCGTTCGTCGAGAAGATCGCTCAATCGCCAAGGTAAATTATACAATACCCCCTCGACGTAAGAACTAGGATCGGGAACGATATCTAAAGCACCGCAGTTACGACGTAGAGAGCGGCGATAAAATCCGAGACGATAGCCTTTAACAACTCCAGTTCCGATGACGTAGTGATGAGTGTTTTCGCCGAGCGATCGCTTTAAATCCACCGGACACATACAAGATCCATAGGCAAAATAATAGAAAGATGGTTCGCTCAGTTGTTGGGGTTGCCAATGGCTTCCCTGATGGTTGGACAGAGAAGTTTTTAGTGGTAAATTCTGCGATATGTAATTGCGATTTTGTTCTATTTGCCGCTCTTCCATGAACAGCTTCAAGTTGTTTCTAAAGATAGTATATTTTACTTTTTAGCTTGTTTTTCTGCTGGTACTGAAATTTTAAAATAAAAAAATAAGAGGGACTGAGAGCTTATTTATATAGCGATTTTTAAGAATCGAATTAATCTTCTTCTGTATAAACGCTCTCTATCAGTCCCACTGACCAATTAACCCCTAACAGTACTTTGATAACATTTCACCAGGATCTTGTCTACGTATTTTTACCAAGTTCATTAAAATTTTAAAATTTAGCCGCGCTATTTCCAAATAGTTTAACGCGATCGCAAGGAGGATCGAACTTTTGGATTGAATCCCGTTTATTTTTCGCAAGCGACAATTTCATGGCTATAGCGACTGAGGGTTTCTCCCAATTTGTCCGCAATTCCCTCAATCCAATTTTCGTCTTGCTTGGTATAGCTGCGGGGTACATTAGCCCCTAAAATGAGAACGCCTCCGTCGCCCATCGGTTGGCAGATCAGCCCTTGGGTATTTTCTGGCAGATAATCAAATTCTATGCGTCCTGGAAAAAGTTTCAGATCGACCAAATAAATTGGTTTGTGAGTCTCCAACACCCGCCGAACGATTTGACCGGGTTTTACATGGGGATTATCTGTCAATATTCCCCGCCGCAGGAGAACTTTTCCTTGGTAGTAAACGACTAAGGATTTTGTTACAGTATTGGTTAATAAGAGGTGCGATGCCCAAGCCAGTTCGGTTTTAACCGCATCGGGCAACTCCGAAGCCAACTCCATTCCCTCTTTGCCAATCAGAGTAACTGCATCGGGCGATCGCGGCTGGATTTGCTGCCAAAGCAAACCGACTAGAATCAATATAGCACTAAGGATCGTGCCTAGCGCATCGGAACGAGCTTGAGATTCTGTCAACTGAGCGGTTGTCAAACGATTAAGGAGCAGCAATATTCCTCCCAAAATGCCAACAAATAGAGGAAGCAGCCGCACCACTCGATTGGGATCGTCGGATTTAGTCATTCGTCATGAGTCATTAGTCATTGGTCATTAGTTCAGTCTACAAAGGACGAATGACAAAGGACAAATGACCAATTTACTCTTCTCCGGGTTCTAGAATTCGTTGAAATAAATATCCCGTTCCCCGTGCGGTGAGGATTAATTCTGGGTTGCTAGGGTCATCTTCTAACTTTGCCCTCAAGCGGGAGATGTGAACGTCAACGACGCGGGTATCGACGTGGCGTTCGGGGGTATAGCCCCACACCTCCTGTAAGATCTCCGAGCGCGAGAAAGGTTCTCCAGAACGGCTGACCAATAACTCTAACAGGCTAAACTCCATTCCAGTCAAACGAATGCGCTCGTCGCCCTTGTAAACTTGTCGCTTGTTGGTATCGATTTTAATCGATCCCACATGAATCACCCCAGAACTGGGAATGCCGGGGGTACCATTTTTTTCGACTCGTCGCAGCACCGAACGAATGCGAGCTTCTAATTCCTTGGGAGAAAAAGGTTTGACTACATAGTCATCAGCCCCTAACTCCAAACCCGTAATGCGATCGGCAACGTCTCCCAAAGCGGTTAACATAATGATGGGGATATCAGATTCCTTGCGGAGTTCTTGACAAACGCCATAGCCATCGAGCTTGGGCATCATTACATCCAAGACTACCAAGTCTGGATTGGTCTGATGAAAGACTTCGAGGGCTTCTTCTCCATCGGCAGCCGTAACGACATCGTAGCCAATCATGGAGAGACGAGTTTCCAAAATTCGGCGGATGCTGGCTTCGTCATCTACAACCAAGATTTTTTCTTTATGAATCTCCAAGTTACTCAACACTCCTTTTTTAAATAAATTTGCTAATTCTTAAGTTAATTTTTGAGTGCCTCTGTTACTAGAATATCTCTTTCCCGTTATTATTAACCCTAAATTGCCTTGTATATTGGCTCGATTGGGCTTTTTTTAAAGTTTACTTAATTGTTGAGGCTGGTGGATATTTTGCTCTTTATCTGAATGGATTTAACAATTTTTTAAAAAAACTTCAAATGCCGAAATCTCGAACAATTTACGTTTGCAGTGCCTGTGGAGCAGAATCGCCGCAGTGGTTTGGCAAATGTCCGAGCTGTGGAGTCTACGGTTCCTTGGAAGAGCAAGTTGTCATACAAAATTCGATTGGAATCAGTCGAGGAGGCTGGCAATCGTCTACTCGCACGGTTGGCAAAACCAAAGGTCCCGCTCAACCAAGAATATCCGTCAAATTCTCGCAAATCACCCACGAAGTTCAAGCCAGGTTTCCTTCTGGATATGGAGAATTGGATCGGGTGCTGGGCGGGGGCATCGTTCCAGGTTCGCTGGTGCTAATTGGGGGAGATCCCGGCATTGGTAAATCGACGCTATTGCTGCAAGTCGCTAACCAACTGTCTCAGCGATTGCCCAGAATTCTCTATGTATCCGCCGAAGAGTCGGGACAACAGGTTAAGTTGCGCGCCTCTCGTTTGGGCGTGACGCAGACATCTTCTTTTGAACGGGAAGATACGAGCAATGGCAAGGCGAAAAAAGGTCATCAATCCTCACAAGACAAGCTACAAGAGGGAAATTCCAATCTCTATGTTCTCCCCGAAACCGATTTAGAAGAAATTCTCCGAGAATTGGAATCTCTTAAACCCCAGGTGGCAATTATCGACAGTATTCAAACCCTCTATTTTGCCTCGCTAACTTCGGCTCCCGGTTCGGTCGCTCAGGTGAGAGAATGTACCTCGGCATTGATGCAGGTGGCAAAGCGAGAAAATATCACGTTATTTATTGTCGGTCATGTGACTAAAGAAGGAGCGATCGCGGGTCCAAGGGTATTGGAACATTTAGTCGATACGGTGCTATATTTTGAGGGCGATCGCTATGCCTCTCATCGTCTGTTGCGCTCGGTGAAAAACCGCTTCGGAGCCACCCACGAAATCGGGATCTTTGAAATGGTAGAGCATGGCTTAGATGAAGTCGCCAATCCCTCTGAGTTATTTCTGGGCAACCGCGACGAACTCGCTCCCGGTACGGCGACGGTGGTTGCCTGCGAAGGAACTCGTCCGATTGTCGTAGAGTTGCAAGCGTTGGTCAGTCCGACTAGCTATGCTTCGCCGCGACGTTCGACGACGGGGGTAGATTACAACCGCCTACAACAAATTCTGGCAGTCCTAGAAAAGCGAGTCGGCATTCCCCTATCGAAATTGGATGCTTATGTGGCTTCTGCTGGCGGGTTGGGCGTGGAAGAACCTGCGGCGGATTTAGGAGTTGCGATTGCTGTGGTTGCCAGTTTTCGCGATCGCGTCGTCGATCCGCGTACCGTATTAATAGGAGAAGTCGGGTTAGGCGGACAGGTGCGCTTAGTCTCGCAAATGGAATTGCGGCTCAAAGAAGCGGCCAAACTGGGGTTTAAACGCGCGATCGTGCCCAGAGGACAAGCGTTTCCAGACGATTTGGGCTTAGAAATTATCCCCGTAGCCAAGGTGATCGATGCGATAATCGCAGCGATTCCCCCGCAACGCCGCTTTGGAGGCGATATCTCAGTGGAGGATGATGAAGATTCTATTAACGATGAAAATATGAACTAAACTTATAGAGCTTCGCTATAATCTGTCTTTAATGCTCTGCTCTAAAAATTGCTATGGCTATCGGAATGATGATAGAAGGGGAATGGAAAAAGGAAGCGTATCGAATGGATACGAAAGGATGCTTCCAACGCAACCCCACAATGTTTCGCAATCAAATTACGGCTGATGGTTCGAGCGATTTCAAAGCAGAAGCCAACCACTATCACCTCTATGTTTCCTATGCTTGTCCTTGGGCGCATCGGATTTTAATTATGCGGCAATTAAAGGGACTAGAAGAGGTTATTAGTTTGTCGGTTGTTGACCCGTTGATGGCAGATGAAGGATGGGAATTTTCTGAGTATCCAGGTTCTATTCCCGATACAGTTAATGGAGCGAATTATTTGCGGGAAATCTATGCTAAAGCCGATTCAAAATATACGGGAAGAGTCACCGTTCCTGTCTTGTGGGACAAGCAGAAAAATACGATTGTGAATAATAAATCCCGCGAAATTATACGAATGTTCGACTGGGAATTTGAAGCGTTTGCTCGCCAGAAAGTGAACTTTTGTCCAGAAGACTTGAAGGAAAAAATCGCTCGAACAATTGATGCCATTTACCAACCCATTAACAATGGGGTTTATCGAGCTGGATTCGCTCCCTCTCAAGAAGCCTATGAAGAGGCTGTAACAGAACTTTTTGAGGCTTTAGATTACTGGGAAAAAGTCTTAGAAAAACAGAGATATTTATGCGGCAACGGGCAACGTGCTGACAGAAGCAGACTTTTGCATGTTTACTACCCTGCTGCGTTTCGATCAGGTTTATTACGTACATTTTAAGTGCAATATTCGTCACATTTGGGATTATCCAAATTTATGGAATTATCTCAAAGAACTGTATCAATATCCTGGCATCAAAGAAACCTGCAATTTAGACCATATTAAGCGGCATTATTATATGAGCTATCCTCATATTAATCCCAGCGGTCTTGTCCCCAAAGGACCTGTTATTGATTTAGACGAACCTTACGATCGATAGTTGGTTGAAGCGATCGCATTTCATAAGCTTAACCTTGGCGAGCGCTCGAATCTCCTGCCACATAATCTCTATATGGCTGATATTTGCCAAATTTATCATAGAAATAATCAAATGATACTTGTAAAATGATTGATTTAAATCTATGATAAAAGCAACGTTAAGATCCTATATGAGAAAGATCCTATATGAGATCGAAACGTTGACCTAGAGATAGTTGCTGATGAAGCCAAACTTCACTCACGGGGGACGTTAAATTGATTCAAGCAACCCTACATCAGCTAGTCGTTTTTGAAACCACTGCTCGCCACGGTAGTTTCACCCGCGCAGCCGAAGAATTGTTTATCACCCAACCGACGGTGTCTAGCCAAATCAAACAATTGACTAAAGCTGTTGGTCTACCATTGTTCGAGCAAATTGGCAAACGCCTTTATCTAACCGAAGCCGGAAAAGAATTACTGGCGACCTGTCAGGAAATCTTTGAAAGGCTAGATAACTTCGAGATGAAGGTTGCTGACTTAAAGGGAACTAAGCAGGGAAAGTTGCGGCTTGCCGTAATTACAACTGCGAAATACTTCATCCCTCGTATTTTAGGATCTTTCTGTCAGCAATATCCTGGGATTGATATTTCACTCAAAGTAACCAACCATCAGCTTATTCAAAAGCGCATGATGGAAAATGAGGATGACCTCTATATCCTCAGCCATCCTCCAGAAGATATGGATCTGTCCACCCAGTCTTTTCTGGATAATCCATTAGTGGTGGTGGCACCGCGAAATCATCCTTTGGCAATGGAGAGGAACATTCCCATCCAACGCCTTAACGACGAACCTTTCATCATGCGGGAAGCGGGTTCGGGGACGCGACATGCCGTCCAGCAACTGTTTGCAAGGCACAAAGTCATTGTGAAGGTCAGGTTAGAACTGGGAAGCAATGAGGCAATCAAACAGGCGATCGCTGGAGGTTTAGGCATTTCTGTCCTTTCCCAACACACCCTACTTGGTGAGGGGTCTAATAGCGAACTAGCGATCTTAGACGTACAACATTTTCCGATTAAATGTCGCTGGTATGCAGCTTATCTAACGGGAAAACAACTATCTGTTATCTCTCAGACTTTCTTAGACTATCTCGTGCAAGAAAGTCAAAAGATACGGGTTCCCTCTCTCAATCTGCTTGCCACAGTTTGATAAAGCGATTAATTATTAGCAATTAGCGATCGCCAAGATCCGTTCACTAATTTTGAGGTAACTCTATGTTTGAGACGTTCAGCCAGAGTATCTGGTTGGTACCCTTGTACGCCTTGACGGGAGCGGTACTTGCTTTACCTTGGTCTCCTGGTATTATCCGTCAAACGGGACCGAGACCTTCTGGATATATTAACGCCATTATGACCTTGATGGCGTTTCTTCATAGCTTGCTTGCCCTTGGGGCAACTTGGAACCATCCTCCCCAATATATCTCTTTTAACTGGCTTCATGTCGTCGATTTAAATATTTCCTTTGATATTGAAATTTCTTCGGTCAATATTGGGGCTTTGCTGTTAATTACCGGGTTGAATCTTGCCGCCCAAATTTTCGCTATTGGCTATATGGAGATGGATTGGGGATGGGCGCGTTTTTACTCCTTACTCGCTCTGTTTGAAGGAGGAATGTGTGCCCTGGCACTTTGCAATTCTCTGTTTTTCAGCTATGTCATTCTGGAAATCCTGACTCTGGGAACTTACTTGTTAATTGGTTTGTGGTTCAACCAGTCTTTGGTGGTGACAGGGGCAAGGGATGCCTTTTTAACCAAACGGATAGGCGATTTAATTCTGCTAATGGGTGTGGTTGCCTTGTTACCCATCGCTGGAACTTGGAACTATACCGAGTTGGCAGAGTGGGCAAGAACTGCAACGCTTAACCCTACTACCGCAACTCTCCTCTGTTTGGCACTAATTGCAGGTCCTCTGGGTAAATGCGCGCAATTTCCCTTGCATTTGTGGTTGGATGAGGCGATGGAAGGTCCTATACCCGCTACGATTTTACGGAACGCCGTGGTCGTTTCTACTGGGGCATGGGTATTAATTAAGTTGCAGCCAGTGTTTGCGCTGTCTCCCGTCGCTACCAATGTCATGATTTGGATCGGTGCGGTAACGGCGGTAGGTGCTGCCGCGATTGCGATCGCGCAAATCGATCTCAAGCGTTGTCTATCCTACGTCGTCAGCGCTTATATGGGTTTGGTATTCATTGCCGTAGGAACGGGACAAACCCAAACCGCATTGACGCTGCTATTTACCTATGCGATCGCCATGTCTCTGCTAGTGATGAGTGTGGGCAATATCATTTGGAACAATATTACCCAAGATATCACTCAATATGGTGGGCTTTGGTCGCGCCGTCCCATCACTGGCATTTGCTTTCTTGTAGGGGCAGCTTCTTTAGTTGCTTTCCCTCCCATGGGCTGTTTCTGGGTACTAACCGAGATGGCGGATAACCTATCCCAGAACTATCCCTGGTTAATTGGCGTTTTGTTACTGGTTAATGGATTAACTGCCTTTGGCGTTACCCGCGAGTTTTGCGCGATTTTTGGCGGCAAACCCAAGCAGATGACCGTTCGTTCTTTTGAAGCTTTCTGGCCTCTTACCCTGCCGATGACCATCGTAATGGGATTTGCCCTCCACGTACCTTTACTCCTCAAGCAATGGAACCTGCTCCCTGCCTGGGAAGACCTAAATTTGACCGTTGCTAGTTTCTTAGTTATCTCAACAGTCGTTGGCGGCGCTGCGGCAGCTTATATTTATCTCGGCGATCGCATTGCCAAACCCGTACAATTTAAACCCAAAGCCGTACAAGATTTTTTTGCCTACGACCTTTATACTGCCAAACTCTATAGGCTAACGATTGTCTTTTTCGTTGGCTTGATTTCCCAAATTGTCTCTTGGTTCGACCGTTTTATTGTCGATGGCATCGTCAATTTAGTCGGCATAGCAACCATCTTTGGCGGACAAAGCTTAAAATACAACGTCTCAGGTCAGACTCAATTTTATTTCCTGTCAATTTTTCTAGGAGTTGTCTTTCTAGTCATTGCGATCGGTTGGCCTATACTCTCTCAAGTTTCCCTAGTATTTGGGGCTAATTAGTCAATGATTCGTCAGTTTTTGTAACAATTGCCCAACCATTAGAAAAAACGACTGGCTATGAATAAATGAGCAAAAATAATCAATTTTTTAACGTATCGCGTCGCAATTTAATTAAGTATGGAGGCGGTTTTCTCGGAATGGGATTTGCAGCAACTATTCTGGGATCTAATTTATCTAAACCAGAAGCCAGTCTCGCTCAAACAAAAGATGTGGCTCCCGCTCAAAATAGTCCTGTCAAAAACATGACTCCCGATGAAGTGCTGCAAGTCTTAATAGAGGGAAATATCAGTTATCACTATTCAATCGAAACTGAGAGCTGATGACTACTAACTAAAAAACTCAAAAGTCAAAATTTAAATAACAAACGATCGACCAATAACTACTCATAAAACCTTTATGCTAAGTACTTTACTTTGGTTACCTATTTTAGGGGCAGCAATCATTGGAATTTTTCCAAACCCCAAGGAAACGAAAAGATTGCGCCAGATAACGATAGCATTTGCGATCGCGTCTTTTGCTTGGTCGCTTATGCTGCTAACTCAGTTCGATATCAACAATCCCGGATTGCAGTTTAAAGAATATTTTTCCTGGGCGGAGCCAATTGGCTTGAGTTATAGTTTGGCAGTCGATGGGCTATCAATGCCCCTATTAGTTTTAAGTAGTTTTTTAACCATAATTGCCATCTATGCTACGGCAGAAAACGCCGAACGACCTTGCCTAAAATATTCCCTATTTCTTCTGATCAATGCGGGAATTGCTGGGGCATTAATGGCACAGAATTTACTCTTGTTTGTCCTCTTCTACGAATTAGAGTTAATTCCGTTTTATCTCGCGATCGCGATTTGGGGAGGAGAAAAACGAGGTTATGCTTCGATTAAATTCCTTCTCTATACAGCTGTATCTGGCTTATTGGTTTTGGCAGCCTTCCTTGGCATTGGTTTCTTAAGCGGATCTCCAAATTTCGATTACCAATCGCTAACGACGACAGAATTATCTGTCAAGACGCAATTAATTTTACTGACTTTACTCCTGGTTGGTTTTGGCATCAAAATCCCCTTGGTTCCTTTACACACTTGGTTGCCAGATGCCTACACCGAAGCCTCACCAGCCGTAGCAATTCTATTAGGAGGGATCCTAGCAAAACTGGGAACCTATGGCTTAATTCGGTTTGGTTTGCAGCTATTTCCCGAAACTTGGTCGCTGGTAGCCCCCGGACTCGCCATTATCGGTACGGTTAGCGTTGTCTATGGGGCATTAAGCGCGATCGCGCAAAAAGATATCAAGCGCATGGTTGCCTATAGTTCTATCGGTCACATGGGCTATATGCTGGTAGCGGCAGCGGCGGGAACGGCGTTAAGCGTTTTAGGTTCAGTCTCGCAAATGATCAGCCACGGTTTGATTTTAGCCCTACTCTTCTATTTAGTGGGCATCATCGAACGCAAAGTTGGCACCCGCGACATTAATGTCCTCAACGGTTTAATGAATCCCATTCGAGGATTGCCCACCATCAGCGCCCTTCTCATCCTAGGAGGAATGGCTAGTGCGGGAATTCCCGGTTTAGTAGGTTTTGTAGCTGAATTTATCGTTTTTCAAGGCAGTTTCTCGGCTTTCCCGATTCCTACCCTTCTGTGCATTATTGCATCTGGTTTAACTGCCGTTTACTTCGTTATTCTGCTCAACCGTACTTGCTTTGGCAAGCTGGATAATTACACGGCGTATTATCCAAAAGTATTGCGAAGCGAAAGCATTCCCGCGATCGTCCTTACTGCCGTCATTTTATTTTTAGGCATTCAACCCACTTGGTTGGTGCGCTGGATCGAACCAACTACGAGTTCAATGGTAGCCAATCTTCCCGCGATCGGTCAGCAAGTCGCTATAGACTATCAACCATCACTCGATAAGTAGTTGAGTTCTCAATTGAGGTGAAATCTATTCCCCTTGCGTAAGCGAGATGCTGCTGGCGGGCAAGATGCCCGCACTACAATTTACAAATTCAAAAACGAATTGAACTATTGAACTATGGTAGAAACTGCTGAGAAACCCAAAACTAAATTACCTCCTTCAACCCATGAATTTGCTGAGATAGTTCATCGCTTGGAAGCCGGCGGTTCGATGCTACCCGATACGCCAGAAAATCTAATGCAAATCATCGGTATTTATAAAGCCTATGCCGTACCGATGGACTTTTACTGGCGCGATCTTCTCTATATTGCCGAACGGGTTTTTCTCGATCCGCTTCCCTTCTTTAAATACTTCTTACCTCAAGAATATTTAGACCTTCACAATCACTATGCTGGAGACGATGCAGATTTAAGAATTTGGCGCGGACAAGCAACTGCCCATCCCGAACTTCTCGAATTTATGGAGAAGGGGAAAACCTTCAAAATGCCCAAACTATTCCACCATCTCTGGCACGATCGCATTAACATGGAGTTTGCCGAAGAATGCATGCGTGCTATGTTCTGGCACGGTCGAGATATGGGCTGGGGATTGTTTGACGCCTATTTAGATAGTGACGAATATAAGGCTAATGCCGATCGCGCCATCAAAGCTTATTTCAAATACAATCCCCCAATGCTGGCGCTTTATAAACTCTTTCCAGATATGTTCTTAGAACAAGTCAGAATGATGTCTTATTATTCCAATTTGGGCTTGTTCTGGGAAGTTATGGCACCCGTTTTCTTTGAGATGTCGGATATCTATGACGAAGGCGGATTTAAAGGCGTTCCCGATGCGATGAATTTCTTAGTTAACGGGATTTTTGCTATTGCCGGTCGTCCGATTTACCATCACGTCTATATTCGGGGCGAATGCTACGAAATTATCCCCAAATCAAAGGGATTTATGTGGCTCTATGAAGCAGCATTACCTTACGTAGAAGCTGTATTTTATCGGACTTCCCCCTTCCGAGGAACGAAATCTTATAACGCGCAGGCAAAAGAAGTTCCCGACGATCAAAAAGATTTCCATTACGGCATTTTATATGCCGATGTTTTCCCCGTGGGAACGGCTGGCATTCCGCCGACATTGTTGATGGATGATATGTATCATTTCCTTCCTGGTTATCTGAAAGATTACTATCATAAGCATTGCCGAGGAGAAGACGATATTCTCATTCAATTGGGTATTAGTTTCCAGCGATCGATGTACAATGTGACTTCGGCAGTCATTCAAGCATTGCGTACTGCGCTTTTATATCCTTTAGACGACCCCAATCCGAAGCATTTAATGGCAAATCGGAAATTTTTTGAAGCACAACTCGATCGATTCATCCGTCCCGAATCCCGCCTAAGAGAGATTCAAAGTCAGAATTATCGATAATAAGTCTGCTAGGCACTATGCCAAACTTCGATCTAATTCCCTCTACTGGCGAGAGGGGATTAATCTTGAGGAGCGCGCGATCGCAAAACAATTAAACTTAGAAGTGGATAAACATCTTGGTAACAAACTTGGGAAGTGCAAACGGGATCGAGCCAAGAATCTGTATTCTCATGGGCGTGTCCGGTTCGGGAAAATCTACTGTCGGTAGATTGCTCGCTCAAATTGTGGGCTGGCAATTTTACGACGGAGACGATTTTCATCCACCAGAAAATCTTGCTAAGATGAGTCGCGGAATCCCGCTTAGCGATCGCGATCGTCAGCCTTGGCTGTTAGCGTTGCGGGATTTAATCGATGAGGTGCGACGCAATAAAAGCCATGCAATTATTGCTTGCTCTGCTCTCAAGCAAGGTTATCGAGAGCTGCTACAGGGGGACCAACAAGATCTTCTCTGGGTTTATTTCAAAGGAAGCTACGAGCAGATTTGGCAGCGAATGCAGCAGCGACAGCAGCATTTTATGAAAGCCGAACTGTTGCGCTCTCAGTTCGAGTCGTTAGACAAACCCGAAAATGCCATCGCGATCGACATTTCCCGAACTCCAGGAGATATCGCCATGCAAATTGCCAAAATTCTTAACGAGAAAAAAAGCTGGTAGTGGCACTTTAGCCGCCGCCACTACCAACCAAGTATTAAGCCGCGTGTTGGCGATACCAATCAATCGTATTTTTCAAGCCTTGTTTAAAGTCCATCTGAGCTGTAAAGCCAAAAGTCTCTCTCGCTCTAGTAGTATCTAGACAGCGACGGGGTTGACCGTTGGGTTTGTCGGTCTCCCAAACAATTTCGCCATCGAATTCCATCAGTTCGCAAATTAATTCCACCAAATTACGAATAGAAATTTCGTAATTCGTTCCCAGATTGACGGGTTGGTCGCCGTCATACTTCTGAGTTGCCATGACAATTCCCCGCGCCGCATCGGTAGAATAAAGAAACTCGCGGGTAGGACTCCCATCGCCCCAAACGGGAAGCTGTTTGTCTCCCCTTTGCTGGGCTTCGTATACCTTGCGAATCAAGGCTGGGATGACGTGAGAACTACGGGGATCGAAATTGTCTTCGGGTCCGTACAAATTGACGGGCAGAAGATAAATTCCATTAAACCCATATTGCTGCCTGTAAGACTGAAGCTGAACTAAAAGCGCTTTTTTGGCAATGCCGTATGGCGCGTTCGTTTCTTCTGGATAGCCATTCCAAAGATCGTCTTCTTTAAACGGTACGGGGGTAAACTTGGGATAGGCACAAATGGTACCGACGCAGACAAACTTTTCAACTCCCGCTTGATAGGCGGCATGAATTAACTGAGCGCCCATCATCAAGTTGTCGTAAAAAAGTTCTGCTGGTTTTTCTCGGTTTAACCCGATGCCGCCGACATGAGCGGCTAAGTGAACGACAATATCCTGCTGCTCGACCGCTCTTTGGCAATTTTCGAGAACGCGCAGATCGCAATCGCGGGAACGGGGAGTTGTAATTTTATCTAGGTTGGCTCCTGCCCGGCACAACTGCTCGACTACCTGACGACCAAGAAACCCAGCGCCACCCGTAACCAGAATACGTTTGTTGCTTAAATCTAGCATAGTTTTTTATCCTTAGTCCCTAGTCAGCGCTCGGCGCTCGGCTATCAGTTATCAGCGATTAAAAACCTTCTAACTGATAACTGATAACTGACTAACTAATAACTGATTTAGTCCACCATAACGCCTACATTCTGACGAATATAAGCATTATCTAGCAAGAGTTGCCCGTTGTGAGAGCCATTGGGAGAGGGAATTCCTAAAGCAGCAAGATCGGCATCTACCATTAAACGGACTAACTCTTCAAAGGTAACAGATGGCTGCCAGCCAAGTTTTCGTTTGGCTTTGGCAGGATCGCCTATGAGTAAATCTACTTCCGCAGGACGCAGATAACGCTCGTCAAAGGCAACGTAGTCTTCCCAGTTAAGATTGACGTAACCAAAAGCGATCTCTAAAAATTCTCTAACCTCGTGAGTTTCTCCCGTAGCAACGACATAATCACCTGGTTCGCTTTGCTGTAACATTAGCCACATCGCTTTAACATAATCTTTAGCATAGCCCCAGTCCCGCTTAGCATCCAAATTGCCGAGATACATCTTTTTCTGGGTGCCGGCTACGATTCGAGCGAGTGCCCTAGTAATCTTGCGAGTGACAAACGTTTCGCCGCGGCGGGGAGATTCGTGATTAAACAAAATTCCGTTACAAGCAAACAATCCGTAGGACTCTCGATAGTTTACCGTTTGCCAATGAGCGTAGACTTTAGCGCAGGCATAGGGACTGCGAGGATAGAAGGGGGTTGTTTCCTTTTGGGGGATTTCCTGCACCTTGCCAAACATCTCGGACGAACCCGCTTGATAGAATCGGACTTCAATTCCCGTGCGTTGTTGGTAATCGCGAATTGCTTCTAGCAACCGCAGCGTTCCCATTCCTACCGAATCTACCGTGTATTCTGGAGAATCGAAGCTGACGCGAACGTGAGATTGAGCGCCTAGATTATAAATTTCTATGGGTTGAACTTGCTCCAGAATGCGGCGTAGAGTGGTTCCATCCGTTAAGTCTCCGTAGTGTAAAAACAACCGCGCATCTGGGTTGTGCGAATCGACGTAGATATGATCGATGCGATCGGTATTAAACGTGGAGGTTCGGCGAATAATGCCATGAACTTCATATCCTTTTTCTAGCAATAATTCGCTCAAATAAGAACCATCTTGACCAGTAATACCGGTAATCAGCGCTCGTTTGGATTGGGTCATTTCTAATTATCCTGTCCTTGGTAGGTATTGATAGAAACATTAGATACAGATGGCACAGCTTGACCTAGCTGTCGCCAAAACTAAATTTCAACGAACAATGTAAATATCTTTCCTAAATTAACCTAAAAGCTTGCCTGGTGGTCAAAAAAAAATTAACAATTTTTCAAAGTTTTTGTAAAGTTTGAAGTCGTTAGTTCTAGGAGAATTGCCTGGAAACTAACGACTCATAACTCAATGACTAATGAATGGAGTTTAATAAGCTCCATTGCTATGGGGAAAGATAATTACACCAATTGTTTTGACAATTATCCACAGATCCATTAACCAGTTGCGGCAATTGACATAGTAGACATCTATTTGGACTCGTTGGGGATAGGGGATGTCATTGCGTCCAGAGACTTGCCACAATCCCGTAATTCCCGGTCGGATGGTTAGAACTTTTTCGATGCGATTTCCGTATTTACACAACTCTTCCGGAACTAGGGGGCGAGGACCGACTACACTCATATCTCCCATCAGCACGTTCCAAAACTGAGGAAATTCGTCAAGGCTGGTCAAGCGCAAAAACTTGCCAATCCAGGTAATTCGGGGATCGTCGCGCAGTTTAAAGTTGTTTTCAAACTCTTCGCGCATCTGAGGTGAATTTGCTACGATCGCCTCTAGAATTTCGTCTGCATCGCGAACCATAGTTCTGAATTTGATACAGCCGAAGCGCTTATAGTTTTTGCCAACTCGTTGCTGGACGTAGAAAATCGGACCGGGCGAACTAATGGCGATTAACAGCGCCAAGATCAAATAAAGCGGCGACAAGAAAATCAGAACTAACAGAGAAAAGACTACATCGAACGTTCGCTTGGTAAAATCCCCATCAAAAGTTTGAGTCAACGATTTATAAAATTTTTTCGAGGAAACCGAGGATAGGGAACCGCGTTGCATCAAAACTCGCAAGGCTTTGATGCGTATAAATTGGCTATTAGCAGTCATCTTACTCCTTCACATCACATCACACCACACTGTCCCGATCATAAAGCCAGAAGACCATTATTATGGCGAATCTATCTAAAAAAGTCGCAATTTTTGTCAGAATCTTTTGAGGGAAAGTTCTGACAACAGTCTTCGATAAAGGCTAAATAAGAGGTTTCAAAGATTTTGGGACTAAAATTAGCCGCCCTAGTCCGACAACTTTCTGGATTGATTTGACCTTGAAATTGGCAAAAAGTTTCAACGGCTTTGACTAGAGCTTCTGGGATTTGAGGAGAAAACAACAGTCCCGTTCCCGTTTCCGGAAATTGGCGAATATCTAGCACGGTTTCTAACGCGCCGCCCTCTCCGTAGGCAATGACAGGCGTTCCACAGGCTTGGGCTTCTACTGGGGCAATCCCGAAGTCTTCGCAAGCTGCATAGACAAAAGCTTTAGCGTTAGCCATATATCGCTCGACGACTTCATCGGGCTGCGCCCCTAAAATTTGAATATTGGGTTTGGCAATTTGATGAATTCGCTTGAGTTCGGGTCCGTCGCCGATAATGACCAAAGGATAGCCCAACTGATTAAATGCTTCGACAATTAGAGAAACTTTTTTATAACTGACCAAGCGAGACACGGTCAGATAAAAGTCTTCTTTTTGCGCTTGAAAAGAGAAGCGATCGCAATTTACTGGCGGGTAAATTACTTTTGCTTGACGGCGATAGCAACGCCAGATGCGCTTAGCAGTATGATAGGAGTTGGCAATGAAGTAGTCAACTCGATTGGCTGCAATTACATCCCACTGCCGCATTCGATGCAGGATATAGCGAGTCAAAATACCGAGCAAACCGCGTCCTAAGCTATTGGCATTAAGATAGTCAAATGTCAAGTCCCAAGCATAGCGCATGGGCGTATGGCAATAGCAGATGTGTAGCTGATCGGGACTGACGAGTACTCCCTTGGCGACCGCGTGGGATGAGGAGAGAATCACGTCATACTGCCGTAAATCTAGCTGTTCGATCGCTAGGGGCAGCAGAGGCAAATATTTCTGAATGCCGTTGCGAGCCAAAGGTAAATGTTGCAGAAACGTCGTTCCAATCTTTCGTCCATAGAGATAACTCTGGGGATTGACTGATTCAAAGTCAATTAAGGCATAAAGATCGGCATCGATATGGCGCAAGATTTCGCGCACGACTAACTCCGAACCACCCGTGGCTTTAGGAGTTAGCCACTCGTGAACCAGAGCGTATTTCATAGGCCGAGCAGACAGCGAGCATTGGTTTCCAAAATGGCAACAAGATAAACTTTTTCAGTTTTTCGGTGGCACAGTAGAAGTAGAGGCGATCGCCAATTCGCAGTTGGCTGAAAGCTTAGTCAATGGTATTGGTATGAGGAGCAACAAAAGTGAACAAAGAGCTTTTATCTAGTCAAAAATCATCTTTTAAGTGGCTTTTAGACAAGCAAGCACAGGTAATGGCAATCTTACTCGTTATTCTTAGTATAGCGTCAAGCGCTCCCGCGATCGCCCAAGAAAAAATCCTGCGCATCCTAACCGTCACCGGACAGGGACAGGAAACGATTCCTACCAGCTTGGCTCAAGTACAGCTAGGCGTGGAGGTCAAAGGACAAACGGCACAAGAGGTACAGCAAGAGATCGCCAGACGGTCGTCGGCAGTGGTAGAGTTGCTGCGATCGCGCGGCGTAGAAAAATTACAAACCACTGGGATCCAATTACAGCCCGCCTACTACGATTACAGCAGTAACCAACAACGCCTCGTCGGTTACGTTGGAGTCAATACCATTAGTTTTCGTATCTCTAACGATCGAGTAGGGAATTTACTCGACGAAGCTGTCAAAGCTGGAGCTACTCGAATTGACAGCGTTGATTTTACTGCCAGCGACAACGCGATCGCAGCAGCGCAAAAGCAAGCGCTTCGGCTAGCCACCGAGGATGCCCAGCAACAAGCGGATACGGTCTTGAGTGCCCTCAATCTCACTCGCCAAGAGATCGTTAACATTCAAGTCAATGGAGCAAGTACCCCGCCACCACAGCCGCTAATGGCTCGCGAGGCAGCTAGAACCGATTCTGCTACTACCCCTGTTATTGGCGGCGAGCAAACAGTTAGTGCCTCCGTCACCCTACAGATTAGTTATTGAAGTAGGGGAAGACGCGCGTCGGGCAAACCTTTAGCGTCTGTCCCCTACCCTACAGAAATCGCGAATCGATCTTAAAACTCGCTGTTGCCGCTACCGTAGCCGCCGACTGCGCTGGAGTCGGCGTCCCGCTTCGAGCCTAACAAATCGAGTCTATCCACTCTAATAACGGGAGTCGAACGCTCAGTTCCTGTCTTGTCATCCGTCCAAGTTTCGATTGTCAACGTCCCCTGAATGCCGATCAAACTTCCCTTCCGAACGTAGTTAGCAGCAACTTCTGCCGTTTTGCCCCAAATTTTCAGATTAAACCAATCGGGTTCGTCATTTTTACTGGTAGGGCGATTTACCGCTAAAGTTAACGTACACAAGACGCTTCCCGATTCAAAACATTTAACTTCCGGATCTCTGCCGGCGCGACCTACCAAATGTACGACATTCAGACTCATTCGTCAATTCCTCTCATTTTCCGTTATTTTAGTACAAATATACTCTCACTATTGTAGCTCGTAAGCGCACCAATCGAAACTAACTGGAAAAATAATATCTCGTAACAGTGCGGAAGATTTCCTGCATGACTTGAATCCCCGTCCTAACGAGGAACTGTAAAATTCCCGATCGAATTCGTTAACTTCGCTAGACTTAGAAGGAAAAAAGTAATAAGATCCAATCCACATCAATTCTATTGGGCGATCGTAAAGCAGCATCGTAAATCCTAAATCGTAGTGGGGGGAGAAAGTTCTGTGAATTTTTTTAAACGTTTTTCCCTGTCGCGAGACATGGGCATAGATTTGGGGACTGCCAATACCCTAATTTATATATCTGGTAAAGGCATCGTTTTAGAAGAACCATCTGTCGTTGCGATCGATCGAGATAAAACCCCCCTAGCTGTCGGCGAAGAAGCTAGGAAAATGCTAGGGCGAACTCCGGGTAATATTATCGCGCTGCGTCCCTTGCGCGATGGAGTTATCGCTGACTTCTACAGCGCTGAAATTATGCTATCGGAATTTATCCGTCGCGCCCATGAAGGAAATCCTCTCGGCAATCCTCGCATGGTGATAGGAATTCCTAGCGGAATCACTGGAGTTGAACGCCGAGCCGTTATAGAAGCGGCGACTCGTGCGGGAGCCAAAGAAGTTGGCTTGATTGACGAACCAGTAGCAGCTGCTCTAGGAGCGGGACTTCCCGTGACAGAGGCAACGGGTAACATGATTATTGACATCGGCGGCGGAACGACTGAGGTCGCTGTATTAAGCTTACAGGGAAGAGTGCTGAGCGAATCAGTTCGGGTTGCAGGCGACGAGCTAACCGAGGCAATCGTGCAGTACATGAGAAAAGTCCACAACTTGATTATTGGCGAACGGACAGCAGAAGACATTAAAATCAAACTGGGTTCTGCTTACCCCATTCATAATGAAGAACCAGTTCAAGAAGTTCGAGGCTTACATCTTATGTCTGGATTACCCCGAACCATTACTATTAAAGGAGGAGAGGTTCGAGAAAGCATGGCAGAGCCTCTGTCAACGATTGTCGATGCCGTCAAGCGCACGCTAGAGCGGACGCCTCCCGAACTGGCAGCAGATATTATCGATCGCGGAATTATGCTAGCTGGAGGAGGCGCTTTGATGAAGGGACTCGATACGCTCATCAGTCACGAAACGGGCATCGTTACTCACGTAGCTGAAGATCCGCTCAGATGTGTGGTTAAAGGCACGGGTGAAGTACTCAAGAATCCTAAAATTTTGGAGCGAATCCTCAACGAAAGCGCTCGGATGGCATAAGTAAGGCAACAGGAGAAAGGCAAAAATTATCGTTATGTTTGCGGTGCGGCGAGTAAAGTGGACTCGACTCGGAGTACAAATACTTTTAATTCTCTCGGTCATTGGCGTTGCTTGGTTGCTGCGCCAAACTCAAGGAAAGGCTATCCAAGAAATCTATTCCTGGCTCGTTCGTCCGTTTCGATCCGAACCAGCTTCCTTGGTAGAAAAAAAACTTACGAATGCTCGTATTCTAGAACTAGAACAGAGAATTAGCGAATTAGAAAAGCAAAATCAGCAATTAAAAAAACTTTTAGGCGATTTTGAAAAATATAAACGATCCGCGATCGCAGCGCCTATTATCGGACGCAGCGCAGACGACTGGTGGCAGCAAGCGATTTTAGGTCGAGGCAGTCGAGATGGCATTGAAAAGGGTTTTGCAGTCACCGGAATTGGGGGATTAGTCGGTCGAGTCATCGAGGTGACACCTCATAGCAGTCGAGTTCTCTTGATTAGCGATCCCAACAGTCGCGTTGGCGCGATTGTCACTCGCAGTCGTTCGATGGGTTTAATCAAAGGACGCGGCTCTCAAATTGCTGTTATGGAGTTTTTTGAAAAAGTCCCCAATATTCGCCCCGGCGACACGGTGAGTACCTCCGCTGTCAGCCAATTATTTCCCGCAGGTTTGCCAATCGGTCGCGTCCAATCGGTCAATTTGCAAAAAGGACCTGCTCCCGAAGCTACGATAATCATAACAGCCCCAATCGATAGTTTGGAATGGGCGCTCGTCCATCCCTTCAAAAGCGATTTGGAACCAAAGTGATGAAGCTATCAAAATCAAAATGGTCTTCCGAGCAGCGCCAAATTCTCAATGGGTTTATAATTTGTGCTTCGGTGCTTCTTTGTGCGTGTTTGACTTTCGTTCGTCTGCCTGGGATGGAGTTATTGGGAATTGCCCCTAGTTGGCTATTAATCTGGACGGTGAGTTGGAGTCTCAAACGATCTGTTTTTCAGGGCATATTAGCAGGACTTGCTTTGGGCATGATTCAAGATGGCATGACCTCTGCTCCTGCCTCCGGTCCTTCTCATGTTTTGTCTCTCGTTTTAGTAGGGTTTTTGACAGCAAAACTGCAAAAGCAGCGATATCTTAAAGAAGATTTTATTTCGGTCGCGCTCATTGTTTTTGCGATGTCGATTGTTGCTGAGGCGGCGATCGCAGTTCAGCATATTCTCCATCACATTCGCGCCCCAGAAGAAGTTTGGTTAGATTATCAGCGCATTTCACTTTCTTCAGCTATTCTCAGCAGTCTCTGGGCACCAGTTCTCTATTATCCTCTCAATCGTTGGTGGGAGAAGCTTAAGGCGTTGGAGCGAGCATCTTTAGGGGGGATCGAGTCCAGGCATTCTTAGAGGATATCCCAAAAGTCCATTTTGTCATGCTCAATGCAGGAGAACGTAACGAAGAATCTAGGTTTGGAGTTGGTATGCTAATACCACTTTGGATTTTGCGCTGCTCGAACAAAGTTCTGCGCAGCGGTTTTGGATTTTGGATTGAGAAGTAAGGGCGAGTTTATCTAAAAACGCGCCCTTACTTCCCTACAGTTACTGTCAAACGGTTACTGTCAAAAACTCGCCACACAGAGCTGCTGACTAATTGCTAATTCGCAATTGA
The DNA here is from genome assembly GCF_000317025.1 of Pleurocapsa sp. PCC 7327. Taxonomy (NCBI): domain Bacteria; kingdom Bacillati; phylum Cyanobacteriota; class Cyanophyceae; order Pleurocapsales; family Pleurocapsaceae; genus Pleurocapsa; species Pleurocapsa sp. PCC 7327. The sequence goes on along the minus strand of NC_019689.1, from coordinate 3,562,941 downwards.
TAATTCGCAATTCGCCATTAAAAGATAAAAACATTGAATTTCTAGCTAGAATCCCATCTCTATTTCCCAATTGCGAATTGATAATTGCCAATTGCGAATTGCTATAAGATGTTTCGCTTCGCGATCGCTACGCTCAACATGACATTATTATACTTTTGGGACAACCTGTTAGCATTTTTAATTGCGAATTGCGAACTCTAGCGAATTGGAATCACTTGGCTTGTAATTTCGCTCTAATCTCCTCGACTCGCTTGCGATTGACTCCTAGATCGGACTGTCCCAGACGGGAAGCCGATCGCACGTGAATGACATTTTCATTCGAATCGAGATAAAATTCTACATCATCGACAAAACCCATGAGCTTGCTTTTAAATTCGGCATAGAGATAATTATCGGTTTGTTCGATAATTGTAGTTCTCTCCATACTTTCAATGACTTTTCTGAGATCGGCGATCGCAACTGGTGGCAGAGGATCGATTTTGGATTTGGGATCTTGACTCTGACTGTTGACGCAATTGGGAGAACCGGGACAAGGAGCGAGTTTTCCGTCTTTTACGCCTAGATTGGTCGGTCTTTTCCCAGAAAAATTAAACACGATTTTCACCTCTCCACGCACTAATTAGCTTTTGCCAAGACAGTTTTATTGGTCAATACCTCTACTGCTGCTTGATACTGTTTGTCGGCTTCCGTGCCTATTTGTTGATAGGTTATCGGATCTTGAGAAACGACGCGATCGGGAACAATTCCTTGTTTGTGGATGTCTTTGTGAGTGGGAGTTTCGTATTTGGCAACCGTAATTGCCAGTCCAGCACCATCGGGCAACTCAAACAACGATTGAATCAATCCCTTCCCAAAGGTTTTTTCTCCTACTAGCGTTGCCCTGCCATTATCTTGCAAAGCTCCTGCTAAAATTTCGCTAGCGCTGGCAGTTCCCTGATTGACTAAAACGGCTAGAGGAGCGTTAGTGAGCGCTGCACCAGATGCCGTAAAACTGTCTAACATTCCTTGTCGGTTGACCGTGTAGACGATCGCGCCTTCATCTATCCACAAACGGGCGATCTCAATTCCTGCTTGCAGTAATCCGCCAGGATTATTGCGCAAATCGAGAATATAAGCTTGAACGCCTTGCTTTTCTAAATTTTTGACCGAATGAGCGACTTCTTGAGCGGCATTGGCGCTAAATTGTGTCAGACGAATATAACCGATGGGATAATTGGGAATGCGATCGTCGAGGGTGGCAAAGACTGGACTCAGAGAAATGCGATCGCGAATGATGTCTAGTTGTCGAATCTTGCCGTTGCTTTCGTCGCTGGGTTGAATGGTCAGAGAAACCTTGGTGCCGCTAGGACCTCGCATTCTGGCGGCTGCTTCATCGAGCGTGAGGGTTGAGGTATCTACCCCATCGATTTTGAGAATGCGATCGCGCGGGGCAATTCCTGCCGCTTCAGCGGGAGATCCTGCTAGGGGAGCTACTACTTCTAAGTGTCCCGTTTCGGAGTTGATATTAATTTGCAACCCGATGCCAGATAATTCTCCTGCCGTACTGACTTGCAGGTTGTGATATTGTTCTGGTCTGAGTAAGCGAGTAAATGGTTCGTCTAGCGTCGCCAACATTTGCTCGATTGCCGTGTAGGTTTCCTTGCGATCGGAAAGTGGCTTTTTTAAATACTGTTGCCGAACCAACCACCAATTTTGATGGTTAAACGTCTCATCTATATACGCCTGGTTAACCAGCCGCCACGACTGTAGCACTAACTTCTGTTCTTCTGTAAAAGCCGCTGCGCTTTGCGTCCAACCAATTGAAAAAAGAAAGAGAGAAAAGCTAAATAACAGAGTTGCCCAAAATGCTCTTTTTCTCATGAGGTAGATTAGATACTGAACCGACGTTTCCGTGTTTCCTATGTTTTCTTCATATTAAACATTTCGAGCAAAATTGGTCGAGACTTTATCCCAATTTGCTCCCGTTCGCCATTCAAAATATAGGCGAAAAAAAGCCCGCCTCTCCTTGTAGTGACTATATAAACGGCTTGTAGTGACTATATAAACGGAGAGAGATCGGGCTGAGGAGTTTCATCTAGGAGTGTGGGGGAAGGGACGTTTTTGCCCTGTTTTTCGATCTAAAGACTTAATTGTAGGATTTTTTGGCTATCTCGGCTCAAATTTTGGCAAACCACTGGGCTTGACATTGAGCCAGAAAACTTTCTGCCCATTCTTTACCTAAAACCTCCTCACTTTTGTCGGAGGAGGCATTGTTCAAAATATATTTTTGACGCTGGTGGGCTAACTCTTCTAAGGTTCCAACATGGACGAAACTTCTTGGCATGCGATCGCTCTCAAAAGAGTAATGTCCTTCATGATGCTCGTTGGGATTTTCTCGATTAACCCATAATCCCCATTCTTTGGTGGCGGTATTAAGTTGGGCTAAAAACTCCAAGGTGTTCATTGCCCTACTCCTTTATTTTTGAGGTTGACATTTTCATTATCGTCTGCGATCGAATGAGTTGTTCTTCCCAGGGAGATAAGCGCAACTAAATGTAACAACTGAGTCGCGCAAGCAACCTTCCTCGTTCCATCCTTTTGACGCAGCCATCATAAAAATAATAGGGCGGGCAATATACCCGCCACTACTTCTATCTCAGTTCTGGCTCTTTTTAAACTGTCTGGGTTTGCTGCTCTTTTGCCAAGAATTTTTCTAATTCACTCAACGCATCGGCATCGACCTTCGTCTGCATTGGACAGAACTTAGGACCGCACATCGAGCAAAATTCTGCCGTCTTATAAATATCTGCTGGCAGGGTTTCGTCGTGATATTCCCTGGCGCGATCGGGATCGAGAGATAATTCAAACTGACGATTCCAATCGAAATTGTAGCGAGCCGCAGACAACTCGTCATCGCGATCGCGTGCGCCCGGACGATGGCGGGCGATATCTGCCGCATGCGCCGCAATCTTGTAGGCAATTAAGCCATTACGAACGTCTTCTGCATTGGGAAGTCCCAGGTGTTCTTTGGGAGTTACGTAGCACAGCATCGCCGTACCGTACCAACCTGCCAAGGCAGCGCCAATGGCAGAGGTAATATGGTCGTATCCTGGGGCAATATCCGTCACCAAGGGACCTAGCACGTAGAAAGGCGCTTCGCTGCACTCTTCCATTTGCTTTTTGACATTAAATTCAATTTGATCCATCGGTACGTGACCGGGACCTTCTACCATCACCTGTACGTCGTGTTCCCAGGCGCGGCGGGTGAGTTGTCCGAGAGTTTTTAGTTCTGACAATTGCGCTTCATCGGAAGCATCATGGATGCAACCGGGACGCAGTGAATCCCCTAAACTGAAAGATACATCGTATTTCTTAAAGATTTCGATGATATCGTTGAAGTGGGTGTAGAGGGGATTTTGCTTGTGATGGTGGAGCATCCACTTGGCTATGATGCCGCCGCCGCGAGAGACGATACCCGTAATGCGATTTCTTACCAGTGGCAGATATTCGATGAGAATCCCGGCATGGATAGTCATGTAATCGACCCCTTGTTGGGCGTGTTTTTCGATGATATGGAGGAAGTCATCGGGGGTTAGATTTTCAATCCTGCCGTGGACGCTTTCTAATGCTTGGTAAATGGGTACCGTGCCAATGGGAACTGGAGAGGCATTGATAATTGCCGTGCGAATGGAATCTAAATCCCCGCCCCCGGTGGATAGATCCATGACGGTATCGGCGCCATATTTGACTGCTAGATTGAGTTTTTCTATTTCTCGATCGATATCAGAAGAGTTGGGAGAGGCACCAATGTTGGCATTGACCTTACATTTAGAGGCAATGCCAATACACATCGGTTCTAAGTTAACGTGATTGATATTGGCGGGAATAATCATGCGTCCCCGCGCTACTTCGTCGCGAATTAATTCTACGGGCAAGTTTTCTCGCTTGGCGACGTAGTGCATTTCTTCAGTCACGATTCCTTGACGAGCATAGTGCATCTGCGATACATTGCTCTGTCCGCGTCGCTTGGCTACCCATTCTGCTCTCATATTTTTTTTCCTCAATAAACAGCTTCCCTACGCTGGTATTACCCAGTCTCAGGTTCTAAGGGACTTTCTCAGCCCGATCGCATCAGAAATCAGACACCCCTAGCTATAGGTGGCAATTTTATCACTAAAGTTGACTAATAAGTTGCTTTAAGGAGTAAAAAAAATTTTTATCTATCATTAAAAATCGATAGCTTTTACTAAATTTTAGAAAAGCCCAAGCGATCGTCCGATGAGTTTACTGGCTTCAATTTGTCTATTCTTTCTGCCTTCCCCTTGTCAAGTGGCGTGGGTAGGAGAGAGTTAACGGAGAGGGAGGGATTCGAACCCTCGGATGGGTCTTACGAGTCCATCAACAGATTAGCAATCTGCCGCTTTCGACCACTCAGCCACCTCTCCTCGGTGACAAAGTTCTAGTGTAGCAGATTTTTAATAAAGTAATGGCAATCTTGACCTAACTTTATTTGTAGCAGAATTTAGTAACAAAGCGATACACTTTTTTACATACTGCCGTGTATAATATAAGCAAACTAGGGGTTATAAATGCGGATCTGTCAAGGAGGTAAAGATAAAAAAATCTCAAGGATTTTTAAAGCGACTCTTGTTTTGAATTTAAGAAGGAGGAAGCCGCTGAGGCGCATTCTGGGCTTCTCGATTTTATAGAAGTGCCAGTGAAAGGGATGGGAATCGAAGTCAAGGCAAATAACTGCCGCGAACTTACCCCAACCTGGGTTCCATTTGAGGTTTTAATTGTAGGAATGAATAACAAACCAACAAAGTCCATAGCACTTATCTCGGTTCACGGCGACCCTGCTGTGGAGATCGGTAAAGAAGAAGCGGGTGGACAGAATGTTTATGTGCGCCACGTGGGTGAGGAATTAGCACGACAGGGGTGGAAAGTAGATATGTTTACTCGTGCAAGTGGCGCTCATCAACCGAGAATTGTAGAACATGCTCCCAATTGTCGTACGATTCGTTTAGTAGCCGGACCGGAAGAATTTGTACCGCGCGATGAAATTTTTGGCTATCGCCATCAATTTGTAGAAGAACTGCTGAAGTTTAAAGAAAAAGAAGGACTCGATTACTCTTTAATACACACAAATTACTGGATTTCTGGGTGGGTAGGACTGGAGTTGAAGCGAAGATTATCCCTACCTGTGGTTCATACCTATCATTCTTTGGGTGCGGTCAAGTACAAATCAGTCTCTACTATTCCCATGATTGCCAGCACCCGCTTGAAGGTAGAAAAAGATTGTTTAGAAACAGACGATTGCATTGTAGCCACCAGTCCTCAGGAACAGGAACATATGCGATCGCTGGTGTCTGCTAAGGGCAAAATTAAGATTATTCCCTGCGGAACCGATATCGAACATTTTGGTGGGATCGATCGAGAAGAAGCGAGAGTTCTTCTTGGTTTTGAGTCAGATGCAAAGGTCGTTCTCTATGTCGGGCGTTTTGATAAGCGCAAGGGAATTGAAACGCTGGTTCGCGCCGTCAACGCATCTGAGTGGCGCGACGATCCTCGGCTAAAGCTAGTGATTGGTGGCGGTTCTCGTCCGGGTCAAAGTGACGGCATCGAACGGGAGAGGATAGAAGGGATCGTTAACGAACTGGGATTGGCAGAAAAGACCCTCTTTCCCGGACGGATTGGCGATCGCGAGTTGCCGATTTATTACGCAGCAGCTGACGTCTGCGTCGTCCCCAGTCATTACGAACCTTTTGGTTTAGTCGCCATCGAAGCGATGGCAAGCGGTACGCCTGTTATTGCTAGCGATGTGGGCGGATTGCAATTTACAGTTGTTTCTGAAGAGACGGGTTTACTTGCGCCGCCGAAGGATTTTGAGTCTTTTGCCGTGGCGATCGATCGCATCCTCTCAAATCTCGAATGGCGCAATTTCCTTGGTAGAAATGCCAGAAAGCGCGTTGAGAAAAAGTTTAGTTGGAAGGGTGTAGCCTCCCAACTTGGCACTTTGTATGCCCAACTAATTGAGGAAACTGAGGCAGTTCCTCTAGGTTCGGTCAGTGCTTAAGTAGTACCACATTCGTAGCCTCATAACTCCCAGATTCTCCTCGCTTTATCGAAAAGACAGCGAGGAGTTTTTTTCTGGTCGATCGCTTCTAGTATTGATTCAGTAAATCCTTGTGGAATATTTACAACCGGAATTGAAGCCAGTCGATCGCTGATGAAGTGCGATCGCTCTCTTTAATCCATTGCTACCATCACGTCAGATGACTTAATAACAGCGTATACTTCCTTTCCCTCTGAAAGTCCCAGACTATCAGCCGAAGCTTTGGTAATAATCGAAGTAATTGTAATGCCCGGAGCCACTTCGATGACAACTTCGGCATTCACCGCGCCAGGTACGACTGCTTTCACAGTCCCTTTGAGCGTATTGCGAGCGCTAATCTTCATAGTGCGTTCCTCAAGTTTTTATCAAACCATCCTAATAACATAAAGGAAGGCTTAGCCGATTAGCAATTTTTATTGTTAAAAGATGATGATTAAATGGCGATTAGACTAACAATTGAGAATTTAGATTATTATTTCGAGTTTTTTCTGCGCGATCGCAGCGTACAATTTCATCACACAATTATTAAAAACGAAAATAGAGTCAGATTACTGCCTAACTAATGCAAATTCAAACAGCCAACTATGCGACTTTAGTGGAACTTTTGTACGACAGAGCGCAATCTCAACCCAACAAAACGGCTTTTACCTTTCTCAAAGATGGAGAAACGCAGGCAATTAATTTAACCTATCAAGAATTGGAGCAACAAGCAAAAGCGATCGCCCTCCAACTCAAAGTTCTCAAAATTAAGCAAGGCGATCGCGCAGTATTAGTTTATCCTTACGATGGAGCATTAGAATTTATCGCAGCTTTCTTTGGCTGTTTATATGCAGGAGTCGTTGCCGTTCCTTGCTATCCGCCGCAAAATAGCCTAGCGCTCCGCGATCTTCAATCTCGTCTTTTCTCCTGTCAAGCCCAGATTATTCTAACGAGTAAATCCCTCTTAGCAAAGCTCAAAAACCAACTCATTACGCCAGGAGCGGATTCTATTTTCAACAAACTACACTGGCTAGCCACAGATGATGTAGAAAAGTTGCATGAAACATCTTTACTCGATTGGGTAAAACCCAACTGCGATCGCGATACCTTAGCCTTTCTACAATATACCTCCGGTTCTACCGGAATTCCCAAAGGAGTAATGGTCACTCACGCATGCATCCTGCACAATCAAAAAATGTTGCAGATGGCATTCGGTCATACGGAAGAAGCAAGCGGTGTTGGCTGGTTGCCTTTATTCCACGACATGGGATTGATTGGCACGGTCATCCAAGCGGTATATTTGGGAAGTCCTTGCATTTTCATGTCGCCTATTGCCTTTATCCAAAAGCCGATTCGCTGGCTTGAGGCAATTTCACGCTACAAGGCGACTACAAGCGGCGCCCCCAATTTTGCCTACGATCTCCTATCGCGTCGGGCAACTCCCGCACAGGTAGCGAATCTCGATTTGAGCCGTTGGACGGTTGCTTTCTGCGGTGCCGAACCTATTAGAGTCGAAACCCTAGATCGGTTTGCAGAAAAATTTGCGCCTTGCGGTTTCCGCCGCGAAGCATTTTATCCCTGCTATGGCATGGCTGAAGCCACTTTATTCGTCACTGGGGGAATACACACAGAACCGCCAGTGGTTAAGTATGTCGAAAAAGCCCCTCTAGAAAAGAATCGCGTCGTTATTACCAATAGAGAGAAACAGGGTGTTAGAGAAATTCTCGGTTGCGGTCGTGCCTGGTTAGATAGCAAAATTATCATCGTCGATCCCGAATCGTTAACCCAATGTCCGAGCGACCGCGTCGGGGAAATTTGGGTATCTGGAATGGGGGTAGGTAAAGGATACTGGAATTTACCCGAACAGACGGAACGCACCTTCTGTGCTTATCTCAAAGATACGGGAGAAGGTCCGTTCCTGAGAACGGGAGACTTGGGATTTATGCAGGATGGCGAACTGTTCGTTACGGGTCGTCTGAACGATTTGATGGTCTTTTGGGGGTTTAATCACTATCCCCAACAGATCGAAGAGACTGTAGAAAAATGTCATCCCGCCTTGCGACCAGGTTGCGGTGCTGCCTTTGCAGTCGAAGTCGCCGGGGAAAATAGACTCGTTATTGCTCACGAGATAGAACGCAGTTATCGACAAGGGTTAGTTATTGATGAGGTAGTAGAAGCGATTCGTTGGGCAATCTTTCAGGAACATTTGATCGATGTTTATGCGATCGTTGTGTTGAAGACGGGTAGCCTTCCCAAAACTTCTAGCGGTAAGGTGCAACGAAAGGCTTGTCAGGCTAAGTTTCTCGAAGGAAGTTTGGATGTCGTAGGAGAATGGCGCTTAGAAGAGCAAAGCGATATAAATTCGTCGATCGAGAGATATTTGAATCCTATGACTCACTTGAGGCGCTATTCGCTGTTGTTTGGGGGACGATTGAGACGATTTTTATATTTGTGGGTGAATGGGAAAAAAACTAAAATTAAATGACTATTTGAAATTTTTGGAAATAACTAAATATTCTGAATGCGTAGATCATGGTTTCTGTTACTGGCGATTTTTACGACTTTCTTAATCGTTTTACCTGTCAGCGCTGCCGATCGCATTCTTTTTAATTATGGTCCTTTAGGTTTCTCCATTTCGGTTGAGGCTTTAGCAACCTTTGCTCAAGAGGGCAGAATCGAGAAAGAATTAGCCTTTTTCCTCAACCGTTTGAGTCCGCAACAACAAGAGCGGGTGCGAAACTTTTTGCGATCGCGCTACCAAGTCAATCCTATGGTAATCTATCGCCTCTCTCACAGCGCTGTAGGAGAACGGTTGCTAAAAGATGTGGGCGAGTTAATAAATATTCCCAAAAATCAAAATGGTTTTTATGGACTGCGAGGATCGTTAATTCAAGCAGTTCTTAAATCTAAGAGTATTAATGCGATCGAGCTGATGCGCAAGTTTCCTACTGATATCGAGCTCAATACTGAGAACATTATGGAATTCGTTCGAGAAATGTCTACCATGGTAGACAAAACTCAGACACTCGTTGCAGAACTCGATCGCATGACTTCAGAACAAGCAAAAACTGAATCGTCTATCGATCTCAAGCAACTTCGAGATATTAAAACACTAGGTCAGTTTAGCACTTCCAGGCAAACCATCGAATTATACGACTCCCAACGCGGACGCAAGTTAATTGTCGATCTCTACTTGCCAGAAACATCACAGCAAAAACAATTTCCCATTATCGTTGTCTCAAATGGCATCGGTGCAAAACGCGATCGCTTTGATGACCTAGCTTATCATCTAGCCTCTTATGGTTTTGCAGTTGCCATTCCCGACCATCCCGGCAGCAGCAGTCAGAGGCAGCGAGAATTTTATAAAGGGTTATACAAAGATAACTTCGATGCGATGGAATTTCGCGATCGCCCTCTGGATGTAACTTTTTTACTCAACGAACTAGAAAAGCGCAACCAATCTGAATATCAAGATCGACTAAACCTGCAACAAGTTGGCCTATTTGGTTATTCCTTTGGCGGTGCCACTGCCCTATCGTTAGCAGGTGCCGAACTAGATTTTGAGCAACTAGAAAGAGACTGCCATTCTCAAACTCGCTTGCTCAATATCTCCCTGTATTATCAATGTCGCGCCCTAGAGATCCCAAAACAACCTCTCAACTTACAAGATAGCCGAATTAAAGCCATCTATCTCTTCGTGCCTTTTAGTAAAAGTCTCTTCGGACAAGCAGGAATGAGTCGCGTTACCACTCCTGTCATGTGGCAAGCGGCAGCCGAAGATATCATCACTCCCCTAGTATCGGAACAGATGCCCGCTTTTGATGAGTTAGTTGCTGCCGATAAATATCTCTCCGTCTCGACGGGATTGCCCCACGCCTGGGTGCTTTTGCCTCTCATGCAAGGACTGACAAACCAAGAAATTTCTAAACAGGAGGCAGCAGCGATCGCTCGCGATTATCAAAACATCCTCGCGCTATCATTTTTCAAAGTCTATCTCGATCGCGATGAACAATACCGTTCCTATTTACAAGCCTCTTACATCAAAACCCTGAGCCAAGATCCTTACAACCTCAGCTTAGTGCAGTCTGTACCATCTCTAGCAAGGCAGCGATTCAAATCGCTACCTTATATGTAAAGTCATCTAAATGGGATCGATCGAAGATCGAGATCCGATGACAAAGCTCAGCCTTTATATCCTATTCTGGAAAGGAAACAAGCAGATCGAGGGATCGATAAAAATGCGAATTTTAATTATGGGAGGAACCCGTTTTATCGGGGTTTATTTAACAAAAATTTTGGTAGAACGAGGTCACGAAGTCGTTCTGTTCAACCGGGGCAATAATCCCGCACCCGTTGCAGGAGTAAAGCAAATTCAAGGCGATCGCACCGATGTCGCCCAATTAAAAGAAAAACTTGCCTCAGAGTCCTTTGATGCTATTTTCGATAATAATGGTCGGGAACTGAGCGACACTCAGCCCTTGGCAGAAATCTTTAAAGATAAAATTAAACACTTTGTCTACGTCAGTTCGGCAGGCGTTTATCTCAAATCCGACCAAATGCCTCACCTCGAAGGCGATCCCGTCGATCCAAAAAGCCGTCACCAAGGTAAATTTCAAACAGAGAGTTACCTAGCACAAGCCGGCTTGCCTTGGACTTCCATTCGCCCGACCTACATTTATGGTCCCCAGAATTATAACGACCTAGAAGCTTGGTTTTTCGATCGCATCGTGCGCGATCGCCCTATTCCCATTCCCGGCAATGGCTTGCACATCACTCAATTCGGTCACGTCAAAGATCTCGCTAGCGCTATGGCAGCCGTTTTGGGTAACGAACGAGCAATTGGAGAGATCTATAATATTTCCGGCGATCGCTACGTCACTTTTGAGGGCTTAGCCCGCACCTGTGCCGCAGCAGCCGGAAAATCTCCCGACGACCTGAAATTAGTACATTACGACCCCAAAAAGTTCGACTTTGGCAAGCGCAAAGCATTTCCCATTCGAGTGCAGCATTTCTTTGCCGATGTCCATAAAGCAATAGAACATCTCGATTGGAAACCAGAATACGATCTCTTATCCGGATTAAAAGATTCTTTCCAAAACGATTATCTTGCTTCCGGTCGTCATCAAGCAGAAATTGATTTCTCAGTCGATGAAGAAATTCTTGCGGCTGTTTGAAGCGAAATATCTTTTTCCCTTTCCCCCAATCGACTAATTTTGTCTCTCATCTAACTGAAAAGTGCTATAAGACCATCTCTAAACAAGAACGCTACAGATGCTCGAGGAAAAAGCCTTACACCCAGAGCAGCTGACTAATTGATAATTCGCAATTCGCCATTAAAAGATAAAAACATTAAATTTCTAGCTAGAATCCATCTCTATTTCCCAATTGCGAGCTGATAATTGCGAATTGCGAATCGGTAGAAGATATTTCGCTTCGCGATCGCTACGCTCAACATGAAATTTTATACTTTTGGGACAACCTGTCAATAGGGCATGGCAGTGTCGTGCCCGTAATGGGTATGTTGCAGAGATTTTGGAGATTGGCGCCTGTAAATCGGCACGGAGATCGACAGAGGATTTAGAAATTCTCGATGCCTGCGCTACAAAATATAAATTTTCTCAAGACCTTTAACATTTCCTGATGTTTTTTCTTAGTTTTAAGGAAGAGAACAGAAATTAATTATGCGATCGGAGAAAAATAATGTCTAACCAAAGAACAAGCATCACCAAAGCACCCAGTCGCGCTCCCAAACGACAACAAGCTTTAGAGATAGATAAAATTAGAGAGATTATCGAAACCAAAGTTTTAGCTGCGGAAGCTAAAATTGCATCTCAAGCCACAGAAGACCCTAAAGTCATTCTGAAAGCCGTTCGGAATGCTATGTCGGAAGTTATTGCGCTATTGCCCGACCAACAGACAGAAATTAATGAGACCATTACTGCTGCCATCGAAGGCTTGATTCACGGAATTATCATTCCCAAACGCTCGGCGATTAACAGAATCCAAAAACAAATTCAAGAGCTACAAGCGAAGGAGAAAGAAGAAGAACAAAAGCTCCAAGCACAAATCGATGGCATTCTTAAAGTAGTCGAAGATCTAGGTAACGCTGAATCAGATAATATTCATGACGCGATCGCATTGGCACTCAAAGCGATCGAAGACAAAAAAGAAATGGAGTTCTTCCTGTGTGCTTCTTGCTAAAGTCAAATCTGAACCTAGTCAGATGGGAGCCAAGCTACGGGAGCCAAAAACTCAACATGACTTTCTCTAAGATCTATAAAGCTCCCCAATCCAACTAGTAATCCCTTACAATCGGAAAGGAGTATTTTTAGGGTTAATTATGATCAAATTGCGCTTAAAGCGATACGGAAAGAAAAGAGAAGTTAGCTACAGAATCGTAGCCACACAAAGCACCAGTCGCCGACAAGGTCGTCCCCTCGAAGAACTGGGATTTTACAATCCGAGAACCGATGAAACCCGGCTGAACGTTCCCGCGATTGTCAAGCGACTCAAAGAAGGTGCTCAAACAACAGAGACAGTACGCAACATCCTAACAAAAGCCAAAGTTTTTGAACAAGTCAATGCTTAAGGCAACAAACTTGTCTAAAGATACTCAAACTCCTATTCCAGACTATTGTGGGTTGGTAAAGTTTCTCGTCAGTCCGTTTTTGGAGTCACCAGAGTTACTCAGTATCGACTGCGAGCAATCTAACCAAAACACACGAGTTTGGGTTCGATTAGCTTTTGAGGGAACGGACAAAGGGCGAGTTTTCGGTCGTGGTGGGCGCAACCTACAAGCTATTCGCACGGTTCTAGAAACGGCGGCGGCAGCAGCAGGTCAATCCCTTTATTTAGATATTTACGAAAGTCAAAGCGAGAAGCCAAAGCGACGGGAAGGTCGGGACAATAATGGCTCTCTCAAAAGAGAAAGAGAGGGAAGAACTCGCGCTCGTCGTCCTCATTCCCCTAGATCTTCAGGCAAATCGCGCTTCTGATTGGCTTTAGAATCGGGAAGCAGATAATAGGTTTTGAGAAATCTCGAAACCTATAACAATCCAACAAAATGTAGCGGACCGCGACCGCTGATTAATTCAATAATCAAGGCAATAAAGCCAAGCATGGCTAAGCGACCGTTCCAAACTTCGGCGGCGGTTGTCATTCCCCATTCCCATCTTTCCTGGGGATACATCTTCATATTCTTCTTCGGGCGGGGCACTTCAGCAAAGGTACGAGGTGCTTTTTTTAGCGACTCAACCGTCAACTCAGCCAAAGCATCAATGAAAACTGGATGGGTGTTAAGGGCAGGAACTCGCTGGAAGTTTTTAATTCCTGCTTCTTCTGCCACTTCTCGATACTCGATATCGATTTCCTGTAAGGTCTCGATGTGTTCGGACACGAAACTAATGGGAGTAACTAATAAATCTTCGATTCCCTTCTCCCCTAATTCTTTTAGAGCATCTTCGGTGTAAGGCTTGAGCCATTCTACCGGACCTACCCGACTTTGATAAGCTAGCGTATAGTCGTTGGGACGGTTGAGGGTTTTCATTATCAAGCGCGTACATTCCTCGATCTCCTGTTGGTAGGGATCGCCTGCTTCGTCAACGTAACTTTGTGGAACGCCGTGGGCGCTAAAGAAAATATGAACGCGATCGGGGTCGGAAAATTTTTCTAGTTCTTGGACGATGAGATCGACCATTGCCTTGATGTATCCGGGACTGTCGTACCAGCAAGGAACGATCGTATAATCAATCTGTCTGAGGGCAGGGTCTTTTTTCCATATCTCTTCGAGGACTCGGAAACTAGAGCCGCTGGTGCTGATAGAAAATTGAGGATAGAGAGGGAGTATGACTAGCCGCTTGATGCGATCGCGTTTGATAGCTGCGATCGCTTCCTCCGTGAAAGGATGCCAATAGCGCATCCCTATATAAACCCTTGCCTCCTGACCGATTTCCGCTAGCCGTTCTTCTAGCGCCTGCGCTTGAGCTTCTGTAATTCGGCGCAACGGGGAACCTCCGCCGATTTGCATGTAGTTTTCTTGCGATTTTTGGAATCTTAAGGTTGAAATCAACCAAGCGAGCGGCTTTTGCAGCCAAGGAAAAGGAAGGCGAATAATTTCCGGATCGGCAAACAAGTTAAATAGAAAAGGACGAACGTCTTCTAACTGCTCCGGACCACCTAGATTTAGTAGTAAAACCCCGACACGACCCATGATTGTTACAGATCACTTACTTTTCATATTCTTTACCAAGTTTAACAATATATTGGTTTTTCGGTTAAAACAGGTAACGAATTATACGCTATCTTAAAGTCGCTCGGCGGGATTTTCGGCTTTCTGTTAATTTTTGTAATTATTAACTTTTAACTTAGGTTGAGGGGAGCAAGGGAGATGGGGAGTTGGGAGTGTGGGGAGTGTGGGAGGTGTGGGGAGTAGGGAGACTCCGAGACAAGGGGACAATTAACGACTAACCCCTGTACGGGCGGGTTTATCTAAAAACGCTAGAGATTAACCCACACTTACTGCAAAAAAAACATCCCTACGATTAATCCCCAATGACCAATGACAAAGGACAAATGACCAATCTTTTCATCCAATAACCGAGCGCTGTCAGTCTTTTTAAATAACAATAACAGCAACCAAGCATAAGCTCCCAGCTCTTTTTCCTCTCTTATCTCAATCATCCCTGGAGTTGCACTGAAATTTAATTTCAGATACTTTACTCCCTTTTTTTCAGCTGAGGAAATACGAGTGCTTAAGTTGATTGCTGCTATTGTCGATTAACGAGACAGATGCGAACTTAAACAGGTTTTTCTCCTATTAATTGAACTATCGAACCTTGCAAGTTTATCTGCCAGGAAAGCTTGTTTAGCTTCAATTCTTAATTTAGCATTCCATTCTTGTCGCTTCTAGAGATTGCAACTAAAGTTTACATTATGGGGATCGCAAAATAATCAAGAATAGATAATTATTCCTGCGATCGTGGCTGGAGCGATCGACCTAGCCAAAGTAAAAATCGAGAAATACAGTTAATAGAAAGGTCAATAGACCTGCCAAAATTAGTAAATAAAGCACAAATTTAGCTCGAAATGTTGATAGCATCAAAGGAATTGCTTTAAGATCGATAATCGAACTAAATAGCAAAAATGCCAGCAGCGCTCCTCTTAAAAAAGTAGCATTTAAAAAGCTAATAAAGAATACATCGGCTGTCGAACCAACTGAAAGGACGGTTCCAAGCAGCAGCATGACCAAAATTTGTGTAGCAGGAGTTTTTGCCCAATTCAGAAGCGCCTCTTGAGGAAAAAAAACTTGACAAATCGAGGCAATCGCACAGCCTAAAACCAGAAAACCGCCCAACTCTAGTAATTCTCGTACGGCATTTTCTACAAAAAGATTGGCAGCTAATTTTCGAGATTTTTTAGTTATTGTCGCTGCGCGATCGCCCTCATCTAAATTTTCTAGTTCCTGTAAAGGCTGGCTTGGTACGGGCAATGCCAAGAAAGTACCCGATCGTAGCAAGGGAAAGCGACTTTCGATCCCGTTTGCTTCTCCATCAGAAGGAAGCTTGTCGTTATAGGTACTAAAGATACAGGCAATAACGACTGCCATAATCCAGGCAAACAAAACCCGAAAGAAAATTATTCCCAGTTGTTCGGGAAAGGCTTTCCAAGTAATCCAGAGAACGATTGGATTAATTGTAGGTGCGGCAACCAGAAAACTCATCGCTACCGATTTAGGAATTCCCTGCAACAGCAACCGTCGCGTTACGGGGATATTGCCGTACTGACCTACAGGGACTATCAATCCTAACCAACTACCGACGATCGCGCCTAAAATAGGACGACGAGGAAACTTAGTAGCTAATCGATGCTCGTCAGCAAATACTAGCAACCAACTGGACACAAAAATTCCCAACAATAGGAAGGGAAACGCTTCTAAGAATAGGCTCAAAAACAAGGTAAAAGCGTAACTGAGCTGGATCATGTTACTAAAGCGGACAAATCGCTACATCGAGCATCGGGTTTAAAAAACAAGCTTACTGTATCGTGTTATCGACTGTGCAGGGAGAGCGATCGTTTCTTAAATACTAAGTTAATGGAGCCACAAATGCATTAAGCCTTTGATTGAAAAAGCGATCGCACTAAAAAACTAGAAGCAACCCTCAAAAACCTATAAGCGTGAGGAAATTGATGAGCCAACTACCAACTGATACTTGGGTGACAGCCACTTGGAATGAATATATCTTAGTTGCTGTCTCAATTTCAACGATCGAGATGAGGAGCGAGTAGAGCTAGCATAGATCTACAACCCATCACCAAGTAAAAGTATGGCTCGCATCAATCCTTACAGCCTGCGAATGCAAATCGGTCGCATGTTTGAGCAGGGACAATCGTTTTTCTGTACGATTAAAGTCCGCGATTGGCTCAAAGAACGCAATCAAGATCCCAACGCCTATGACATTATTTTCCATCCGCAACCCGCGCCACCAGGAGTGAATATGAGGACGATGGTTGAAATCGAACTGCGCCGCAAAGACGGACAACCTGTCGATCCCTGGTTGCAAGAAGAAATTAATCGCTACGCCTAAAATGTCATTTCCCTAATTTACGATTGTTGTAGCATCCGAGCAAATCTGGATCGAGCAGCGTTATCGAATCGATTTTAGTTAACTGCTTCCATCCAAGCAAGACACTGCTGCATTTGCTGGCGCATCGTTTCGGTATCGGCATGATAGCGGCGACCGTGACCAGGTAAAACCCACTCAAAAGTGTAGTTGGCTAACTCATGCATGGACTTGACCTGTTCCGACCAAGAGTACCAGCAATAGCGACGAAACGCATAGAGATGGTTCAAATAGGAAGACCAGGCAAGATGATCGCCAGTAAACAAAAATTTGTGACGATAGAGTAGAACCGTATGACCTTTGGAATGTCCGGGAACGGGAATAATTAATACGTCTGGAGCAAATTCTATTGGTTCGGTTCCCGTCAGCTGAATTTCTACATCTGCGGCACTCGATGTAATGTCATCTACATGGAGAATGCGATCGCAGTTAAAATGCTCTCTAAATTTTCGATGATTGGCTACGTCATCTCGATGGGTTAGATACATGTAGCGCACTCCTCCCATCTCCTCTAATCGTTTAACCAAGGAAGGCGCATAGCGAGGCGAATCGACCAAAATATTGCCATCCGAACGCTGAATTAAGTAACTAGCCGCACCGTAGGAATCCTCAGAATGATAGCCGCAGTGATAAACATTCTCTTCGATAAGAATGGGAATGCTTCGCTGAGCAGCTTTGATATCTTTGGGTTTTTCTACCGTGCCAATAGAAGCTGTCGGACAGGACAACAGCGCTTGCATGGCACGCAATCGTTCTATTTCGTTGGCGGGTTGATGATAGACAGCTGACTGTTCTCCCGAACGATTAAATATTTCTGGTGCCATCCAGCGACAAGTATCGCAGTCGATGCAGGTGGAATCGACATAAAAGTTGCCATCGACGTTTTCAGAACGTCGCTGTTTGAGCTGAGCCATTATTTTCTCCAACCCTTATAACTAAAAGTCTTGCGTCTATTCTAGTTCATAAATGTAGTCGTTATGAATACGTTTTATGTCATAAAGCGACAAAATTAAAGCGATCGCACCTCACAATCGAGAGCGATCGCCCCAGCCTAAACTCAACCTATGTCAACTTCAGTTATGGATTTCAATTCTTGCCATTTCGTTGTAGAGAAACAACGCGCTCTTCCATAGGAATATAAGATAGAGCGTGATCGCCAGTATAAATCTGCGTAGGACGGTAGATACGGTTAACTTCCAGTTGCTCTTTCCAATGGGCTAGCCAACCAGCAACTCGCGAGATACCAAAGATTGGCGTAAACAGGTCGTTAGGAATTCCC
The DNA here is from genome assembly GCF_000317025.1 of Pleurocapsa sp. PCC 7327. Classification (NCBI taxonomy): domain Bacteria; kingdom Bacillati; phylum Cyanobacteriota; class Cyanophyceae; order Pleurocapsales; family Pleurocapsaceae; genus Pleurocapsa; species Pleurocapsa sp. PCC 7327. Next base: position 3,544,970 of record NC_019689.1, on the reverse strand, counting down.
AACTTGCGATAAACCAAACCGGAGTAGTAATCTACATTGGGATAAATTCCCCGTTCTCCAAACCCTTTCTCTTCTACAAGAACCTTTTCTAATTTGACAGCAACGTCGTAATACTCGTCGCGACCCTTCTTTTCAAAAAGCTCTTCTGCCCAATTTTGCAACATAATTGCGCGGGGATCTTTAACTTTCCAAACGCGATGTCCAAAACCCATAAATTTATGTTTGGGATTTTGCTTTAGGCACTTTTCTACATAAGGGTGGACATTATCTACCGAGCCAATTTCTTCAAGCATTTCGAGAACTTCTTCATTGGCTCCCCCATGCAACGGTCCAGCTAGCGTTCCCACAGCAGAAGCAATCACTGCATAGGGGTCGGTTAAAGTCGAAGCCGTCACCCTTGCCGAGAAGGTAGAAGCATTCATGGTATGCTCGGCGTGAAGGATTAGACAACGGTCGAAAATCTCGGCTTCTTGAGGATCGGGAATCCGCTCGGTGAGCATGTATAAAAAGTTAGCAGAATAGTCCAGATCGTCGTTGGGTTGAACGGGGTCATTCCCCCTGCGCATCATATGAAACGCTGCCACCATGGTTGGAATTTTAGCCAGCAGGCGCACGACTGCTGCTCGGATATAAGCTTGATCGTCTAAGGCTCGACGGGAGTAAAATAGCCCTAGCGCTGCCGCCGAGGTTTGCAGCGCGTCCATCGGGTGTCCCGTTTCTGGGAAGCATTTCATCATGTCGCGAATGCGATACTTGATGCGTCGATGGTAGCGGATTTCTGTTTCAAACGCGGCGAGTTCCTCTTTAGTCGGTAGTTTACCCCAAATCAAGAGATAGGCTACTTCGAGAAAAGTACTTTTGACGGCGAGTTCCTCGATTGGAATACCGCGATATTCGAGAATTCCTTTCTTCCCGTCTATATAACTGACGCTAGATTGAGCGGCTGGAATTCCTTCCAAGCCCGGTTTATATTCGCAAGCTGTTGTCATGGTTCTAATCGTGACGTTTCTACTACCTGAAGCTAACTTACCTCAAGGTGCTCTAGTGTCTTCGGTTTTACCGAAATGCTTTAATGATTGTTTATTATCTAGAGCATTATTTAGAGCCTAGAGCAGCCATTTTGGCGAGGTTAGTAAAAATAATTCGCTGTTGCCTAGAGGGTTTTCTCCATCGGGCAGGAGCAAGCCGATAACACCTGCTTTTTTCACCACTAACTTTTCTTTCGGACTTCCCCACACTAAAACTTCTGCCCAATTTCCTAAGTCCGGTTGATGACCTACTAGGGCAAGACAGTTATTTCCTTTATTGTATCGAGATTCCAACCACCAGTTTGCCCAAACCCGTACATCGCCATCGGGAGCTAGGGCAGCAAATTCTTCTAGGCGATCGCATAAACCCGCTTTTTGCAAAATCTCAGCCGTTTGATACGCCCGCACTAGCGGACTGGTCAAAATTAAATCGAATCGCACCCCAATATCATACAAGCGTTGGGCGACTTGCTGCGTCCTTAAACGACCTTTATCCGTCAGGGGTCGTTCTTCATCGTTAGGATACTTAAGGGGATCGCGATCGCCAGCAATTCCGTGGCGGATGAGGTAGAGTTCCATAAGAAAGAGGAGTGTGGGGGGAGTTAGGGGATGGGGAGAAAAGAAACAAGACCAATCACTTTCCGCTAACTACTATCTACTAACTAATCCCCAATCCAAAATCGAAAATCCTTTCATCGAATGACCAGTGACCAATGACCAGAAATAATGGGATACAAGCCCCATCTTTCCAGACGGCTTTATTATTTATGTTATCCTAGTTGCCGTAGAAGAATCTCCGCCCTATAAGGGCGGAGATTGTCAATTGACGGTCGGTTAGTTCCATAATCTGCTTCATTGACAATTTAGGTTCGCTCCCCCTAAAACTGGTAACTGTACGGGGCGACATGCTTTGCTCCTACCAGTCGCTAGTCACCGTCAATGGTATTACCTTATTCAATAATTCAAGACTATCGGGGAAAGCGTCCTTTCAGAACGCTGCTCTTACTCTATCGCCAAGACCTCCGCTATATTGGGCTGTCAATGATGTTTTATGTCATCAAGCACAGCCCTGAATGGCTTAGACCCCTTATTCTGGCTAATATTATCGATATTATCTCGACTCCGAGCCAGCATGCTTTCTGGGAACTCTGGTTGAATGGAGCTATCTTTGCGGTTTCTGTGGTACAGAATATTCCTACTCACTATCTGTACGTCCGATTTATGAGTTTAGCTACTCGGAGAATGGAGTCTAGACTGCGCGCTGCACTGATTCAACGACTGCAAGAACTCTCCCTAGAATTTTATTACCAAAACAGCACGGGACTCATGCAATCCAAACTTCTCAGGGATGTAGAATCGATTCAACTGCTGACAAGTCAGTTATTTGAATTTTTGCCCTCTGCGCTGCTAACCATTCTCATCGCACTGATTGTAACAGGCATTCGCGTTCCTAGTTTCTTACTGTTTTTCCTGGCAACCGTACCGCTAACCGTCATTTTAATGCGAGTACTGATAAAACCGCTCAGCGATCGCAATCAGAAGTTACGGCAGCAGTATGAAACCATGTCGGCGTATCTGGTTGAAATGGTCAAGCTAATTCCCATAACTCGCGCTCATGGAGCAGAAAGCACCGAAATCGATCGCACTCACAACAAGCTTATTTTATTTCAGGAGGCGGCAATGCGCGTCGATCGCATTAATGCGATCGCGGGTGCAGCCTCCTGGGTGACGTTACGGCTGTTCGGTTGTCTGTGTCTGATTGTCTCAGCTGTTCTTGCCTATAAAGGTCAATTTGGAGTCACTGCGGGTAGCGTCGTCTTACTGACTGGCTATTTTGACTCGCTGACGACTTCGATATTACAGATTCTTGCCGTCCTACCGCAAATCGGGAGAGGATTCGATGCCATTCGCTCGGTTGGAGAAATTCTCGAATGCCCGCAAATAGAACCCAATCATGGCAAAATTCTCGTTACCGAAGTACGAGGGGCTTTCACTTTCGAGTCGGTCGGTTTTACCTATCCCTATGCCGAAAAACCCGCCCTTGCCGATTTTTCCCTTGCAGTCAGTCCGGGAGAAACTATCGCGATCGTCGGGGCTTCGGGCGCGGGCAAGTCCACCCTTCTCAATCTAATTATCGGCTTTTTGCGTCCGAGTGCCGGACGAATTTTCCTCGACGGACGCGATCTCAATACCTTAGATCTGAGAACCTATCGGCGTTTCCTTTCCGTAGTCTCTCAGGAGACAATTTTATTTGAGGGAACAGTTGAGGAAAATATTCTCTACGGAACCGCTGGGGCAAGCGAGACACAATTGAGGCAAGCGATCGAGGATGCTAACGCCCTCGAATTTATCGAGGAACTGCCTCAAGGACTCAATACCCCGATTGGGGAAAATGGGGTGAGACTCTCTGGCGGACAGCGGCAGCGAATCGCGATCGCCCGCGCTCTTATCCGCAATCCTCGCGTGTTGCTGCTTGACGAGGCAACGGCTTCGCTAGATTCTGCCTCAGAATCTTTGATTCAGGAAGCGTTAGAACGTCTGATGGGCGGGCGTACCACCTTTGTCGTTGCCCATCGCCTCTCCACTATCCGCAAAGCCGATCGCATCGTCGTTTTGGAGGCAGGACGCATTGTCGAGAGCGGCAGCCTCCAGCAACTGCTAGATAATCAAGGTCTGTTTGCTCGACTTTACGCTTTGCAAATGAGTAAACTTCCTTTGGTTCGATTGTCGGGCGAGTGACTGTTTCTTTATCTAATTTGCATGCTTAACATAATCATAAATCTTACTGGAAATTTAATTTAGAGTTTTTATTTTTCTAGTTTAAATTTTTAATTACTTGTTATTTCTTCCAACTATTTTTAGTTAACAAGCTAGCAAAAATTCTTAATAAAATTTTCGATTGCTTGAAAAGATAAATTATAGGATAATAATTGAATACATTTTTTTGAAACCCAATGTTTATTTGTTGGCGGTTTTAAAAGTTTTTCTAAACCGCTTTTGCTTAAATTAGTTATATGATTCGTATTCTCGTAGTTGACGATCAAAAAACCGTCCATCAAGCATTGAAAGGCTATTTAGATACCGAACCAGATCTAGAGATAGTTGGATTTGCTACTAACGGTCATGAGGCTGTAGCACAAGTAGAAAAACTCAACCCAGATCTAGTGTTAATGGATATTGAGATGCCAGGGATCAATGGCTTGGAAGCTACTAGGATCATCTCGGAACGCTTTCTCTCAAGCAAAGTTTTAATGCTTACTAGCTACGACGACGAGCAATATCTAAATTGTGCTTTACAAATGGGAGCAAAAGGATATCTTCTCAAGACTACTCCCGCACGAGAATTAGTAATGGCAATTCGCTATGCTTATAAAGGTTATTTTCAGCTTGGCCCCGATCTGATCGGAAAATATGTTAGTAAAATTCCAAGATTACAGGCGGATTCAAATGAAAACAATCGCTTGAGAGAAGCGCTTAAACTGCAAATTCAAACGCCAGAGAAAATCAAGAAAGAAATTAAAAAAATCTTAGAGCAAGAAAATAGAGTTTCTGTCGCCCAGTATACAAATTTACAAATCAAAGTCGATAACCTTTCGCATTTAACCCGTAGGTTGGAGAAACAAATAGCTTCTTTATATAAATTTTTCTTCGTTAATGTTTTTTTGATTATCTTGATTATGCTAGGAACTCTGTATGTTTTTACTCAGACCTTGTAGCAAGAGAAATAAATTGTTTGTGCTTTCTTCATCCTCGTTGTGAATTCTAGGAGTTCCAATTGCTCGTATTATTTTATTGCTCGCTTGATTTTATAACAAATGTTCGATATAATAAAATCAACATCAAACCTCCGAAAACATCCCCTATGCCCAAAATTGTAGACCATGACTTATACCGCAAAGAATTGCTCGCCAAGAGCTTTGACTTGTTTGCCGAAAAAGGCTATGGAACGATTACCATGCGCAAGATTGCCGAAGGACTGGGAGTTTCTACTGGAACGCTCTATCACTACTTTCCTAGCAAACAGGCTTTGTTCGAGCAGTTGGTTGAAGAATTAGTCGAAGGAGACATCCTGCGGGTAACGGCAGAATTAAAAGATGCTCGAACTCTGGAGGAACGAATTGAGAAATCATTTGACTTCATCAGTCGCAATCAGGATTATTTTTTTAAGCAAACACTTATCTTTGCAGATTTTTACAAGCAGCAGCAACAGCAAGGACGAGAGTTAAGCGATGCACTCAGACAATCGTGCATGCGAGTAGCAAAGTCAATGTCAAAACTTTTGGGCATTGAAGATCCCGAATTGATTACCTTCTTACTCAGCTTAGTAGATGGTCTGATCTGGCGGCAGATATATGGTTATGGATGCGTTGATTACTCAGCTCAAGCTAAAGTCCTGACGAAGATGTTAACTGCCTATCTCAATAACAATAATAAGTTAAGGAAGTAAATCATGAGTCTGCAAGGTTTGCCGAAAAAGTCTACTCGCTGGATAATTGGTTCGGTAGCGATGGGAATCGCTTTTACAGGAGCGATCGCACTCTATAGCATTTCACACTTACAATCAGCAAAGGAAACTACATCTGAGTCGGCACGAGTTCCTCAACTCAAAAAAGTAACTGCACTAGGACACTTGGAACCGGAAGCAGAAGTCGTTCCCGTCGCCGCACCCATAGCGCTAGATGGAGACAGAGTTGCCCAACTACTCGTCAAAGAGGGCGATCGCGTTAAAGCGGGACAAGTTATTGCCATACTCGATTCGCGCGCTCGCTTGCAAGATGAGGTCGCGCAAGCTAGAGAGCGGGTCAAAATGGCGCAAGCCAAACTCGCCCAAGTCAAAGCAGGGGCGAAAACTGGGGAAATTCAGGCGCAGCAAGCCGCGATCGCGCGTCTAGAAGCCGAACAAAGCACGGAAATTGAAGCCCAAAAAGCGACGATCGCGCGAATCGAAGCCGAACGACATACAGAAATTGAAGCTCAAAAAGCCGCGATCGAGCAGATAAAAGTCCAGCTTGCCAATGCCGAAGTAGAATACAAACGCTACCAAACCCTTTTTAAAGAGGGAGCCACTGCTGCCTCGTTACTCGATAACAAGCGCTTAGCCTTCCAAACGGCACAGCAGCAACTCAAGGAAGCGCAAGCTAACCTCAAACGCATTCAAACCTCCAGAGGGCAGGAACTGAACGAGGCGCGAGCTACTCTCAGGCGCATTCAGACCTCGCGATCGCAACAACTCAAGCAAGCTAAAGCCACTTTAGACCAAATTGCCGAAGTTCGTTCTGTAGACGTGCGATCGGCGCAAGCAGAGGTCGATAACGCCATAGCAGCACTCAAACAAACTCAGACCAATCTAAATCAAGTTTATATTCGCGCGCCGATGGCGGGAAGAATTCTCAAAATTCATGCGCGACCGGGCGCAAAAATTAGCGATTCTGGAATTGTGGAAATCGCTCAAACCGACCAAATGCTGGTGGTAGCAGAAGTTTATCAAACCGATATCGGCAAAGTGCGACTCGGACAGAAAGCTGTCATTACCAGCAATACATTTCCAGGCGAATTGCGGGGAACGGTATCGGAAATTGGCTGGCAGGTTAGCCGCCAAAACGTTTTTAGCAACCAACCTGGAGAAAACCTCGATCGCCGCGTGGTAGAAGTCAAAATTCGCCTCGATCCCGAAGATAGCAAGCGCGTGGAAAGGTTGACTAATTTACAAGTTCAAACGGCGATCGCATTATAAATTCTGGAGTTGGACTGAGATAATTGCGAATTGGATTGACTTTGTTGGAGGGGTGGGTCGATCGCGCATTTTTGTTGTATGATTAATAAAGTGTAAAATACGGCTCAGTAGCTCAGCGGTAGAGCAGCGGACTCATAAGCCGTTGGTCGTTGGTTCAAATCCGACCTGAGCCATTCCGAGACTGGTACAAAGGAGTATGAGGAGCGGCATGTATCCCTTTCTCCTGCCTCCTTTGCTCTCTTGCTTGCTAGCCCCCAATCCCTAAACGCCCTGCTAAACCCGGACTGAGAGGAATCAAGGTTGCCAACATCAAAAACAGTGCTAATAGACCCCAAGCAGCGCGAGTATCGTCAGGTTCGGTTAGTTCGTTGAGGCTAGGACGTTCTAGATCGCGTTGTAAAAATAGAATTAAAACTGCCCAGTACAGAGGAATGGGATTGGCAGGGTTAATTAAAGCAACGAGTCCTAAGAGAACTAAAGTAGCAATAGAAGTGCGTCTGGCTATCTTCCTTCCGTAGATGGCTTGAACGATTCTTCCCCCGTCTAATTGTCCGGCAGGTAGCAAATTTAAGGAGGTAATCACTAGCCCTAACCAGCCGAGTATCGTCAGCGGATGAACGTCAACGATCGCTTTTTGCAACTGCTCCCCTAAAACCACTCTGGCAAGACTTCCCACCAAAATCGAGCCTTGGAAAAATTGGCTGGGAACTTGAAACAAACTGCCCGGACGGGAGAGGATTAACCCAGCGACTAGCATCGCTAAAGAGACGATGCCGCCAAAGGCTGGACCAGCAAGCGCCACGTCAAACAAAGCAGTTCGGTTAGGAAGCAAGGACTCAAAGCGAGTAATTGCCCCGAAGGAACCAATTTGCCAAGTTGGAAGGAAAAAGGGAACGCTCAGGCGAATATTATATCGTTTGGCTGCGATGCGATGACCGATTTCGTGAGCGACTAGGATTGCCCAAAGTCCGAGACTCAGGGGAATAGCTTCCCGGTAACGACCTAAATTGCTGAATAAATCAAACCCTAGCAAAAGTCCAGCCGATTCTAAACTCGTGGCGATAGTGGCAATAAGTAGGACTAACGCTAAGTTTTTCTGAGCAAGAGTTGTCGGTTGCGGGTCGTTTGTGCTGGGAAGGACGATAACAACGGGTTTTCCTTCCGTCCCTTCTACCATAAACAACCGATATTTTTCGCCAAAATTTTCTTTAAGTTTTTCTGAAAGGCGAGCATGTACGGTTTCGGGTTCCCCTCGCAGATTTCCTTTAAAAATTGCGCCTTCTTGATAGGAAATCGTTTCTGTAGCGAAAAAAGTATCTATGCCAAAAATCCCTTTGATGAGTTTTAGGTCGTCTTCTGGGATCGGCAAGATCTCTGGAACGATAGCTTCTGGCTGCTCTCCAGTTTTTGGCGCCGTTTCGGAAGTTGGGGGAAGATTTGTCTCTCGTTCGTCTTTGAGCTTTTGGGCAGCTCTCTCGCGTAAAATAGCGTCTTGTCCTTCTGCTCTGAGGCGATTTCCTAAATAAATATAGACGACGACTGAAGCGACGAGTAGGAAGAGAATGCCCACCAAATTCAAATAGATTCCCGCCGCGAATAAGCCAAAGAAAATTAACCAGGGAGCCATGAGAATAACGGATTGCAACCAGGCTAAGATCCCCAATTTGCCATAGGCTTTTGCCCGATTGTACCCCCAAGCTAAAATTCCTAGCGCGACTAGAACAATAGCGGCAATGGCAGTAGTTTCTGATGCGTTAATCATTTTGGCTCCGAGCGTTACAGTTGAGTGCGATCTTGGAGAGCAGCGCGAAGATTGCCTTGGTGTCGTTCTAGGAGGCGATCGCCCGCTTCGGCATCCAATCCGCTCCAGTGCATTAACAGGGCGAGTTTAACCCGCTTGCCGCTGCGTTCTAGGAGTTTATCAGCTTCTTGGCGGCTGAGTTGGGTGATATCTTGTAGGATGCGCAGAGCGCGATCGCGCAGTTTGCGATTGGTGACGGCTACATCGACCATGCGATTGCCGTAGACTTTTCCCTGGCGTACCATCACCCCCGTGGAGAGGATGTTTAATGCCATTTTAGTCGCTGTCCCGGCTTTTAGTCGCGTCGATCCTGCTAAAACCTCCGGTCCGGTGAGCAAGCGAATGTCCACATCAGCGTGAATGGCGACCTGCTCGGCAGGAACGCAGCTAATGGCAATGGTCGTCGCGCCTCGTTGCTTGGCGGCTTCGATTGCCCCATGGACGAAGGGAGTAGTTCCCCCCGCCGTAATGCCGACTACGACATCTAATTCATTGATTCGTCGCTCGGCGATCGCAGCCGCTCCATCTTCTTTTCTATCTTCTAAATCTTCCGAGCTGCGAACTAGGGCGGTTGCCCCTCCGGCAATGATTCCCTGTACCATTTCCGGCGGCGTACAGAAAGTCGGAGGACATTCCGCCGCATCTAATACGCCCAAACGTCCGCTCGTTCCCGCACCGACATAAAAAAGCCTTCCTCCCCGACGCAGCGACTCGGCGGCCAGGTCGATCGCCCTTGCCAATTCCATCCGCGCTTTGGCGATTGCCGCTAAGGTTTGAGCATCTTCTTGATTGAAAAGATCGACGAGTTCTAGCGATGTCAGTCCATCTAGATTGCGGCTGTTGGGATTAATCTGCTCTGTGAGCAGGTGACCTCTTTCTTCCAAAGTTTCCATTGTGAATTTTGAATTGTTTAAAGTAGCCCTTCGAGCCGACGACGAATACTCTCTAACTCAGATGGGGATATTTCTGAGTCGGTTTCCGTTCCGGTTTCCGTTCCGGTTTCCGTTTCAGTTGCCGTCTCCGGTTCTGAATAATTCCCGTCTGGTTTCCAATCTGTGTTTTCGACATTTTTGTCGGGGGGAATAGCTAGCATGCCATCCTTGACAATTTCCCAATCATAGTCCGCGCTACGGCAAAATTCCTCGATTTCCTCGGAATCGATCGCTTCTACGGTTGGGGCTGGAAAGTCTTGAGCTTCTAGCAGGAGAGCATAGCGAGTCGCGTCATCTTCTGACTCAAACATCAAGACTTTATTGCGATCGCCTATTTGAATCGTGTGGATGCCTTCATTTTCAGTTCGGGCATTAAACAACAGTACGAATACGCGCATAGTTAAGTCCTCCTACAGGAACCGATCCTAACTACAGGAGCGTTAAGAATGAATCTTTATTTACATAAGAATATCCAACAATGAAGACAATTGAACATCCCACCTTCTGGAGAAATTAAATCAGAGACGACAAAATCTGGGCAGGTTGTACGCCTGCCCGCCAAAAAACGAATTCAATGAATTTCAGAGCGCCTGATTATCTAACAGCATATTGCTCGACTTGCTGCTTGACAGATCTAAGGAGGTTTTCTAAGGTATCTTCGTAAATCCCATAAAATAAGGCGCGATCCTTGTCTTTCGGGACGACGGAGACTTGATGGGTAATCAGAACTCGATCGGACGAAACGGGATCGATTCGCCAAGCGCCTTCAAGAGAGTTTAAATCTCCTTGAACCAGGCTAAAATCAATTTGCTTGGGATAGGTTTCTGTTGCGGCAATGCGAACGCGCTCCTCCTTAGTAAAAATTAGAGCCTTGATGACGTAAACCTGTTCAAAAACTTTCCGATTGCCTTTATTTTCTACAATTTGGCTAGAGACGACGTTGGGATAAAAGTTCTCGAAATTATCGTAGTCGGTTAACACCTTCCAAACCGTGGCAACGGGTGCATTGACTAACACTCGACAAGTATATTGTCCTTCGCGACCCGTCAGAACGGCTGCCCCCGACTCTAGGGCGGCTTGTTCTTGGGCTGGAAGGCTCGCGATCGGGTTGTTAGCCGTCCCTGCCAAGACTAGAGGACTGAATGCTAGGGTTGCACCGAGAGCGATGGCGGGAAGGGAGCCTGCCAGCGAGCGACGGTGCTTTTGGAAATGAGGAGTTACGAACACTGCTAAACCTGATGACATTAAATTTCGCCTATTGTATATCATGTTGTTTCTATCCAATAACGTTGTCTCTGAAACGGATAGGTAGGTAATATTACCTTGCGACGCAGATAGTCTCGGTCAAAACCCAACCAATCTACAGACGCTCCCCGCAAGTATAACTGGAGCAGACTCAATAAGATTTGTTGCCAGTCTTCTCGTTCTGGTGACAAACTAGACAGCCAGAGTCCGCTGGCTTCGGTTTTTAGAAAAGTAGGCTGGGGACTAATTTCTATCAAGATCTCACAACCTAACTGGTGTAAAGTTTTGATTCCCTCTGTTAACTTTATCGATGTTTTTTCGCGATCGCGCCAATAATCGGGAGATATTAGAGCGTCATTGGCAACTTTTCCGGTTTTCGGAGAAATTATTGGAATTTTTGGCTCACAATAGCGGACTGCCCCAGCCGTTACCTCCGCAGAAGCGGCAATAATTAATTGCAAGCAGTCTTCTAGGCTCAATACTCCCGCCGCGCAAGCAGCCACGTATTCTCCTACTCCATAGCCCATAACAACAGAGGGTTCTATCCCCCAGGATTTCCACAATTGACATAGGGCATATTCGAGAGCAAAGGCTCTGAATTTTGAACGATCGACTTTGAATTCTGAAGGGAAGATTTCAGCACATGTATCGATAGCAGTGCGAAAGGTAGGTTGGGTTTCGTAGAGTTTTTGTCCCAAGGTAAAGGATTGTGAATCTTCTTGTGCAAACAGAAATGCTATCTTAGGGCGATTGGGATTGGGAACTCTTCCTTGCAGGATTCCTTCAGCGTTTTGCCCGGTTGTAAAATTAGCTAACTTCTCCCGCAGTTGAGCGACAGAAGAGGCAATGATGCCCAATCGATAGTCAAAATGCGATCGCCCTGTATTCGCAGTAAAACAAATATCTCCTATTTCTAAAAACGGATGAGATTCTAAAAAGATTGCATATCGTTGGGCTAACTCTCTCAAAGCCTTCTCATTTTTGGCCGAGAGAGTCAATAAATGTAGCGGACGTTCGATGACTTCCGACTTCTGTAGGGGCGGATTTTTTAGATTAACGGTTGCTAGGTTCCTAGAGTTTTCAGATAAACCCGCCCCTACAACTCCTGACTCCCGAACGACGACATGAGCGTTAGTACCGTTAAAGCCAAAGGAACTAACTCCTGCTAAGCGCGGTTTTTCTCCTCTCAACCAAGAAATTCTTTGTGTCGGTACTTTTATTGGCAGTTCCTTCCAATTAATGTGGGGATTGGGAACCTGGAAATGCAAATTGGGTGGAATCTCTTCGTTTTGAAGCGCAAGAACCACTTTAATTAGGCTAGCAATGCCAGCAGCCGCTTCTAGGTGACCGATATTGGTTTTTACCGAACCGATTATTAGCGGTCGATCGCTAGAACGTTCCTTGCCAAATACTTCGCCTATCGCTCCTATTTCAATGGGATCTCCGAGAGCCGTACCAGTGCCATGAGTTTCTATATAATCGATCTGGTGTGGTTCGATGCGACTGTTTTTCAATGCCTGCTCGATCGCCGCCTGTTGCGAGGGTCCATTAGGTACGGTCAGTCCGCTAGTGCGACCGTCTTGATTGACAGCCGAACCGCAAATGAGTGCGAATATATTATCTCCTGCTGCAACTGCATCGCTAAGGCGCTTGAGAACGATCGCCCCGCACCCTTCCGCACGAACAAATCCATCGGCAGAAGCATCAAAGGTTTTGCAACGACCGTCGCTCGAAAGCATTTTCGCTTTTGAAAAATTGATACTCGCTTCTGGCGCAAGAATTCGGTTAACTCCTCCCGCTAAAGCCAAATTACATTCTTGGTTGCGCAGGCTTTGGCAAGCTAAATGAACGGCAACTAGCGATGAAGAACATGCCGTATCTATTGATAGGCTGGGTCCGTTGAAACCAAAAATATAAGACAAGCGACCTGATGCCATACTGTGAGTATTGCCCGTTGTTAGGTAAGCATCGATTTCAGTCGGTTTTCTTAAGAGCAAGCGATGCCAGTAATCGGTACTGCAAATACCGATGAATACTCCCGTCTGACTGCCCATGAGCTTGTCAGGTGCTAGCCCTGCATTTTCTAAGGCTTCCCAGCTTACTTCCAAAAGCAGGCGTTGTTGGGGGTCGAGACTAAGGGCTTCTCGCGGCGCCATGCGAAAGAACTGAGCGTCAAACTCTTGTAGGTGAGGAACAAACCCCCCGTAACGATTACAGATCTTCCCTGGCGTATCTGGGTTTGAGTCGTAGTAAGTATTAATGTTCCATCGATCGGAGGGAACTTCTGTAATGGCATCTACTCCATCCCGCAACAGTTGCCAGAAAGCCTCCGGGTTATCGGCACCGCCAGGAAATCGGCATCCCATGCCAATAATGGCTATTGGCTCGTTTTGAGCGCGTTCCAAGGCTTCTAGCTTGGCTTGCATTTGCTTGAGTGCTAGTAAGGCCCGCTTGGTTGGGGATAGATTTTCAGGTTGTTCGGAGGCAGTTCCCATTAGATAATTACTGTGCCTGTCTTCTATAAGCCATATAGATTACAACTGAGATCTTGCACGATTCCCAACAGTCAGTGCAAGCTCTCAGTTAAAATTTTGCTTTGCTATTCCTTATGTAAGATGACTCGCTCAACCAGAGAGGTAGACTGAAAATGTATGCTCTAGGGAATCAAAAATGCTCGAACCTATTGGCGTAGAAAGACAATCGGTCGTCACTTCTCTCGGAACTATGGTGTACTATACGCCAACCAAACCACCTTGGCGAGAGGAAGATAAACCTGACAGCGAAAATCTCCCGACTCTAATTTTCTTACATGGCTTCGGTGGTGGATCTTCTGCCTATGAATGGTCAAAAGTTTATCCAGCTTTTGCTAGCGACTATCGCGTATTAGCACCAGATTTAATTGGTTGGGGTCGTTCCGAACATCCCGAACGCAATTATCTACCTGAAGATTATATTCGCACGATTATCGAGTTTATCGAGAAAACTTGCGATAGTCCTACACCAGTTATAGCCTCATCTCTGACGGCAGCGTTTACCATTCGCGCCGCGATCGCTCGCCCGGACTTATTCAAGTCCTTGATTCTGACTACTCCAGCCGGGTTATCCGACTTCGGAGAAGATTATACTCGCAGTATCTTTGCTCAGATCGTCAAAGTCCCTTTTCTAGATAAATTCCTCTATAGTGCTGGTGTAGCGACAGAAGGCGGGATAGAGAACTTTCTTAAAAATAACCAATTTGCCGCTCGCGATCGCGTTTATCCAGAAATTGTCAAGGCTTATCTCAAATCTGCCCAACAACCTAACGCAGAATATGCTGCCCTCTCTTTTGTCCGGGGCGATTTGTGTTTCGATCTCTCAAAATACATCACTCAGCTAAAGACTCCTACTGCCATAATTTGGGGTCGCAAATCTCAGTTTACGGGTCCCGAAATCGGAAAGCGTCTAGCTGCTCTCAATCCAGAAGCTGTTAAGGTCTTTCTGGAATTGGATGAAGTAGGATTGACACCCCAGCTTGAATTACCTGGGGTGACAATTGGTTTAATTCGCAAATTTCTTAAATTGCTCGAAGAGTAATTGATTGGCTCTAACCGCCAGCAACGGCAGGAACGATACTCACCTCATCTCCATCTTTGAGCGGAGTTTCGGCTCCATCTAAAAAGCGAATATCCTCGCTGTTGACGTAGAAGTTCAAGAAGCGGCGCAGCTTGCCTTCTTCATCGCACAAACGAGCTTTGATACCGGGACAGTTGTGTTCTAGCGAGTCAATTAATTCGCTCACGGTAGTTCCGGTACATTCAATTGTCGCGCGATCGCTAGTGAATTTTTGCAGTGGAGTAGGAATTAAAACTTTTACAGCCATAAATTCAGTTATTAGTTATCACAGATGAGTAGTTAGTCGTTAATAGTTAGTAGTTAGTAGAAAAACTATCCACTAACTACTAACCAATAACTAAACCAAAACTTGTTGCCATTCAAGGCGTTCTAGCGTCCGAGAACGTTCTAAAGCACGCTCGAAACTATCTAATTTTGGCTCAATGACTAGAGGTTCGCCAATGTAACCCTGCACGGCTTCCTGAGTCTTGAGTCCGTTACCCGTAATATAAACTACTGTAGTTTCATCGGGGTCGATTTTTCCGGCTTCTACCAATTTCTTTAATACTGCAACAGTCGTACCGCCTGCGGTTTCGGTGAAGATTCCTTCGGTTTCGGCTAGTAACTTGATTCCTTCGACAATTTCGGCATCAGTAACCGATTCAATATTACCACCTGTCTTCCTCGCAATTTCTAGTGCATAAATCCCGTCAGCCGGGTTGCCAATGGCAATAGACTTGGCAATTGTATTGGGTTTGACAGGCGTAACAAAGTCTCTTTCTTCCCTGAAAGCTTGCGCGATGGGAGAACATCCTTCTGCTTGTGCGCCGCTAAAGCGAACGTTTTTATCTTCTACTAAGCCAACTTTAACGAACTCTTGGAAGCCCTTGTAAATCTTGGTGTATAAAGAACCAGATGCGAGAGGCGCAACGATATGATCCGGAAGTTTCCATCCCAACTGTTCGGCAACTTCAAATCCTAATGTCTTTGAGCCTTCAGAATAGTAGGGACGCAAGTTGATGTTGACAAATCCCCATCCATAGGTATTACCCACTTCCGAACACAGGCGGTTTACTTGGTCGTAATTGCCTTTAACCGCCATGACAGTAGGATTGTAAATTAAAGTGCCTAGGACTTTTCCAGCTTCGAGATCCGCAGGGATGAAAACGCAGCAATCTAATCCTGCATGAGCTGCGATCGCGGCAGTAGAATTAGCTAAGTTACCCGTACTGGCACAGGAAACCGTTGTAAATCCTAGTTCGCGGGCGCGAGTCAGCGCAACGGATACTACCCTATCCTTGAAGCTGAGGGTAGGCATATTGACGGCATCATTTTTGATGTAGAGATTCTTCAAACCCAGGCGACGCGCCAAGCGATGAGATTTGACTAGGGGAGTCATCCCAGTTCCCACGTCAATAGGATTTTCAGTAGCGACGGGGAGAAATGCCCGATAGCGCCAAATTGAGTTTGGTCCCGCTTGGATGCTTTCGCGACTAACTTGGCGGCGAATGAGGTCGTAGTCGTAAGCCACTTCTAGAGGCGCAAAGGTTTCCTCACAAATATGGAGAGCTTTAAGCGGGTATTCGGTTCCTCCTTCTTTAGAAACTAGCTTGGTGAAGGTGGGAGTAAAAGTAGATGGGGTTTGAGTTTGGGTTGCCTGGGTCATGGTCGGTGTCTCTCTATCATCCGTCAACTTCGCTCGATAGTATCACAGTCAAAAATCCCCGTCAAACATACCCTACTTATTTTGTCGGGTATAGGAAAAATATCGTGTGATGGCAAGAGTAGAGACAGAGAAATCAAGCATCAACCGCCGGGGAATTTATTCCCCGTCTCATATACCAAGTCCCTTGAAATGGACTCAGATACCGATCGAGTCGTCTTTAGACGACTTTAAATATGAGGCAGCGTTTGAATCGCTGACTGACCTGACATTCCCAGTGCAGGAGAACGTAACGAAGAATCTCTATTTGGAGTTAGTATATTTATATGTTTCGCTTCGCGATCGCTACGCTCAACATGACATGACGAAGTACTTTTCAGACTCCACCGTCTCACGGCAGAGTACCTTGCACATTCTCTACTTTTGGGACAACCTGTCAGATTAATAGCAATATCTACCCTTATCGTCAGGAGTAGGTTGCTCTTGCGCCGATCGCAATGCGCCTAAAAGGGTAGAAACAATAACGCAGCGTTTTGTTCCACTACCATTTTTTAGGGATAAAGTCAAGCGCCCTTTGGTACGAATGGTTGTATTAGTACAGGTGTCTTGCGGATTGTAGACTGGGCAACCTTTGTGATTGAAGCGAATGCGAAATATCCCCCCTGCTCTAGGTAAGTTAGATTCGGAGTCGATCTGAATTGAATTGGAAAAATCCTGCCAAGAAATTTGCGCAGTAGGAAGACTAGCTCTATGTACCGCCCACCGAACGACTCTGCCCTGTTCTTGAAAACTTGCTTGCCAAGTTTCTTTCTCTTGTTGCGCTTTACTTTGCGCTTGCCGCATTGCTTGGTAGACTTGATTATTAGAGGCATTGAGTTGCTGGCGATTGAAAAAAGCGATCCAACTAGGAGCCGCGATCGCGCTTAGGATACCAACTATAATAACTACTACTAAAATCTCCAGTAAAGAGAATCCTTGAATAGAATTATAACTTTTTTGGTAATTTTTCATCTAAAATTTAGCAAAAAAAAGCACAATAGTATTAGACTACTATATTTTATTGCCTTTAATTGCAATTTGTATCTTGACTACTTCTAATTGCTCCTAGTTGAGTAGAAATAATAATACAGCGTCTTGGATTTCCCCCATTTTGATTCAATAAAGTTATTCGTTGAGGTACTGTCAGAGTAGTATTGATACAGGTATCTGTCGTAGCATTAACGGGACAACCCTTATAATTGAATCGAATTCTATAAATACCACTTGATGTAGAAGTTTCTAATAAATTGGTTTTAGTAGTGTCGATCCGAATAGATTGAGGAAATTCCTTCCAAGAAGGGCTTGTAACCTTAGCTGAATGAACTGCTAACTTAGCAACTCCACTTTCCTCTTTCAAGCTTACTTGCCAAGTTTCTTTCTCCTTTTGGGCTTGACTTTGAGCTTGACGAATTGCCTGGTAAACTTGATTGTTAGCCTCGTTAAGACGCTGACGTTCGATGAAAGCCACCCAGCTAGGAGCCGCGATCGCAGCTAAAACACCAGCGATAATAATAACAACTAAGATTTCTATCAGTGTATAGCCAGCTTTAGACTGATATACATATAAATTTTTTTTCATTCTTTTACGATTTTTTCAATAACGCCACGACTAATGACTTGAGCTTTTAAAGGAGCGAGTAATTCCTCTTTATCTAATCCTGCATTACCATTAGCATTCCCTGTTAAGAAGAGAATGATATCTTGGTTAGCGGTATCATTTTGATTAGTCCCAACACAGGCAAAAAAGCTTTTAGATTTACTACTATCAGTAGGGGTGCGTTGATAGGTATATTGACTATCGCCAGCAGGGCAAGCAGGGAGAGTTATATTAGAGTCAGTGGGTAAGGCGACGAAATCGACTAGAGGAATAGTAGTGCTTGATATTGTGCCTGGAGCTTGAGCATTATTATTATCGATATCCCTAGGCCAGCTTGTAAAAGTACTATCTAGTCTGGGGTCAGCATAACCTGGATTGCGCGTCAGGGTACTTAAATCACCATACTTGCGTAGCTGATAGCGAAGAATCCTAGACTTGCCCTCCCACGTTTTAGGATTAGAATCCGTAGTAGATAGCAAATACATGACCAGTGTATAAGCGCGGCGTTCTATTTTTAGCGCCTCACACTCATTTTTTTTTGAGGTAGAGATTGTACTGCAATTTGGAAGACTTCCACTTGCAGAATAGGGAACTGGCTCTACTTTCCAGAAAGCAATAATGGGTATTGTGTCAGTAGAAGTACTGCTAAAAGGTAAATAAGAAAGTATGCTATTCAAGCCATTGCCATCGTAGGTATAAACGGCTTCGCGCAAATCTTCCTCAATAAATGCTAATGCTCTCTTCATATCCTGCTGAGTTGAGCTAAGAGCAAGTTCGCGCTGGTTTTCTCTAAGCATATCGTTCATTACCCACAGCAGACCTGAAACAACTATGCTGCCCAAGATGCTGACCATCAAAAGCTCAATTAGAGTAAAACCAGCCGTTTTACTTTTGTGGAACAATCGTCCTAATTGATTGACACTTGCGTTATGAAAGCGTAAGCTCATGTTGTCCTCTCAAATTTAAAGTGAAGACTTTTAAGGAGCTAAATACTCCTTATATTCGTCAAGAGATTTTTTCGTGTCGCTACGAACTATTTCAGCGTAAAGAACGGCTAAAGGGTGAGTTGCCTGCTCTTTTAGCCCTTGCGTAAAACCTAAAGAAGCGCGTTGCGTTTCCAGATTACTTAAATTATCTTTAGCCACAATGGAATAAACGCGAACCCCCATTCTAAATAAGGAGAATTCGTCTTGGGAAACACCGCTATTAAAAGTTTGTCCACCATCTCGAAAAAGCTGGACGAGAAAGTCGGGTTTACCATCATTGTTAACATCTACTTCTAAAGCCTTTGTAGCTGTTAAAGCAGAGTAACTTGTTACAGTTGCTGTTGGTCTACCAACATCTGACAGATTAGTGACGCTGGTTGCTTGAGGCGGTACTTTATCTGTATCCGTTGCTTTGACTCCCCGCATAATATTAACCTGAGCGCGATCGATCTCGCTCTGAGCCAGATTCATCGCTTGTTCGGCTCTAAAATGTTGAATGCGGGTGGCAGCAATAGTTAGCCAGACAGGTGCAAAGACACCGACAACAATGCTAGAAACTAAAATTCCTACTAAGACTTCCATCATGGTTAGTCCCTTGTCGGAGGCTCTAACGTCGATCGATTTTATTAATTTCGGTAAGAGGCTATAACTGCGGCGTTCTAGTTTCTGAGATTGCATGAATGCCATCTGAATCTTCTCCGACGAATGGAATTGGAAATTAAAGACTAGGTTATGGTTTTTGCTTGATTGATTTATAATTTTCAGTTTTTAGTTATCTTCTATTTTAGTTATCTTCTAAATGTGTAAAGATTTTGCTAGTAGTGCAGGCAAGATGCCTGCGCGAGCGTCTCGCTCGCACTAGGTTATCTCTTTGAGTGCAACTTGGTATTATTAACTACAGTCTGTCGCGTTTTTATCGACTTTCTGAGTATTGCCACTTACGGTTACTGTGGCACAGCGCAATTGCTTAATATAGGGGTCGTCTGCCGGTCGTTCTTGGTAAACTTCGCTTCGAGGAGTACCAGTAGAAATAAAACGCTGGGCTACGGGTCCTGGAGGAGCGTACTGTAGAGCGACATCATAACCCCAGCGCCGCATAGGTGGACTATAGTAGTTCCATGGTCCACTTGTAGCAGCACTCGTGCTGGGTTCCCAAGTGCTATTTTCGTGTTGCCAAGGACCCGTAGCATAAGTGCTGTAGTTTAGCTGAATAAAAGCCCCCGCAATAAATAACCTTCTACTCGTCCAATACTCTAGAAATCGAGGAAAGTTAATAATGCCACCATTCCACTGATTGGTTCTGGTAGGAATTTGACCGCTGACGATAATGCTATTCACGCGAGTTCCATTAATTCCACGACCTAATACTCTTCCATTTTGTAAAGTTCGGTAGTTAGTATAATCGCTATATGTTCTGTTATTGCAATTGGCGGTAGAGCTACAGTAGCGAACTGTTCCATTTCGATCTATTTTGATTGGCAAATTGACATTAGTGCTTCCATCTTCCCGCTCCCATCCAACAGCATTACTTTGCTGATACATAGGGCTGTTGAGATAAGAAGAAGGTTGTTCAGTGCTTGCGGGACAACCACTAACAGTAGGATTAGGGTTGGTGTCAAAGATGTAGCCGCTAGCATTAGTAGAAGTATTACCGTTAAATCCACTTTCAACCGTTCCGTCGCAGAAGTTATTAGACAAGATGGTCACGGCATCGCCGATTACTTCTGTCGCTCGCCATCGATCTGTAGTAGACTTGGCAAAATTAGTGTTGAGAGTTTCACGGGTGTAGAAATTATTCCAATCTTCGTTGAGAGGTTCTGTAAACTCTTCTTGGAGGGTGCCGCTGCTATCCTGATGCAGATTAAAATTACCTTGAATATAAATAGGATTGTCGCTAACAAAGGATAAACCGCGCTCGGTGCCATTGCGTGACAAGTCACTTCCATTGCGAAGGCGAAATCCAAAAGGACGGCGGTAGGGGTCGGCAAAAAAGTCAACAGGTTTTGTACTTACGCCAGTTGTCGCATTAATGGGAGGGTCTTGAGGACTATCAAGTCTTGTTTTCATTTGACAGTCAGCTTGTCCGGTTAATTCTGACTCTGTATGGCAGTCCGACCAAGTTTTATCACTCTTTTTAGGTCTAGCAATAGCATCTTCTCGCACCGCATCTTCGCGGAAAGCATAGACGATACCACTGTTAGGAATCCAACTCTCACCATTCAAAGTATTGTTGCGGAGCAGGTTTAAGTCGAGATCTAATGTTCTTACTCCCATTAATTCCCGACCATTGTAAAAACTTTTATCTAGTAACGACACATAAACGTTGGTTCCATTATCAACTATCTTGTTGTCAATATTCGTGTTAGTTGTTGTTGTTGTGGGTAGCTTCCAATCAGTTCTAGCTTTTGGTTGAAGAGCGATCGCGGCAATTCCATTTTCTGTTCCATTTTCTCTGCCATTACTATCTGTGTCGCCCACAACTTTATAAAAGTCGTTAGTAGAGTTCCAGTTAACTCCTTTACTATTAGTGCGGTCAAATATGTAAGTGTCAGCAATATAAGGCTCAGTACTGGGTTGAATAACAGCAGTTGCTCCAGCAGTAGTTGCTGTAGATGAAATCTGTCCATCATGAGCGTGTTCTGCTATTGGGAACAGATAATATAGGGCTGGAAACTTTGGTGTTACGTTAGCAGAACCAGGTAAAGGCACTGTATTATAGCAAATCGCAGTTGATAGACGAAGAAATGTATTTAGGCTTGTCTGCGTGGTTGGATCGCCAAAACCAAAGAAGTTATTTCCACTCGTAGTATTGCGATAGTCACAGCCGATATTAAGATTTGTACCTGAATTTTTTGTGATACCAGTAGGAAACGATAAACCTGAAAAGCCGCTTATGGTTGGTATTGTGTAGGAAGTTGTTGGTGATGTAGCAAAACCGTATTGGCGATCGCGTTTTACCTGTTCCTTTAGCTGTAAAAATTGCAATAATTGTCTATTTCCTACCGGATTATACGCTGTAGCAAGATTGCTTACTCCTAATAAATAAGCTTCTTGTAGTGACGAGGTACTTGGAAAAGTAGAGATTAGAGTACCACCATTAGCATAGACTTCTATCCTGCCAGTGCCAGCATTATATCTCACTTCTCCATTGCTGTTGTTACCATCACCTAAAATTGCTAGGGCATCATCTAAATCATTAGTAGCTGAAGTAGAGAATAATGCATTCTTGTTAGCAGGAACATTGTAATCGTAACTTTGCAGATTATCCAAGTTATAAGCCAACATCCCTAACATAGAAGCGGCAGTGTAAACGGTACTTTTATCAGCAGTGCTGAGAGCACTAAAATTACTTAATCCCCCTGTATCAACTATCCTTCGTAGGTTAGAAAAATCTCCCCACATAGTTAAATAAGGATAAGGATGGACGATGGTGCCTGTTGCTTCTTGCTTGGGCGGAAAAGCTCCATCAGGATCTCCGGCAAAGCGAGCAAGATTAGTTAAGGCTGTCACCATGGCTGCACTACTAAGATTAGCGGAACTGACAGGTGTAAATTCCCAGCCGTTGGTTCCTTCACCAACGAGAAAATTAGTATTAATGTTAGTACTACCAGGAACTCTATTAAAGGTTGTGCTATTTGTCTTGGTTGCTAGAGTGCCTGGATGAGCAGTTGTTGCTAAAACGGTAACTGGTTCATCGGTATAGCCAGTAGTAACGCTCTTGTAGTGATAAACTGCTGTTGCTTGAACTGCTGCTAGATTATCCCTGAGAGTACGTCTTTGTATATCTTTGTTAGTGAGAGTGTTATTGCTTGGGGGATAAAGCGGATCGTTGCTACTCCAACCAAAGGGATTGCCTAATTCTAACCTTTGTCCGACAATGATCCGCAATCCCTGAACGCGAGCGCGACGTTCCCAGTAGCCATCAAGTCCTACTTCATCGGGAAAGTTTGGATCGGGAGTATCCCCAGTTAGTTCGTTGTAGAGTTTGGAACCAGTTACAGATTCCTGTATTGTTTTACCGTAGTTGCTTGCAGTCGTTTGAGTTTGATTGGTCGGATCTCGATCTAAAGGTTTATATCTTGGTTTTGGTCCCCAGCGATTGTCTGCTCGATAGGTATCGTCCAAGTAGGGTTTTCTTTCTGATTTGTTCACAATTCGTTTATTTAAGGAACTATTGTTCCATGTATTAACCCTGCTTGAAACATTGGTTGGATCGGCACTATATCGAGACTGAGATTTATCCTCGGTAAAGATTGCTATTGGGTTGAGAGAATAGGTATAGGGAACAGGGCTGTTTTCAACAGAATCAGTAGTACTTGTTAATTGAACATCGCTATGGCCACTGACATCCGCAGGTTTTTTTCCGGCTCCTGGAAATAAGTCAACTAGCATAATGCCATTAGTATTACTGCTGGTGGTGCCAGCGATCGCTTGACCTTGAAAAGTGATTTCCTGGGTGTTCCCGTCGCCGTCTGCGTCGTCTAGATCTCGAAGCTGATTGATCGTTATTTCGGAAGCATCCTGATTATAAAGACAAGAGTATGGCGAACTAACCAGGTAAAATTTGATTTGATTATTATTTTGCCCAAAATAAATGCTTCCTTCGGAATGCATTGCGCCATTCCAAGTAAAAGGAGGAGGATTTGAAAAATCAATATCATCGCGAAACCAGGCTGCCCACTTGTTACCCCGATCCATCTGCCTGTCTTGCTGTAGCTCTAAGGCAGCAACACTTTTGTTCGTTGTGGAAGCATTTGCTACTACAGCATCGATTTGAAAGTTTTTGCGTACCGAAGCACTATTGATTGCTTCCCACCCTTTTGCAAGTTTCAGTGCGGGAATTTGGCAATCAGTGCTGGCTAACCCCGTTTGTATCGTCAGCGGGCCACTACGAGTGAGAAAATTTTTGGCTTTAATCTCGTCAGCTGTTTTACCAGATTGGTCAACAATATTTTTAATATTTTCACTGGTTTCTATCGTGCCATTGCCATTTATATCTGCCTCAGTTTTCATCATAATTGAGTAAGCAATAACCTCTTGACTACCATCGCTATCCATATCTGTGGTGTAGTACCAGGCGTTCTCAACTGTATTAGGATCTCCATCGAGGTTGAGACGGGTTTCTCCAGGTAAAGTATAGGGATCGGTGGGAAGGGCGAGAATACCATTGGTAGTATCATTTACATTCCTCATCATGCTCTCTAACTTGCCCTCAGAGGGAACTCCAACGGTAATTCTTTGATCGGTTTCAAAAAGGTATTCTAATTTTGCTTTTGCTCGTTCGATCGCTGGTGTCGCAGCATTGTATATCTTTTGGCTCTCAGCACTACCGATTACCTGTTGAGCCTGTTGAGTTGTGCGAAACAACATTGAACTAACAACTAAGCTTAATATCAACAAAAGCAAAGCGATAGTGGGTAAAACGAAACCAGCATTCGAGAAGCTGGGTCGCCTGCTAAAAAGAGGAAGAGAACGCAGACCTCTATGTAGCAAGAAATCAGGTCGTCTATTAGAGGCGAACGAGCCATCTGAAGGCTGCTTTGTCCTTTTCTCTGTCTTTAATAAAGACATTGGAGCCATTAACAAAGCCATTAGAGAACGGAAAAACCGCATTAGCAAATTTTGTACAAGTTGCTTTATACTTTTTCCCGTCTCTCTAAATGAGTTTTGGAACAATCGCTTTTGTAATGGTTTCCCTCGTTTTTGTCCTGACATATTTCTGGTTCCGCTAAAGATTTAGAAGTGTCGATCTTATCAATAGAAATGAAATAATATTGGCGATTTTATTGATTCCTGAAACAGGAAGAGTCGATTTAGTCGTAACAGTTATTCAACCGTAGCCTCAACCAGAAATACACGCAGACCTTACAAGAAGAAGCGTTTCCAGTTGAGAAAACGGTGAGGATTTAGTTATATCAAATCCGGTTGAATGACCACAATAATAAGCAGTGCGGAAAGCGTAGCGTGTCCGTTAGGACATACGTCCCGAAAAGCGACCATCTTGGTCGCACTACATATTATGACTAATTAAACGGATTTGATATTAGTAGTTACATTTAACTTACCCATCTGGTGAGGAAAACTTAACACGTCTCGATAAGATATTTTTGATGAGTCAGAGTAATTTCTTGCTTCGTTAAGATTAAGTACTTACAGCGAAAGTATAGAGGACTTTATATGAACTACCTACGGACTTCGCTTGCGCTACGTCCGAGGTTTCTGACGCTTCACCTGCTGAACTTTCCTAAACCCTCCACAATGCTGTGGGGTCTTAGAAAGAGGTTCAGCATCAGCGTTTGAGAGGCTAGTTCCTAGCCCCAAAGCGTAATTGAGCATTACCATTGATGCTGCCACATCACGAGCCGCAGTGAAGTTGCAGTTTTCACAATGATGCACACGCTCGGCTAACTCTTTTTCTTTTTGTAACCACACCGAGGGCAAGTTTGGGATGGTGCAATTTTGAGAGGTACTTCAACAAATACCCCACTACATTCACTGAGCTTAGATCTGATTAGTGAAGTTAGATTGCCAATCCCAACATCTAACAGCGAGCTATTGAGTCCTGTTTTTTGATGTTTTCTTTGGCTGCCCTTGTTTGCTTTACGAGTCATCCCTTTGATGTTCGACTTCTCAGTAGCTACCAGTGAATTACTCTTTCCTATCTGTGTAGCTACTTGATGTTGCCAATCTTGTCTTTGATTGGTCACTTTACTTTGAAGTCTACTAATTTGTTTCCTGGCTTTTCTCCAACGTTTAGATGCTTTAATCTTCTTTTTGAAATTAGGCGCACGCTTGCGACGTAATCTCTTAGATAATTGCTTTATTTTTGTTGAGTTTTGGCTAAAAATTTCGGAGGAGCAATTATTGTTCCATCTGAACAAGCAATAGCGTGGTGAGTACCAAAATCTAAACCTATAGCACCAGTGCTAGTTTCTCGTTTTGGTTCGCAGTTTACAGTGATTGAAGCATACCATTTACCTGGTTTCCAGATGATTGTACAAGTTGTTGGTGTCCCCCAAGTTCTAGCTTTACCTCTCATCTGAATTTGTCCTAAATTAGACAATTCCAGGTAGCCGTTATCGCCTGATGTATGCGCTTTCCATCCACTTATTCCTGGATAAGTCCGACCACGATCATGTCGTGCAGACTTGAATTTTGGGTATCCACTCAATCCACGGAAAAAACGTTGAAAGGCATAGTCAACACCCTTTACCGTTGCCTGTAAAGCTTGCGCACCTAATTCTTTATATTCAGGCCAACATTCTTTGAAATCTGGCAGAATATTTTGCTGGTCATAGTAGCTAATAGAATTCCCAAAACGCTGATATTCTGTCTTTCTGTGGTAAAGACAGGCCTTGAACAAATCTTTATGAAGTCGTCGCCAATAATGCAATTTCGACTCCTGAGATTTAGTTGGATATAAGCGAAAGGTGGTTCTACGTGTTACTCTCATGGGTGCGAGCGTACCATTCACTTAACGCCCAGTGCAACCTTTGCTCAGAAAGAGTTCTCATGCTCTATTTTGTATTCACTTGCATATTGTATTGGTAACGAAGTATCGAGGCAAGGTGATTACTTCTGAAATTCTCACTAGAATGCAAACAATTTTCACGGAGCTCTGCGAACAACAAAAAAGCATTTTGATTGAGTTCAATGGCGAAGAAGACCATGTTCATTTATTGGTCAGTCTGTCTCCAGACAACCAGATTTCTGAGTTTGTAAAAGTTCTTAAAGCGTCATCAAGCAGACTAATTCGCAAGGAGTTCAAGTCTCATGTTGACAAATACTACTGGAAACCTGTTTTTTGGTCTAGCTCATACTTGGTCAATTCCAGTGGCGGAGTATCGCTTGATGTTTTGAAAAAATCTATCAAGCAACAAGATTCTCCGCGTAGCTAACTATATCCTGCCCTTGCTTTCATCCCCCAGTTCCGTTTCCCTGCACTGGGGGACTTCCCGCAAGGATGTTAAAACTCAATCCCTGGCTGCGCTTTGACTCCTTGCTCTTTAAAAGGATGTTTGATTAAAGTCATTTCAGTAACTAAATCGGCTTTTTCTATCAATTCTGGCGGTGCGCCTCTGCCTGTCAAAATAACGTGAGAATCTTCGGGTTTTTGATCCAGTCCAGCTAAAATCTTGTCAATATCGAGATAACCAAGCTTGAGCGCTACATTAATTTCATCCAAGAGAACTAGCTTATAATCTCGATTGCAGATAAATTCTAGCCCTTTTTGCCAAGCTTCTTCTGCCCTCTGGATATCTCGCTCTCGATCTTGCGTTTCCCAGGTAAAGCCTTCTCCCATCGCATAAAATTCGAGTCGATCTTCCCAACGACTCAAGACCGCTTTTTCTGCTGGTTCCCAAGCACCTTTAATAAATTGTACGATCGCGACTTTAAATCCATGACCGAGCGATCGCATGACCATTCCCAACGCCGCCGTCGTTTTGCCTTTGCCATTACCAGTATGAAGGATAATTAACCCTTTTTCTTGCGATCGCTCTGCTAGACGCTTTTCCTGAATTTCCTTGCGTCGCTGCATTTTTTCTTTATATTGTTCGGGAGTAAGAGAGGGCATAGTTTGAGAGAGGGAGTGTGGGGAGGGTAGGAAGTGTGGGGAGGGTGGGGAGACAAACTACTAATCCTAATCACTAACTAAATTAATCGTCCATCTGCCACGGCTCAATAATATTATTTTCGTCGAGAATCTTTTTAGGTCGTAGGACGAGAACGACTTGTCCTAGTAGCAGGATATCAGGCGCTTCTTCAAACCATTGAAACGTTAATTGCCCTTCTCGTTCTATGAGAAAATAACTATTAACATCCCATTGGGTCGCTTGGCGATCGACGACAACCAACACGTCTTCAGCCTTCCCAGGAAGGGGAGTTGGCAGGCGATCGCTATTGCATAAAATTGCCACCGGATCTTCGGCTTTTAGAACGGCTTGCCACCCCGGCAGCGGCACCACCGATCCGTCTTTAGCAAGATGCGCAATTCGGAAAGGTTCTCTTAACTGTACCGGAGAAATGGTTTCCAAGTCTTGCCTTGTCAAAGGTAAAGTACCTACAACAGGAATGATACGGGCAATTTCTTCTTCGGCTTCTAGTCGATAGATGGGAATCAAAGGTGCAGTTCGACTGGGAGCAGCTGTAAAGTCGCTCAGCAGTTTTTCAATGGCTTCTCTAGCTGACTCGGAGCGAGCAAACTTCAATGCCTGAGCAATCAGACGCGCTCGCTCCTGAAGATCCTTTTTTTGTCTGGCGCGTTTCCAGTATTGATAGGCGACGGCATCGCCCGGATCGTTGGTAAATCCGGCGGGGATTTGAGAAAATCTGGAAAATTCCTGAATCGCTTTGGCGACTTCTTTGGCGCTATCGAATTCTAATTTTTTCTCTTGGGCTAATTGAGCTGCTGCCGCTCGTTGTTCTTGGTTGAGGATGCGCAATTCGTAGAGAACGTCGCTTTTGGGTCCCCGATAATAGGAAAGTGTCTCTTCCGATACGCCAGCTTTGACGAGACTGTCGTAAACTTGAGCCGCGACGATAATCAGGTTTTGCTGACTTGCCTGAAAGCCCGTCTTTTCAAAAATAGTTTGAGAGTTGTAACCAGCTTTTTGTAATTGCAGACAGGCTTTGCCCCAGTCTACCCAAGTCCCTTCTTTGTAAATTAGCGATCGCAGTAATTCTTCCGCCCCTTCTTGTGACAATTGCGATGAATTATCTTGAGGTTTTTCTTCCATAGCCGTATCGACAGATTCCCTAGTATTATTGAAAGTTATTGAAATCTATAAAAATATTAAATAATAATTAACAATTACGCGATAAACTAGAAATATTCAAGCGGTCTATCTTAAGGTATTAGGCTATTTCCAGGGGTAATATTATACTGAATGTCTAAATTAGAAGTCCATACTAGAGTATCCGCTTCTGGGCAACGAATGAAAAAAGCGCACAGAGCTAGCGACAGCGCACTTGGTTTAGTATCCACGCAAAGCTTCCCTGCCATCGTCGGAACAGCTGATATGATGCTCAAATCAGCAGAAGTAACCTTGGTCGGGTATGAAAAAATTGGTAGCGGTCATTGCACGGCTATCGTTCGGGGTAATATTGCCGACGTTCGCTTAGCGGTAGAAGAGGGAGCGAACATGGCAGAAAAAATCGGTCAGTTAGTCTCCAAATTGGTTATTCCCCGTCCGATGCCCAACCTAGAAGCCATCTTTCCCATCGGCAGCCACTTGGTACAAATCGCTCAGCAACAGCGGGGTTACAGCCGCCTGAGCAATCAATCCATCGGTTTGGTAGAAACGCGAGGGTTCCCGGCAATGGTGGGTGCGGCTGATGCGATGTTGAAGTCAGCTGACGTACAACTCGCCTCCTACGAAACCATTGGCGCTGGGTTGTGTACGGCAATTATACGGGGTTCTGTGGCGAACGTTGCCGTAGCAGTCGAAGCGGGAATGCACGAAGCCGAACGCATCGGCGAACTACACGCCGTGATGGTCATTCCCAGACTCCTAGAAGACTTAGAACATACGCTACCCGTTGCCAGTTACTGGTTGGAGCAACCCGAACCCTTACCGATGCTCATGCCGAGAAAGGTTACAGAGAAACAAAGGGAGTTGGTTGCGCTTCCAGAACTCCAGAAAACCCCTATCTCTATCCAAAAAAAGCTTAAAGAGAAGGAAGACACTCAATCGTAGTTATTTCGCTTCTTGCATGAGTTGCATCAACAACTGACTGAAGGCATCATCTCCTATGCGTTGAATGGCTTCTTGGAGCAAATCTGAAGAAGTCGCTGAGGATGGGACTAAAAGATCGAGATGCTGAATGAGTTGTTCTAACTCTTCTCGAATGCGTTTGCGCTTGGCTTCTAGTACCTTTACGGTACGGCGAATCGAGCGTTCGCGCACAAATTCAGTCATGAGTGAATCCGGTTCCGAGCGATCGCACATCTGCTTCGTTGACCTAAGATAAACAATAATCCTGATGGGAATTCCATCAGGAAGCTTTATTTGAATTAGAGCGAATTCGGGGCACGATCGCGTCGGCTTTTTAAAAGAACGTTAGATATATCAAAACAGCAACACGTTAGTCAAAAGAAAGTTACACAAGTGTTACGGACTTTAAACGCGATTGCTATTTTTGCATTCTTAAATGATAAACGATAGATTCAACTGAATTTATACCAAGTTGCAGTTAAAGATGTTACCTGTCATCCTAAGTCCCCCCGCGAGCAAGATGCTCGCACTACAACGATCTGGAAATTAATTCTGCTCATCTACTTGCAGGTTGTCTGAGAAGTAGAGAATGTCATGTTGAGCGTAGCGATCGCGAAGCGAAGCATCTGATAGCACTTTTCAGTTAGATGAGAAACAAAATTGGACGATTGGGGCTAGAGTTGAGTGACAAAACTCCGATCGCCCTCACCCCAACCCCTCTCCCGCTCGGGGAGAGGGGCTTTCCACTTAAGACTTTGGACTGAAGTCCCTTCGCCCCTTGTGGGAGAAGAGATTTAGGGATGAGGGGATAAAAATTTGTCGGTCAACCAGCGATTGGGGGAAAGGGAAAAAATCCTCTACTCTACTGACTCGAAAATCCATCTAGCATACCAACTTCAACCCTAGATTCTTCGTTACGTTCTCCTGCATTAAGAATGGTGCAAAATCTTAGGTAAATTCGACATTTAATTCTGTTTGGGTTCATGTCTGGTGTTTCTATTATCATCCCTGCTTTAAATGAATCTGCTACATTAGGACGAACGCTACGTCATCTCAGCTTGCTCGATCCTCCCGCTAGGGAAATCATTGTAGTCGATGGCGGCAGTCAAGATAATACCCCAGAAATTGCTAAAGCAGCAGGGGTTACGGTTCTTATCTCGGATCGCAAAGGGCGATCGCTACAAATGAATCGAGGCGCAGAAGTCGCTATAGGAGAAATTCTCTGCTTTCTCCATGCCGATACCCTAGTTCCTGACGATCTAGTGACGATCGTCGAAAAAACTTTAGCCGATCGCAGCGTTACCTGTGGCGGCTTTATCTCCTTGATGGCAGGGACGGATGCAACTCGCTGGGGAGTCACGCTACATAATTACTTGAAAACCTACTACGCTCCCCTGCTGTTTCGACCTCACTTGTTTTTTAGAGGATTGCGGCTTCTATTTGGCGATCAAGTGATGTTTTGTCGTCGGAGTGATTTTTGGGATTGCGGTGGCTTCGATCGCGAACTGCCGATTATGGAAGATGCCGATCTCTGTTTGAGGCTATTTCGGCTAGGAAAAATCCGCTTAGTCAATCGCGTCGTCCAATCGAGCGATCGCCGCGTGGCTAAGTTGGGAGTCCTTAAAGCTAACGCGATCTATTTCTACATCGGCTATTTATGGGGCATTGGCGTTTCTGCCAATTATCTCAAAAAATTTTATGAAGATATTCGCTGATTCAAACTCCAATCATAGTCGAGGTAGCGAATGCAGGTAGCGGAAGAGAGTTCGACGGTTGGCGAGAGGTAAGTCTGAATGTATTTTGGTAGGGAGTCGGCAACTTTGAGAAAATCCTGCCGATACCACTTGAGAATAGGGTTGCAGTAGAGAATTTGGGAGGAGCGATCGTAGTAAACTTTCGCAGGATTGTTGATAAAGCGTTTCGCATCCTCTTCTAATTGAGTTTGTACGCTTTCGGGCAAGTAAGCTTCGTTGCGCAGCAGAGGACAGCCAACAGATGCACAAACCAGCGCGAAGTGAATGCGGGGATCGTTGAATTCTCTTCGGAGAATACTGTGTTCGATATCATTGAGGCTATAAGTGCGATCGCCTATCTTATAAATGGAAAGCTCAAAGAACCAAAAAAAGGCAATCCAGTTAGGAATTCCCAAAATTGTCGGTCGGATCGAGGCGATAGGATAGGCAGATAGAACGCGATCGATTGTGAGAGCATTGTAGAGATTGAGCCATAGGGCTAATCTTTGGTTGGGTTTGGGATAGGATTGAAGATCGATTTGAGCAATTTCTTCTAACCAATCGGTTAATTTTTGTCTGGATTCGGCTTTCCAAGATCGATAGTTTACTTTTCCTTGGTTATCTACATACTGGCGCAGTAGCTCGTCCCACGGTTTAAAGTTAAGCATGATTTACTTAAAATCCAGCGATCCTATTTGAATTATGAACGTAGTGCGATTGTCTTGCTCGTTATTTAAACTTAATTATGTTTCTTTTTAAAAAGTTACTTTGGATAGCCGTAAAATTTCTAATTCGGCTCAAATTCCCTAAAGTGCCACACATTTCAACTGCTGACTTAGCTGCTTGGTTGGAGGAAGATAAGGCAGAGAACCCCTTGCTACTAGATGCTAGAACCCCTGAAGAATATGCTGTCAGCCACCTTCAAGGAGCCGAGTTAATTCCCGCTAACCTTGGGGACTTAAACCTCGATCCATCCAAGCCAATCGTTGTTTACTGCTCGATCGGGTACCGTTCTGCGGTTGCAGCAAGGCAGTTACAAGCGATGGGATATGAGAAAACCTTTAATTTGGAAGGATCGATTTTTCAATGGGCAAACGAACAGCGTCCTCTCTATAAAGGAGAGCAATTGAGCGCTCGCGTTCATCCTTACAATTGGTTTTGGGGATATCTACTCGATCGCGATCGTAAATAAACCCCCGACTGAAACCGTCGGGGAACATCAGGGTTGGCTTTTGAAAACTTAACAGCTCAAAATCCTATTCAGCAAGCCATTCTAAAACGGCTTCTTCTTTTGTGTTGGTATTGCGAGAAGGGGTTTCGCGGTGGAACTTCATGTGGATCGATCGCGTTTGCTCTCCATCAGCCGCAACTGCCATGATAGGATAATCGATTAATCCATCCTGGAAAGACATTTGGAAACGGAACGTACCATCGGGATTGAGTTTGATCGGACGACCGCCAATCGTTACCGTCGCGTCTGGTTCGGTCGCTCCGTAGACGATCAATTCGGCGTCTGCAATCAACCAGAACTTGCGCGGACGAGCGGGAGCCGCCGAGGCAGAGAACATACCAATGCCAGACATCATGCCTACACCGGACATGGTTAGACCAGAAACGGTAGGTACTGCCCACATACCAACGCCAGATGGGAAGATATAGGAGCTGATAACCTCCTGTGGAGGAACCGAGCCGGGAACGTGAGAACCGGGGACGTGCTGCATCGAACCGAACAGCGAACCAGTCACTCGCATGGCTTCGCCCTCTTGAGACACGCCGTACATCTGAGCGTGCATTCCACCAGCGGCGGCAGCTTTTTTGCTGGGAGGAACTAATTCGTACATGGTCTTGCCTCTAAGATCTTCTTCCCAGTTGACGGTGATGAAGACATCTTCAACCCAATCAGAGGGATAGACGGGAGGCACGCGAACGGGTGCAGAACGGGCAAGCATCAACCAGCGACCATCGGCACAGCGATAGCCAATTTCAATAACATAATCGCGATCGCTGACTGGGATAGGCAAATACCACTCCCGCGCTAGTTCGTCGCACATATACTCTTGAACGCTATGCGGACTCTGATATTCTATATCGATATCTGTTACGTCGTACAAGCGCAACGCCAGTTGCTGTCCTCCCATACGACGGAGCATTTCTTTGTGTTCGTTAGGTATATCCCAATAAGCATACGACCATTGGGGATCGCGAGGCATGAGTACTATCATGCTTTCACCATACCCGCCGGGTAGATCTCCTAGTCCTTCATCAACCGATGCTAATGGACCTCCGTTACGATCGTCTTGACCTAAATCAAATTTTGATGCTTCCACTTTTTGTTCCTCCTGGACGCTAGATCGATCTCGAGCTGCTCTTTCTTGTTCTATTTTTTTGATGGCTGCCAGTAATTGCGCTTTGCGCATCCGGCTGTAACGAGAGATGTTGTATAGACTAGCTACCCTGCGGAGTTGTCGCAGGGTCATTTCTTCTAAGGGCGGGCGTTCTTGTGGTCCCATGAGATTCACTCTCCGATTTTTTGAGCGGAAAATAGCTTTTGGCAGAGTCTGTCGTTAAGTTACTATTCGGGATCGTGGAGATCTTCTTCTCAATTTTATGTAACAAACGTTTTCTATCTGTGGTCAAGGGGGTAGTTTCCTCAATTTACCTCGTAGATATGAGTTTATAACAACTTTGGGATCGCTATGTCATAGAACTATAACATTGTCAGAAAAAGCCAAAAATTGGGCTGAGACCCTGTGATTAAGAGTAATCAGTTATCCGATCGCGTCAATCGCGAAAGCCATAGTCGTCGATTAGGCATTCAATCGTACCGATATCTTCTGGGATAACATTAAGCAGTTGAAAACCCGTTTTGTAGAGACTGGGATTGAAATCGGGTTGACTCCACAAGCTTTTTGCATCGAATTCCCAAGTAGTTGTTCCGGCAATCTCTTCTGGAAGCATCATCTGAAACTGAAAAACGCGACCGACAGCGATAGGCGCTTCGCTGACGAGCATCATTCCCCCTTCGCTAATATCGATTAAATGACCGATTGGTTTGTCGGTGTGGCGATCGCGCACGCGCAAGTAATAAATTAAATGCCAGCGTTTTAATTTGCGTTTTTCTTGCATTTTTAACTTTTAGTCATGTCTATCTAATTCTTTTTTATAAAGCTTTTACTGACTAAACAAAATTTTTTTTGCAAAAATTATTCTGGCGATCGCTTTTGGAAGCGGATGCGATCGATTTCTGCTTGCAGTTGTTCAATTTGTCGGCGCAGAGCCTCTACTTCCTCTTTATTTGGACTTTCTTTTGCCTTAACATCTATCGCACCTTCTGCTCCAACTCGTTGATAATTCCCATGACGAATTTGCTGATACTCGGTCGAATTGGCCCAATCTCGAAGATAATGCAGGCGTTCTACTGGAAAAGGATGGGTTAAAAATGCGCTGTTACCACCGTTATAGATTAAGAATTTATAGAGTTGATTTAAACTTTCTCGATCTAATTCTTGATAGTTATCTGCTTGACGAATAAATTCATCCAAACTGCATTCGTGACCGAACTTCTGGCTTCCTCCTGCCAATTTCATCATCGTTTGCATAATTGGTTTGAGATCGTCCATTACTAACATCGCCGCGCGATCGGCAGATAATTCTGCTTTTCGCCGCCATTCATAGAAAGCATAGATTAAACCCGTACTAATTAAATTTCCCAATCCAAAAGTCAATTCTCCCAATAAGGAAGCAGCACCCATCGCCCAAATTGCCATCTGAATTAATAGCGTATGATCGCATTTAATATGTCCTAATTCATGAGCGATAACCGTCCGAATTTCTGCTTCATCGAGTAAGTCTAATAACTCTGTATTAATAACAATATAAGGCTGTTCGTGTCCCAAAGCATAACTATTAACGAAAGGATTTTGATTAACATAAAGAATTGGTTCGGGATGAATATCTAAATCTCGCACGCATTCTCGAAATATGCCGTATAAAGTAGAATATTGGCGAGGACCGACTTTGATGTTATTCCCCATCAAATAAATTAGCTGAGGGCGTTCGTAGAAGTATTCAACAAAGCTTTTGGCAACGAGATCGAAGCCGGGAACACTACGAAGAGTTTCTTCTGCTTGGCGATCTAGGGGATGTTTAAAGGCTTCGCTGGATAGTCCGGGATAAGTGGGCATGATAGAAAAATGAACCTAACTAATTGTTATTCTATCAGCTCTTGATTTTTTAAGAACTCATAAAATACCTTAATTAAAATTAAATTGTTATTCTGAGTTTTTTAAGAGAAACTCATTTTATAAATACTCTCTAATTATGTGTCAGTTAAGAGGTTTAAGGTTGTTTTCTAAAAATTCATGCGAAATTCTACTCCATAATCCTCAAATCCCAATCGTTTGTAAAACTCGTAAACTTTTTCTCGCGATTTTCTACTGGTAGCGATTAATTTTATCTTCAAGAGAAAATCTTATTCCTTTTGCGGCTATTTCCCGTTCTCGTATTTCCATAACTCGCGATCGAGATTAGAAAGTATAACTCGCGAAGCTTAATCTATCCGGTTTCGAGTGATATCAATGGTAATCTTTCCTTCAAAATCGGGAATGGGAGCGGCAAGTTTAGACAACTGGACGCGGACTTGTCGTACTTTATCTAGTTGTAGGATTTCTTGTGCGATCGCGGCAGCTAACTTTTCTACTAAAGCAAATTTTTGATTTTTGACAAGATCTTTGACGATCGAGATCGCGGCTCTATAATCACACGTATCTTCTATGCGATCGCTGCTGCTAGCCAAGGAGAGATCGAACCACAGGGTTAAATCGACCTCAAACCACTGTCCGAGAACTTGTTCTTCTGGCAGATAGCCAGTGTATCCGTAGCAGCGAATTCCAGTAATTTGAATCGAATCCATTGTTTTTAGCCCAGGTTAACAGGTTGTCTCAAAAGTATAGATGTCATGTTAAGCGGAGCGATCGCGAAGCGAAACATCTTATAGCAGTTTTCAGTTAGATAAGAGACAAAATTTTTATGGACTTTTGGGATGTCCTCTAAGGGAAACCGAAAAACTTGTTATCGTTACTATCATAAAAGCTAAGCCGTCCGACTCCCAGATACAATCCTTCGGGTTTGTCTCCGACTGGAAAAGCTGTCACTCCAAAAAGATAAACACCGCCAAAATCGGGATTGCGCTTAGGTTTTAGTCCGACGGTAAAAGTCGTTCCGGGCGGTATCGGCGGTTCGAAAACCAGAGAAATGGTATTGGTTTCTTCGTCCAAATTTGCCGTCTTGATAAAGAGATCGTCTCCTTTATCCGAACGGGTTCCCGTAAACGCAAACGTTTCGTCTACATTAAAATTAATCGTGTCTCCGCCTTGGCGTTGTTGAATAGTAAGCTTTCCTAGCGGTTCGCCAAGATTTTCGGGTAGCGCGATGGTGAAATAATATTTGGCTCCCCATGCTCTGACGCTATTAAAAGTCGTCGTAGCATCGAGCAAGCGAGGAGAACTTTCAAAGGCAGTTCTACCGCCTTCGAGTTCGATCGCGCTTGCTGAAGGCAATAAAACAATAAAAATACTTGCAATAGTTAAAGCTATTTTTGATATAAAGTTTTGCATCGGATCGACTGCAATCTTTCAATTTTTATCCTAAAAAATCGTTCATAGTTTGCCATTCTCCGCTCCCGATTAAATTTATTTTTACGGACAAAAATTAAGTTTGTAGCGATTTAGAAGGCAGAAGGCAAAAGAGTTATCCTTTGTCTTCTCCTTGTCTTTAAACCGGATTAGTTTACATCAGCGCAGCTGCTTTCCGGGCAGCCGCCGCCTCGTCGGGGTGAATTCCCAAGCGCGTCAAATTCAGGCGACCTTTACTATCGATTTCCCGAACTTTAACGACGACTTCATCGCCGACTGCTACTTCGTCTTCGACTCTGCCGACGCGACCTTCAGCCAGTTGAGAGATGTGGATCATCCCTTCTTTACCAGGTAAGACTTCCACAAAAGCCCCGATTTGAATGATTCGCGTTACGCGACCCACGTATACTTCGCCCTCATTGAGTTTGCGGGTCATGTTATAGATCAGCTTTCTTGCCTTCTCTGCTTTTTCAGCTTCGACAGCAGCGATGGTTACAGTACCGTCATCCTCAATGTCGATTTTTGCTCCAGTTTGCTCGGTAATTCCCTTAATTGTTTTGCCTCCCGGTCCGATGACCAAACCAATTGTATCGGGATCGATCTTGAGGGTCAGCAGACGCGGCGCGTAGGGAGAAAGTTCGGAACGCGGACGATCGATAGTAGCAAGCATTTTTTCGAGGATATGCAGTCGCGCGGGTTTGGCTTGTTGAATCGCTTTGGCAACGATATCCATCGTCAGCCCTGTAATTTTCATATCCATCTGCAAGGCGGTAATGCCAGTATCCGTCCCGGCGACTTTAAAGTCCATATCGCCCAGGAAGTCTTCGATTCCCTGAATATCCGTGAGAATGCGAACTTCATCCCCTTCTTTAATTAAGCCCATCGCCGCACCACTGACTGGCTTGTGAATGGGAACTCCCGCATCCATTAACGCCAGGGTAGAACCGCAGACAGAACCCATAGAAGTAGAACCGTTGGACGAGAGGACTTCCGAAACGACCCGCACTACATAGGGAAACTCTTCTTGGGATGGCAACACGGGAAGCATCGCCCGTTCCGCCAACGCACCGTGACCGATTTCCCGTCGTCCGGGGGAACGCAGAGGACGAGTTTCCCCCACCGAGTAGGGCGGAAAGTTATAGTGATGGAGGTAGCGCTTTTGATCTTCAGGATGCAAGTCGTCGGCGAGGTCTTGAGCGTCTCCTGACGTTCCTAGCGTGGCGATAGATAAAACCTGGGTCAGTCCGCGCTGGAAGAGACCGCTGCCGTGAACCCGTGGGGCTAACACGCCGACGCGACAAGAAATGGGTCGTACTTCGTCGAGTTTGCGACCGTCAACCCGCACGCCTTCTTCGAGGATCTGAGCGCGCATTAACTTCTTGGTCAGGTCTTTGAAGAGGTTGGGAATAGCTTTGGGGTCTTCCGTGGCAGCCATCTTGAGGGGATCGTCGTCGGGCAACTGAGCGATCGCATTACTGACTGCCATCTCCTCAATCTCCTCTAGAGCTTCGTCGCGAGCCTTTTTATCCAAATCGTATTGGGAAAGGACTTTTTTGATAGCATCGCTAGCGCGTTCTTGAATGAATGTTTGCAGCGTCTCGTTGACGGGAGGCGCTTCTGGGGTGACTAATTCAATGCCCAACTCTTGCATCAATTCTTGTTGCGCTTTAATTAAATCCCGGACGGCTTCGTAACCGAAATCGATCGCTTCGATGATATCCTGTTCCGGTAGTTGATTGGCTCCCGCTTCTACCATGACCACCCCGTCGGGACTGCCAGCAACGACTAAATCGAGATCCCCCACCTCGATTTCTTTATAGGTGGGATTGATAATAAAATCATCGCCGACCAAACCGACTCGCACGGCTGCCATGGGACCGTAGAAGGGAATTTTCGCTAGGATAGTGGCAACAGAAGCTCCGGTTACTGCCAACACATCT
Organism: Pleurocapsa sp. PCC 7327; assembly: GCF_000317025.1. Taxonomy (NCBI): domain Bacteria; kingdom Bacillati; phylum Cyanobacteriota; class Cyanophyceae; order Pleurocapsales; family Pleurocapsaceae; genus Pleurocapsa; species Pleurocapsa sp. PCC 7327. The sequence goes on along the minus strand of NC_019689.1, from coordinate 3,506,333 downwards.
GGCGGGACTTCTTCGTCCATCGATAAAGTCGTGGCGATAATCTGGAGGTCGTCGCGCAGCCAACTCGGAAATAGAGGACGTAAGGGGCGATCGATCAAGCGGCTAATCAGAATTGCCTTCTCCGGCGGACGACCTTCGCGTCGCAAAAAACCGCCAGGGATTCGTCCGGCGGCATAAAGTCTCTCTTCGTAATCTACCGTCAGAGGTAAAAAATCAACACCTTCTCGACCAGAGGTTCTCGTTGCCGTCACTAAAACTATTGTTTCTCCTGACTGAATTAGAACGGCTCCTCCTGCCTGTGGGGCTAATAATCCTATCTTCAGTCGTATATCCCGCCCATCAAAGGATATCGACTTATCAAACTCCTGCATGTAGCGTCTTGTCCTTTTCTATCTCTTTTCTCTTTCTGAGGCAATCCTAACATTTTCAGTTATCAGTTATCAGGAATTAGTTATTAGTTTTTTATCAATCGGGTGAGTTTTTTTCTAACTGGGGTGGGATTGACAATGACAATTACTCATCTTCTTCCTCAATCGTCAGGACTTCAGGCTGACATTGCTGGATTTCAATGGTAATGCCATCTGCACCTTCTCCCATCAAATCTTCTACATACCCCCCCTGGTTGAGTTTGGCTTCTTGGGGGGTGTCGAATGGACCAAAATAGTAGGTGCAGCGAGGTTTTGCCGTCCGAATTACCACCCACCAAGGCAGATTTTTCTGTTTATTTTTAAAAAAAGGCAACCAAGAAAAAAGCTTCATGCGCTCTAAGGCTTCAAGAGAGTTCAACCGTATTTGTCTCGATACGCTAGCAATCGTAGCAGTATAAGCCAACGTTTTGTTTGGATGATACCAAAATTTTAAGAAACCCCATAACTAGCAAGCATTATCGAGAGCTTAGCCGAAAAAGCTGTTCAGCCACTAAAAAATATGGCAAATTGGTGGAATAGCTAAGTTCTCTAAACTCTTACAAGTACTATTAATTATTCTTTTAGTCATAGAAAAAAAGAATGCTTAGACGCTCTTTCGTCTCGATTTCGGCATTAATTAGCCTAATTTTACTGGAATCGAGTTTTACTCCTACCTTAGCCAAACCTGTCAGAGATCCGGACGAAACCGTCGGCTGCGAAATCTTGATAGTCGGCGGAGGATTGGCAGGCGTGGCAACTGCCTATGAATCTCTCATGGCGGGACGCACCGTTTGCATGACAGAGATTACTGACTGGATTGGCGGACAAGTCTCCGCTCAGGGAACGTCTGCCCTCGATGAAGCCGACAAACAGCGATCGCTCTCATACTACCCCAATGGGTATCAAGAACTGCGCAGCAACATTCAGCGCTATTATGGGAAAGCCAATCCCGGCGACTGTTGGGTGAGCGATACTTGTTTTATTCCGGCAGACGGTTATCGCTTGCTCGCGATGAAGCTAGAAAGGGCGGCTAAAGCGGGCAGGGGAACGCTGAAATGGTTTCCTTCGACCGTCATCAAAGAGCTAGAGATGAGCGAAGATGGCAAGATTATCGAGAGCGCGATCGCTATTCAACACAAAAGCGCCACGAATGCACCGCTCAATAGCGAACCTCTTTCCAAAACGATTGAAGATGCCTACCGCTACGAGGACTCCCCTCGCCTGACCAAAAAAATTATTCGCTTTGAGCCATTAAACAAACGAGAATCGGAAGGCGCCGATTGGTACGTCGTCGAAGCCACAGAAACGGGCGAAATTGTCGCTCTAGCCGACGTTCCCTACCGTCTCGGACTCGATCCCCGTTCCTACCTCAATCCCTCTTCTCCCACCGAAAGTGGCGATCCCTACTGCACCCAAGGTTTTACCTATACGTTCGCGATGGAGCAAACTGCTACCCCGCAACCGCAGCAAATGCCTTCTTTTTATCGCCAGTACGAACCTTACTATGGCTACGATTCGGATCGCGACAAAGCGCTTTTTGAATACGTTTTCACTTACCGACGCATTTGGAGTCCCCAGAAAGGAAAACCCATGCGCATCGACGGGCTTTGGATCGACCGACCCAATCCAGGGGATATTTCCATGCAAAACTGGATCTGGGGAAATGACTATCGTCCGGGCACTGCCAAAGATAATTTAATCTACACGCGCGACCAACTGAAAGCAACAGGGCAATTAGCGGCTGGCGGTTGGATGGGCGGACTGCGAACGGATGCTTTACGCAAGGCAGAAGAACTGTCGCTGGGGTTTTACTACTGGCTGGTGGCGGGAAGAACCGATTCTCAGTTGGGGTATGGAGTCAAGCAACCCCATCCCAATCATCGCTTGCTCTTAGGATTAAATTCTCCGATGGGAACTGCTCACGGATTGTCTAAATATCCTTATATTCGCGAGGCGAGGCGAATTATCGGACGACCTTCGGTCGGCTATGAAGAAGGATTTAGTATCAATGAAATCGATATTTCTGCTAAAGACTACTGGAGTTCCGAATATCGCAATAACTTACCGGCGAGTATGTATCGCAACCTTTGGAAAGCTATCACCCATCTGGAGTCGCTTACCCACCCGACGCGATCGCCCTATCAATTTACCAAGCGGACGCGATCGACAGTTTATCCCGATGCGCTGGGAGTGGCTCACTACGCGATCGATTTTCACCCCTGCATGACCTTTTCTCCCCCAGAAGCCCCAGGAAACAGGGAACGGGAGGGAGTTCGTCAGGCTCACGGTCGCTCCTATCCAGCCCAAATTCCCCTCAGGGCCATGATTCCCCAGAAAATTGACAATCTGCTCGTAGCCGGAAAAAGTATTGCCGCTAGCAATATTGCCGCCGCTGCCTACCGAGTTCATTCTTTTGAATGGTCTGTAGGAGCAGCCGCAGGAACGACGGCAGCCTTTGCGCTAGAAAAGGGAATCTATCCCTATCAGCTCGTCGATGAATTACCCGGAACCGAACCTCAATTACAAGAACTCCGTCGTCGTTTGCAGGGCAATGGCAATCCCACCGAATTTCCCACGACTCCTCTCCCTTCTCAGGGCTGGCAAGAGTCGAAGCGTTAATCTATACAATTTAGATTATGAAACAGCTAAGTAATTTGTGGGGACACAGAGATGATATGCTCGATTTTGTTTGCCCATTTACTCTAAATTGCCCGAACTATGACTATTAATCGCCGCAATTTTCTATTTCTGTTAGGCGCAACTACAGGGACAGCCGCTTTAGGACTGTACCCCAAAACTAGCTTTGCTCAATCTCAGGGAAGTGAGGAAAAACCTTTTAAGGCGATCCCGCTTCCCTATGCTTATGATGCTCTCGAACCTTACATCGATGCGGAAACCATGCGGTTTCACCACGATAAGCATTATGTTACTTACACGAAAAACTTTAATGCAGCCATTAGTAAATATCCCCAATTAGCCAATCAAAGCGCAGAAGAAATCATCAGCGATCTCGATCGCTTGCCCCAAGACATTCGCACGACCGTTCGCAACAATGGCGGCGGTTATGTCAATCACACCATGTTTTGGGAGATCATGAGTCCTAAGGGCGGGGATCGACCAACTGGAGAACTCGCCAGAGCGATCGATAAGACTTTTGGGAGTTTTGATAAGTTTAAAACCGCTTTTAACGATACTGGTAGCAAGCAATTCGGTAGCGGTTGGGCTTGGCTGGTTCTCGATCGCAATAAGCAACTAAAGATAATGGGTACGCCCAATCAAGATAGTCCTTTGATGATGGGAATGTATCCCGTTATGGGCAATGATGTTTGGGAACATGCTTACTATCTCAAATATAGAAACGAGCGAGGAAAATATTTGGATGCTTGGTGGAATGTCGTCAATTGGGACGAGGTAAATAAGCGTTACCAGCAAGCAATGGCATCATAATTGATCGCTAGTTTTTGTAGTAACCTTTCGTCGGGTTAGCTAGTGGCTCATGAGTAGTGACTCTGTTGCAGGTTCCCCGCGTCATTAGCAACTGGCGTGGAGATCTTCAGTTGGAGTGTCAAAAACAGCGCCAGAATGTACTGGCTTACATTTTTAAGCGCAGGTATTCGACTTTAATACAAGCATCCATAATTATATTAAGTCCTGCCCCGATCGCTTTTCGTGCCGCAGCTGCATCGCTAACTCCCAATTGCGCCCAAACGGTTTTTGCCCCAATGGCGATCGCTTCATCAACGATCTCGCTCAAATGTTCCGAACGGCGGAAAACATTGACGATATCGACAGATTCGGGGATTTCTTTTAGGGTTGGATAGCTTGGCTGTCCCTCAATTTCTGCCACGGCTGGATTGACGGGATAAACTCGATAGCCAACCGATCGCAAAAATTGAGCTATTTGATAGCTAGTGCGGTGAGGTTTGTCGGAATGACCGACGACAGCAATGACTTTGGCATTGGTTAAGATGTCGCGGATAGTGTTGTCATCCGAGTTGGATTGAAGAGAAGTCATAACGAGCATCGGGCTAAAGAGAAAAGCTCTTGGGAGTCTGGCCGTGTTTCGACCCCAAGAGCTTTACCTTTCGTTCTTACTCCTCACACACAAGTCTATTATGGTCGATTTTCCTATCTTCGGATCGGTTTGAGTGACAATTTTAAAAGCGTCACTCAAAGAGGAGTAGGCACAGACAAGTTAAAGATTCTTTTGATATTCTTCTAACAGGTCAATCAAATTGACTTGACACTGCATCGGTAAAAGCTCTTCTAACGGAACTTCCAATCTGCCGCTACCTAGTTTGACGGGAATACTGCGGAGGATTTTTACCACCGCATCTTCGCTGACCGACTTATCTTCCAGGAGAGGATAAACTTTTTCGGCAACGACAGTATGGAGATGAGCATCAGACAGATAGAGGTGCCACTTGGCGACATCGATATAGATATTTTCGCCAATTTCAGCAGCAAGAGCTTCGATTGCTTGAGTCGTCTTAGAGTTAGCCATTGGTTTTAGATTCGACAGAATAATCTGCGATCGCTGCAATGTAAATTAGATGCAATGACAAAATGATTGCCCAGATGCCTGTAAACCAAACTATCCAAGACCAGGTGGCGTGTTTGACATTGTGGACGAACCACAAGCCAGAATTACAAGCCAGAAAAATTGCTACGTGAACGGCAAAGTTCATGCGGTCGTCTAAGCGTCGATAGGCAGGATCTGTGCGATCGGGTTTACGAGGCCAGCGAGGGGGCATAGGTCGATGGAGTGAGAATAAATTTGTTCTAAGTTCTCCTTACTTTAATTGTAAACGAAGCTAATGAATTGAAACTCCGCTTATTAGCTAGTCGTGGTAGAAGCTCTGTGCCATAACGAAGCTTGGTGGCACGACGGCACTCAACATGTCGGATAAATAAAAAACCACGGTTTTCACCGTGGGCGAATCGTTTAGCTTAAAGCCTCAAAATAATCCCGAACTTGGTTTCGGCGTTTTGGCTGTCGTAACTTTTGCAAGGCTTTAGCTTCAATTTGCCGCACTCGTTCGCGAGAGAGATCGAGGGCGCGACCGATATCTGCTAGAGAATAGCTCGTACCATCTTGGAAACCATAGCGCATTTGGATAACCTCTCTCTCCCGCGTCGTCAGGTCGGCAAGAAGATGTTGTAAGTCTTTGCGCAAGGATTCGCTAACTAAATTATCTTCAGGAGAAGAATCTTCGGTTTCGAGTAAATCGACCAGTTCGGTGTCTTTGTCCTTGCCAACTTTGACCTCTAGAGAAACCGAACGAGGCACGCGCATCAACATGTCTCGAACTTGACCCGATGTCATCTCTAGTTGCTTGGCAATTTCTTCTGCCGTAGCAGGACGACCTTTTTCTTGAGTGATTTGACGCTGAACTTTTTTGATTTTGTTGAGTTTTTCTGTAATATGGACGGGAAGGCGAATGATGCGACTTTGGGTTGCGATCGCTCTGGTAATTCCTTGGCGAATCCACCAATAGGCGTAGGTGCTGAACCGATAGCCTTTGGTAGGATCGAATTTTTCTACCGCTCGCTCTAGTCCCAGCGTTCCTTCTTGAATCAGATCGAGCAATTCTAAGCCGCGATTTTGATATTTCTTGGCTACAGAAACCACTAGCCGCAGGTTAGCTTCGATCATGTGTTCTTTTGCCCGGATTCCGGCTTTCTGAATCCTGTCAAGCTCTTGAACGTCCATGCCAGCGATTTCTGCCCAGTGACGCTTTCCTTCTGTCAGCGCTTGTTTTAGTTCAAAGACATTCATCTTGACAGCCGCCGCCCAGCGTTCCAGAGACGGGCGAAGACCCAATTGAGATACCAAGCGATCGTGGGTATCGACAATTTCAACAAAACGCGCGATCGCCGCATTGCCATTTTTAGCTGCTTTAGTTCGCAGGTTGATTAACTGGACGTAACGTTGAACCTGTTGTGCTTTAGCAACTTCTTCTTCTTTTCCAAGTAGAGGGACCCTACCAATATCTTGAAGGTATAATCGGACTAAATCGGTTGTAGTCCGACTGCGACTTTTTTCAACCCCGTTCGTGTCATCTAGTTCGAGTTCGCTCAGCTCATCTGCCGTTTCATTTCCCCGCCAACGTTCGGCAGATAAATTTGAATAGTCTTCCGTATCAATGTAAGAAAAAATAGCTGACATAGTAGTTTCTCAACAACGAAGGTAGTCACAATAGAAAGCTTCCGAATCACCGGACTACTTATAGAATTCCCAAGTTCGGGTCTGAGATAAACACTGCCGAGAATTTTTTAAGGTTTCGGTTAGGGTTATTGAGATTTGGCTGAATTTACATCAACTTGGCGGCAGCGATCGATCCGGAAGCCATAACTAAGAATATGGGCTAGGTCAAACTACATCGTCGTTGAGAACTATTCCAGAAAGATGTTTAATTATTTTTTGCGCTGGTCACTGCCCTCGGATGACGTTCCATTAATTCTTTTACTTGTTCGGCGTGGTAAGAACTGCGAGTGAGAGGAGAGGAGACGACTTGTAGGAAACCAATCGACTCGCCATACTCCTTCCAAGCATCAAACCGAGCAGGAGTAATAAATTCTTGAACGCCTAAGTGTTTTTGAGAGGGTTGGAGATATTGCCCGATGGTGAGAATATCGCAATCGACGGCGCGTAAATCTCGCATGACTTGTGTGACTTCAGCATCGGTTTCTCCAAGTCCCACCATAATTCCAGATTTGGTATAAATCCAGGGAGCCAATTCGCGGGTGCGTTTGAGCAGTTCGAGCGATCGCTCGTATTTGCCTTGGGGACGTACCCGCCGATACAAGCGGGGAATGGTTTCGGTATTGTGGTTGAGAACTTCTGGCTTAGCTTGCAAAATGAGTGCTAACGCTTCCCAATTGCCGCATAAATCGGGAATTAAAACTTCAATCGTCGTCTGTGGGGAAAGGTTGCGAACCTCCTCAATACAGCGCACGAACTGAGTGGCACCGCCATCGGATAAGTCGTCCCGGTTGACAGAGGTAATGACTACGTGATTGAGTTTTAAACGCCGTACCGCCTCAGCCAATCGCAGGGGTTCGGTGGGATCGAGGGGTTTGGGTTTTTTCTCAAAATCGATATCGCAATAAGGACAAGCGCGAGTGCAGGCGGGCCCCATGATTAAAAAAGTTGCTGTCCCAGCATTAAAGCATTCTCCGATATTTGGGCAAGATGCTTCTTCGCAGACGGTATTGAGTCCTAAATCCCTCAGAATTTCTTTGACGCTGCCGACACGTTGCCATTGAGGGGCTTTTACTCTCAGCCATTCGGGTTTGACGGTCACGCCCAGCTTGCTCCTTTTAGCGATCGGTTATCAGTTATCAGTGTAACAGTTACTCGATTTTGGATTTTGGTTCGTGATAGGATTAAAAAAGCGGGATGTAGCGCAGCTTGGTAGCGCACTTCGTTCGGGACGAAGGGGCCGCTGGTTCGAATCCAGTCATCCCGATTTGTATGAGTTAAAAAAAAATCTTGCTCGATTGGGTACTATATTGCCCAGACAGACATAAACTTTAGTTGAAAGGTATGATAGGCAGTCGCGAGGTTTTTTTGTGAAAAGAGTTTTAGCAATTATTCTCGGAGGTGGCGCAGGGACTCGCCTTTATCCGCTGACTAAACTACGGGCAAAACCAGCAGTCCCACTGGCAGGCAAATATCGCCTGATCGACATCCCCGTTAGTAACTGTATCAATTCCGAAATTGTCAAAATCTACGTTTTAACTCAATTCAATTCGGCTTCTCTCAATCGTCACCTGAGCCGGACTTATTCTTTCTCCGGTTTCAGTGAAGGATTTGTGGAAGTTTTAGCGGCTCAACAAACGGCGGAAAATCCTCGCTGGTTTCAGGGAACTGCCGACGCAGTGCGTCAGTATATCTGGCTCATGAAAGAGTGGGATGTAGACGAGTACCTGATCTTGTCGGGCGATCATCTCTATCGCATGGATTATAGCCTGTTTATCCAACGGCATCGGGAGACGAATGCCGATATTACTCTCTCCGTCGTCCCAATCGGGGAAAAGACGGCATCTAGCTTTGGTTTGATGAAAATTGACGATAGCGGCAGGGTTATTGATTTTTGTGAAAAACCCAAAGGCGAAACGCTCAAACAGATGCGGGTAGATACTACCGTTTTGGGATTGTCTGCGCAACAGGCAAAGGAAAATCCTTATATTGCCTCAATGGGCATTTACGTTTTCAAGAAAGACGTTCTAGAAAAGCTCTTAGAAGCCAACCCAGATTATACAGATTTCGGAAAGGAAATCATCCCAGCGTCAGCCAAAGACTATAACATTCAGGCTTATCTATTTAAAGGCTATTGGGAAGACATAGGAACCATTGAAGCGTTTTATGAGGCAAATTTAGCGCTGACCCGACAGCCTCAGCCGACTTTTAGCTTCTATGATGAAAAGGCTCCTATTTATACTCGCGCTCGTTATTTACCCCCGTCTAAGATGCTCGACTGCACCATCACCGAATCGATGATTAGTGAAGGTTGCATTCTTAAGGAATGCCGGATTCATCATTCTGTTCTGGGCATTCGCACCCGCGTAGAAAAAGACTGCGTTATCGAAGATAGCTTGCTAATGGGGTCTGATTTCTACGAACCGTTTGCCGAGAGGCAATCTAACCTCGAAAATGGTAAGGTATCTGTGGGGATCGGTGCTGGAACGACAATTCGCCGCGCGATCGTGGATAAAAATGCCCGCATCGGTCACAAGGTTCAAATTGTCAATAAAGACAGGGTGGAAGAAGCCGAGCGCGAAAAGGATGGTTTTTATATCCGTAACGGAATTGTAGTCGTCCTGAAAAATGCGACGATTCCTGACGGAACTGTAATTTAGCAAGTCAGGGACAAGGAAATTTTTTCTTTGTCCCGCTTTTTTTAAATTATGAAAAATCTTGCCCCTATTAATTATCTGAAGAAGATGACAATTTTTCTTTGAAAATTTGTAGGGTTAACTGAATGGCTAAAAGAATCAAACCCAAAGTAACAAACCCAAAAATAAACGTTCCTAAAGAAGCAACTCCCACTACTAAAGTCCGAACAGCTGCCGAAATTCTAATCGCAAGTTGACTCGTAGAAGTAATCGGTTTAGTCGCAAAAGTATAAGCGATAGAATAAGTAAGAAAATACATTGCGATCGCCAACGATCCAGAAAGAACAGAACCCAGCAAACACCGTAAAGGAGTCACTTTTTGCTCGTTAGCTTCAACTGATGAATCGTTTTTTTGTTCTGGAGTCGAATGAGTCATAATTCTCTGCGCCTGGAGCGCCTCTGCGTGAGTTTTTGATTTACTTACTAAAAGAAGCTACCTCAATTCCTGCACTCGACAACTGCGCAACCCAAAATTCTAAATCTGGATCGGGAATAGTTTCTCTGACTTTTACTCTAACAATCTCTGCCCGATCGCTCGACTCGCACAGCGCAAATACAGTTGGTCCAGAACCCGACATCACCGTTCCCAGACATCCTACCTCTTGAAAAGCTTCGCGCAATTGCGCTACTTGAGGAAATGCAGGTAAAACAACTTTCTCTAGATCGTTGTATAGTAGTTTCCCTATACTAGCGCCATCTTTATGGGCGATCGCACTGACTAGCGAACCCGAATGCATTTGGGCGGTGCGAGATTTCACGCCTTCAGAGTCCGAGATATAGGAACTGCCAAATTTCTGCTTGTAGGTTTTATATGCCCATGCAGTCGATACAGACAAACTGCGGTATTTTGCCAAGACAACCCAGAGATTATCTAAATCGACGATTGGATCTAATTGTTCTCCTCTTCCCGTTGCGATCGCGGTTCCTCCAGATATGCAAAAAGGCACGTCCAATCCCAATTTTGCCCCTAGAGTTTGCAATTCTGGTATGGTAAGTCCGAGTTCCCACATGAGATTAATTCCTACCAAAACCGCAGCTCCATTGGTAGAACCACCTGCTAAACCTGCCGCTACGGGAATCTTTTTGTCGATAAAAATATCTACTCCACCATAATTGGCTGCAATTTTCGGAAATTCCTCTCGCATTACCTCCACCGCGCGATAGGCAAGATTGCTGACATCTAAAGGAACTTGCAGATTATTGCAATGGAGACGGATTTGTTCGGTTCCGTTAGGACGTAGTTCGATTGTATCCGCTAAGTCAATGCTTTGGAGAATCATCACCAGTTCGTGATATCCATCGGGGCGATCGCCGATAATTTCCAGATACAAGTTAATTTTGGCTGGGGCGATTAAGGTATACGAATGCATTTGTACGATGATTGATAGGATTAACGGAATAATTTTATTAATCGGATAAACAATTACTGAGATTTATCCATTCCTCTAAGCTTAACTCTTCTGCGCGACTTTGAGGATTAATATTTAATTGTGTAAAAACTCGATCCAAGCGATCGCTGTCAATCATCGATTTCAAATTATTACGCAGCATTTTTCTTTTATTGGCAAAGCCTACCTTAACTAAAGTTTGTAAAAATTGAGGATTTTTAGCTGGATTATCATTGACTTTAGGTTGTAAGCGAATCACGGTAGAATCGACTTTAGGAGGCGGATAAAAATCTCTAGCAGGAACGTCACAAATCAGTTCGCAGTTAGCTAAATATTGAACTTGTACAGAGAGGGCTCCATAAGCTTTTGTACCCGGTTTAGCTGTCAATCTTTCTGCAACTTCTTTTTGTAGTAATAAAACGATTAGTTCATAATTTTTTGTGGTAGGATTTGCAATGGTTCCTAAAAGTTTTTCTAAAATTGATCCCGTTATATTATAGGGGATATTAGCCACAACTTTATTCGGGTTTTGAAACCTGGGAAAATCAACTAGAGAAGACTCTATGTCTAGAGATAGGATATCTCCTTGTAAAAGCAAAAAGTTTTCTACTTTACCCAAACTTTTGACTAATTTTTTGCATAGATCTCTGTCTATCTCTACAGCAACGACCGATTGTACTTCCGGTAGGAGGCGACGAGTGAGAATTCCCGTTCCAGGACCAATTTCTAGAAGGCGATCGCTTTTTTTTAATCGTGCGGCTTCTACAATATTATTGAGTGCCGTTTCGCTACGCAACCAGTGCTGGGCAAATCTCTTTCGAGGTCGAGCGGTTAGTTCCATGTTAGAGGACATCTGAAAAGTCCATAAGTCCATTTTGTCATTTTGAGTGCAGGAGAACGCAATAAAGAATCTCTGTTTGGAGTTAGTACACTAAGATGTTTCACTAAGATGTTTCACTTCGCTATCGCTCCGCTCAACATGACCTTCTATAGTTTTGGGACAAACTGTTAAATTTTTCAATAGTTTTTACAAAAATATTTGCCAACCGAAATCAATACTCCTATTCCTATAATATTTTAATTGGTAGAATTGTCTTTAAAAGCTTCTGAATTCAATTGCCTTCGTCAGAATTAAAAGTAATGATAAAAGCGATCGAGCGTGCTACTTTGTGGATATTAATAATAGGTATATTATTCCCCTGCTTAGCTTTAGCTGCCAAACCAATCATAAGCGAACCGCGCGACCTTAAAAAAACTTTCCCATTCCAATTTTCAGGAAATTATTCTAAATTTATTAGATATCGAATTAGGATTAGGTTGCCTAAGAAAAAATTGCCATCTGTTCGAGAAATTAATCTAGAAAATATTGAATACATTTCTTCAGCAACCGAGCCTCCCGATCCGGCAATTCAAGCAGCAATTAGACAGGCGATCGACGCTCGTGCTGAAACCATTCGTTATTATTATAATTCGGTCGATCTCAACAGCGATCGCCGCTCGGAGGTAATTATTTATGCCGTAGGTTCGTCAATCTGTGGCAGCGGAGGCTGTACCTTATATGTTTTCGAACCTCGCGGAGCAACTTATTCTTTAATTGCCAAAATTCCAACGACGACAAATCCAATTATTATCTCAGATGAAAAAACAAATGGATGGAACGATTTAATTATTTTGACTGAGGGAGGTAGTCTTCCTCCAAATTATTGGCGAATTCGCTTTGATGGAAATACATATGTAGACAATCGTTATACAGCCGAATCAGAGATCCCCGATCGCACTACAATTACAGGCAAAGCTGTTATCGCCAATACAATCGATCCAAAAACTGGAATTGTATTAGAAGATAATTAATATTTAATCCAAAATCTTAAATAAAATGGCTTCATTTTTATTCATCACTGACTTAGACAATACCTTAGTAGGCGACGACCTTGCCCTGCAAACCCTCAACCAAAAACTCAGCCAACATCGCCAGGAATATAGTACAAAAATCGTGTATGCGACTGGGCGATCGCTTTACCTTTATCAACAAATTGCCCAAGAGAAGTCTCTCTTGCCCCCAGATGCATTAATTACCTCCGTCGGGACTGAAATTTACTTTAACCCTAGTGAGGAAAAATTTGACTGGGAGTGGGCAGAAATGTTATCTCAAGGATGGGATCGAGACGAAATTTGCGCGATCGCGAGTCATTTTGTCGACTTCTTAGTACCTCAACCGCGATCGGAACAAAATGCCTTCAAAGTCAGTTACTATATTACCGAACAAGCTGCTGCTGAAGTTCTCCCCAGATTAGAATCAACCTTGTCGCAGCATGGTTTACAAACCAAATTAGTCTACAGTGCCGGTCAAGATCTCGATATTTTACCCAGTAGTGGAGACAAAGGACTTGCCGTACAATTTCTGCGACAAAAGTTAGAAATTGATGCGCAACAAACCGTCGTCTGTGGCGATTCTGGCAACGATATCGCCCTATTTCGAGGAGAAGAACGAGGCATTATCGTCGGTAATGCCAAACCAGAATTGCGGCAATGGTATCAAGAAAACCAAACCGATTATCGATACTTTGCCCAAGCTTACTATGCCAACGGCATTCTAGAAGGTCTACAATACTTTAACTTTCTCTAGTCCCTCTTTCTCTGCGTCTGAAGCGCGACCGCATTCAATGTGCGCCCGCAGGTGGCGCACCCGTGCCTCTTTTGTGTGAGATAAAACATGATTAACTACCTCAAAGGCAAGACAATTGAAATTCTCAAAAACACCAACAATCGCATCATTCTCATTCTAGAAATCAATCAAATTGGTTACGAAATCCAAATCCCTTCTCGCTTTGCCCGCCAATTATCTGCCGATAATTCAGAACTCATTCAAATTTTTACGTACCTACAAATTCAGGAAGATCGACAGATTCTTTATGGTTTTGCTTCAGCAGCAGAACGAGATTTATTTCGGCAATTAATTAGCGTCAGTGGCATTGGTACGCAACTCGCGATCGCGCTAATCGATACTCTAGGATTAGAAGAATTAGTTCGAGCGATCGTTACGGGAAATACCAAAACTTTAGCCAAAACTCCTGGCGTGGGCGCAAAAACTGCCGAACGAATTGCCCTAGAACTCAAAACAAAATTAGCCCAATGGCGACAAGTAGTCGGCGTAACCGTCTCTAGTGCATCTGCCATTCCTCGTGCTGAAATTCTCGAAGATGTCGAGATGACCTTATTAGCCTTGGGCTATACTAACGAGGAAATTAACCAAGCATTATCTGCTTTGAGTAAAGACAATCAAATGTTGAAAAATCCTCATGTAGAAGAATGGATCAAAAGCGCGATCGCTACTTTGAGTATCGATAAGTAGGGCATGGTATTGCCATGCCCTTGCTTGTTAACGAGCGCCCAAATACGCTTCCAGTGCCTCGGCGACGATTTGATTCATCGGTTTTTCTCGCTTTATCGAAGCTTCTTTAAGACGGGCAAACAGTTCGTCGCGGACGCTGACTCGATTCTGATTTTTGCGAATTCTGCGGGACTTACTTAACTTAGCATAACTCCCCAGTTCGTAGGAGGCAGAAAATTCCCGCAATGCCTCAAACCCGACGCGATGACAAAACTCGCCAAAACTTTCTTTCGATCGCTTATTTTGTTTGAAGTAAACAAAAATTGGCTCGAAAAAGCCTTCTAAATTAGAAATATGCAATTTATCTTCATAAGCTTGCGCCAATCTAGTTTGATCGGGCGTTCCGCCCAGCCACACTTGATAGACATCGGGGGCTATACCGACAAACCCTAATTCTGCCATGTAAGGTCTGGCGCAGCCATTGGGGCATCCCGTCATGCGGATGACAAAGCGTTCCTTAGCTAGTCCTAGTTTATCGAGCAATGCGCGAATGCGATCGATTGCCCCAGGAAGCGCCCGTTCTGATTCCGCGATCGCGAGTCCGCAGGTAGGTAACGCGGGACAAGCCATAGAATAGCGTACCAAAGGATCGATTTCTTTGGGATCGGTGATAATGCCGTGCTGGTGCAGAGTATCTTCGATCGCCGATTTCTGCGATGGTTCGATTTCGTAGAGAATAACGTTATGGTTGGGGGTTAGACGGATCGGCAGGTTAAATTGCTCGACAATTTTGCGCAGGGCGGTTTTTAATTGGAAGCTACCTTCATCTTTAATGCGACCATTTTCGACGGAAATCCCCAAAAATAGCTTGCCATCTCCCTGTTCGTGCCAGCCAAGGTAATCTTGATATTTCCAGTCCGGTAGAAGTTTAAAGGGGGCTAATTTTTTCCCAAAATATTCCTCTACCCGGGTGCGGAATTTCTCTACGCCCCAATCGTGCAGAAGATATTTCATTCTGGCATGACGACGATTGGCGCGATCGCCATAATCCCTCTGCGTGGCAACAATCGCTTTCATCAAGTCGTAGACATCTTCCTTGTCTACGTATCCGATGGGATCTGCCATGCGGGGAAATGTCTCTTCTTTATTGTGAGTGCGGCCTAACCCTCCGCCTGCTAGGACATTAAAGCCTTCGAGTTCTCCTTTTCTATTCGTAATAACAACCAAGCAAACGTCATTGGTGTAGAGATCGACTGAATTATCCCCAGGTACTGTAACGCAACATTTGAACTTGCGGGGCATATAGCGATCGCCATAAATCGGTTCTTCCTTATCGGGAAAAATCGTACCGTTGACATTGCGCCTTCTTGCTGCTTTGACTTCTGGCGCTTCTTCAGCACTAATGACCTTTTCTCCATCAAGCCAAATTTCGTAATAAGCGCCCGTCTGGGGAGCTAATAAATCGGCGACATTATTAGCATATTCCCAAGCATACTGATATTCTGGGCGGTTTTTGTAGGGGGCGGGCGGTGCCATAACGTTGCGATTAAGGTCGCCACAAGCGCCTAAAGTTGACCCCATATTGCGCACGATCGCGGATAGGGCTGCCTTAAGATTTTTCTTGAGAATACCGTGAAGCTGAAATCCCTGACGAGTCGTAACTCGTAGCGTATGGTTGCCGTATTCGTCCGCGAGGCGATCTAGGGTAAGATATAGCTGTGCTGGAATAAAGCCTCCCGGACTTCTGGTGCGCAGCATGAATTGATAGTCTTTTTCCTGCCCTTTAACTCGGTTATCGCGATTATCTTGCTGATAGGAGCCATGAAACTTGAGAATTTGAACGGCATCTTCCCCAAAGTGAGTCGTATCTTCTAGCAGTTGAGTCGCCAAAGGTTCGCGTAAAAAATTGCTGCGCTCTTTAATTCCTTCTACCTTAGAAAGTTTTTGCGTTGACGAAACCGGAGTATCAACCATTGGAATAAATACTGAATTATAGCTATTAGCGGCTCGAGATTTTAGCCACTGCTTCTATCTTAACCGTTAACGATCGCCATCAAGTCTTTAAAAATTGTGACATAAATCTGTCTTTTATATCTACGACGGAGACGGAAATAATCCCAGTACCAATCGATTATCAATAAGTCACACGATTCTTACGTATAAAGAGGACTATTTTCTAGATTGCGGCGATGAAATTTAAATCGGTCAAAATCCAAAAAATTGGAGATTTATTAGCTATCGAGCCAAGATAAACCAAATTCAAACAAGCTAGACTATATATTAAGTTCTGTAAATAAAAACAATCTATCTCTTAACTATAAACATGACTAGCAAACGAATTTTAATCTGGTATAGGAACGATCTGCGCATACACGATAACAAACTAATCTATCAAGCACTAAAAGAAAAGGCTCAAATAATACCAGTGTATTGCTTCGACAAAAGACAATTTGTCCAAACTTATTTTGGCTTTCCAAAAACAGGTAAATTTCGCGCGCAATTTTTACGAGAAAGCGTTGCAGATTTGCGAAATTCTCTACAAAAACTCGGCAGTAATTTAATTGTACGTCTAGGATTCCCAGAAAAAATTATACCCGCTCTCGCTCAAGAACTAAATATTGATGCCGTTTACTATCACGAGGAAGTTACATCCGAAGAATTAGCCGTCGAAAAATCGCTCAAAAAAGCCTTGTCTCAAATAGGAGTAAAAGTCAATAGCTTCTGGGGTGCTACGCTTTATCATCCCGATAATCTACCTTTTAAAATACACCAAATACCCGAACTTTTTACTAATTTTCGCAAACAACTCGAAAAAAAATCTACAATCGATCCAACCTTACCATCTCCGCAAAAATTACCCCCACTACCAAAGGTGGAGCCAGGAGAAATTCCCCAGCTATTGGAATTAGGAATTGAGGAACTTATATTTGACGAACGAGCTGTTTTGAAGTTTCAAGGAGGAGAAACAAAAGGATTGGTTCGGCTACATAATTATTTTTGGGAAAAAGATTGCCTCAGAACTTATAAAGAAACTCGTAACGGCATGTTGGGTTTAGATTATTCATCGAAGTTTTCTCCTTGGCTAGCTTTAGGCTGTTTATCTCCCCGTCTGATTTACGAACAAGTGCAAAAATATGAGTCAGAAAGAATTAAAAACGATTCTACTTATTGGTTAGTTTTTGAATTAATGTGGCGAGACTTTTTTAGATTTATTTGTGCCAAGCATGGCAATAGGATATTTCGTAAATCTGGCTTGCAAGGACTAGATATTCCTTGGAAAGAAGACTGGAAAAGATTTCAACTTTGGCAGGAAGGAAAGACAGGTTATCCCCTAGTTGATGCTAACATGCGAGAATTGGCAGCAACGGGATTTATGTCGAACCGAGGCAGACAAAATGTTGCTAGTTTCTTGACAAAAAATTTAGGAATTAATTGGCAAATGGGTGCAGAATGGTTTGAGTCTTTATTAATTGACTATGATGTATGTAGTAATTATGGAAATTGGAATTATACGGCTGGTGTAGGAAATGATGCCCGTGGGTTTCGATATTTTAATGTTCTCAAACAGTCTAAAGATTACGATTCTAAAGGAGATTATTTGAGACATTGGTTGCTAGAATTAGCTTCTCTTCCAGGCGATAAAATTCACGAACCTTGGAAATTATCCCAAGAAGAACAAAAGCATTTTAGAGTCAGAATTGGCGTAGATTATCCGCGTCCAATAGTTGATTTTTTCCAATCAATTAAAAACAATGAACAGATTTATCAAGCTGCTGTATATTGCAGGTAATATCGTTTTTCAATTCATCAGAGTTTAAACGGGGTTTAGCATTTTAGGCAGAGATTTATTCTCTGTCTACTTCTAGACTGACTACCATAAGTTTAAAAATAAAGAAATCTCAACGACCAACTACTAATTCCCAAAACTAATAAAACTACCGTCAACCAATCTCCCCATTTTACGTACAAAGTTTGGGTTTGTCGCCGATAAATTGTATCGACATGAAGTTCATAAGTATTAATTCTAGAAATCCATAAAGTTTTGCCGCGAGGATCGACAACAGCAGAATAACCCGTATTTGTAGCTCTCGCTGCCCATCTGTCAGTTTCAATCGCTCGCATAACATCTAAAGCATGGTGTTGAGCGGGCATCGCTTTGCTATAATGAGCATTATTAGAAGCAGTAATGATAAACTCACCTCCTCGTGCCGTTTGACGGCGAAAATGTTCTCCATAAGCTGAATCATAGCAGATTCCTACAATTGCTCGTCCCAAGGGAGTATCAAATATCTGGTTTGGATTTCCTGCAATTTGTTGGTCGTCTAGAGGCGACAATCGTTTAATTACGCCGCCAATAATTTCTCTAAAAGGAACATATTCACCAAACGGTACTAAATTTACCTTGTGATAGCGGCTAAAAATGTCGCCCTTACCAGTAATGGTATATAGAGTATTAACGTAACCAAGTTCCTTGCCTGCAAACGCTCCTACCCAAGCAACAACGCCTTTTTCTCGAATAGCTGCGATAAGAGGACTACGCATCAAGTCGCTTGGAAGAAAAGGCAAAGCGCCTTCAGGCGTTAAGACTGCATCAACGCCTCGATCTGCTAAAATTTTGTAGCCGTTAGTATAACCTTCAATGGCTTTGCGAAACCCCTCGGCATAAAGCTTGATTTCATTAGGGATATTTCCTTGAATAATTCCAACTTTTATAGCTGTTTTGCTAGACTTCTCAACTGGTCGATCGTAAAGATAAGAGCCATATAAATGCAAGATAAAACAGAGAGTTATAGGTAAAACTAGCAAGGAAAACTTGGCTATTTGACTTTTTTTATTAGTAAAAATTAATCCCTCGGCGATTAATCCATTAATTGCTATAATTAAAGCTGTAATCGTTGACGATCCTGAAAATTGACCGAACTGTAAAATGGCTAAATTGTAAGGACTTTGGGTATAAGATAAAGAACTCCACCACAAAGAACCCTGACTCCAAATCGATTCCAAACCACACCAAATAGCTGTTCCTATTAAAACTCGCAAGAGAGCATCGATAGGAGTAAAATTATCTTTAAATCTTTTAAGTCTTAATTTCTCAAAAAAGGTCATTCCTAACGACCAAGCAACTACTAAAGCTGCTCCCCAAAAAGTAATAAACAACCAACAAAAAATTGCGATCGCTAAACTCGCCAACCAAGGAACTCCCATCCAAGTCATCGGATGGACACCAGTAATCCAAAATAAAGCTAAGCCATGATAGCCAAATCCCCAAGCAAAGGGAATTATAACTTTTGAGTCGAAAAAAGGAGCTAGAAATGCTTTTTGGCTTAAAAACGCTAACTCAATTTTTTTACTTTTAATCGTTAATATCCAGAGCGGTATTAAAGCAACCCACGCCAAATAAAAAGCGTTTTTAGGTGTGGGGGTAAGCCCCATTAATATTCCACCAAAGAGAGCAAATATAATTTGTCTCATGCTCTAATTAAAAGTTACTTGTCCAAACTCAATGCATATAACCAATCTAACCTTTAAGAGAAAATTTTTGCATTTGACGAAGGACAAATGACTAATGATAAATGACTAAAAGTCAATCTAATTCCCAAAGTTCGCGATCGCAAGGATAGGGGATCTGTACCCATTTTCCGAACAGTTTCTCCCACCAACGCGGAGGATGGGGAAGACTGGCAACTTGAATGCACGAGCAACCAGAAAAAAATGCCCCCATGACATCAGTATGCAAACTATCACCGATGACCACAACTTGACTCGATCGAAGCTGCATTCGTTTTAGTGCCTTCCCAAAAGCAAAGGGCAATGGCTTGCGAGCAGGATTAATCGCTGGAATATCTAGGCGTTTAGACCAATAAAGCACCCGATGTTTTCGCTTGCCATTAGAGAGGATAAAAAACTTAAATCCCTGCGATTTCGCTGTTTCGATCCAGGTTTCTGCATGGGGAGATAGATAGCGATCGTCTTCCGAAACTACGGTATTGTCTAGATCGAGAATGATTCCCTTGATTCCTGCCATCTGGAGGACTTCGATCTTGATAGAAGCTATGGTAGAAACTTGTTGGCGACGACCGATAGACCGAAAGGCGACAGTAAATAAAGAAAGTGTTTTTAACATCCGTTACTCGATTATTCCCTGTTGTTTGAGCAGCAAAATAACGAACACAGCAATAACCCAAATAATAACAGTAAAGAAAATCGGCTTGTCAGTTAATAAAACTTCTTCCGGTCGTTCGCTTCGTCCTCCTTTCTCTAATCCGGTATCGTTTCTGCGAGCAATTTCTTCTGGATCGCTAATAAGTTGATAGCGAAAAATTCCATAGATTACAAAGGGCAATGTCAATAACATCCAAGGAGTTGAAGCTCCCTTAAGCTGGGGACCCGCACTCCAAAGCGCGTAGGAAATCACCGCTCCCGTAGTAACCACGCTCTCCATGCGGCTTAATAGCGGAAGAGAGTAGCGTCTGAGAACCGATCGCATTTTACCGCCTTGAGATGCTAGAATTTTGACCAGTCGCAACTCGGCTTTTCGCTTTTCGATTCCTAAAAAGAGCGCTAACATCGCCGTACAGAGCAAAAACCAAGGAGATAGAACGATATTGGTGGCGGCTGCTCCGGCATAGGCTCTTAAAACAAATCCCGTCGCGATCGCAATGATGTCCAGGATGACGGTGCGCTTGAGTCGCAGGTTGTAGACGACTTGTAGCAGAGCATAACTGAGAAGGGTGAGACCTAAATAGCGCGATCGCCACCAGCCAATCGTTAAAGCCCCGATCGACAGAACTGCTGCCATACTAATAGCGACGGGAATACTGACTAACCCGGATGCAATGGGGCGCTTGCACTTAACTGGATGGCGGCGATCCGATTCGACATCGGCGATGTCGTTAATTAAGTAAAAACTGCTAGAAGTACAGCAAAATAAGATAAATGCCAGTAAACTCCCCAAAAATGTTTGCCCGTTAATACTGAAAGCAAAGAGAGGGGCGGCGAAAACAATTAGATTTTTGCTCCACTGCCGCGGTCTTAAGGCAGCTAGATGAGGAATGTTCAAGGAGTTTAACCTGTCAGCGCTTACGCTCGTATCGTCTCAAAATTCGATTTTGATGGCAAGGGCAAATTTGACAGATCCCGACGCATCATAGAAGGTGCGGGATTCTTTCCCGATTGAGTAATCGATACAAATCTTACCCGTCAATCGTTTGGGTCAATCAATTACCAAGGCAAGCTTGCCCGTCATCGATCCTGTTTCTAGCAAGCGATGAGCCTCCGCCGCCTCTTCTAGGGGAAAAGTTTGACTGAGATGGATTTTCAACTTGCCCTCGTCAATCCAGGCGGCACACTGCTTGAGAATCTCCGTTTGGTATTTTTGGGCGTTCGCCAGCCCCATCAAAGCTGGAGTTAGCATTAATTCTAGGCTAATGCGCAAGTTACGATTGCGGGCGACTTTCAAATTTCCTAAAGCTGGATCCGGTTCGAGAATCGTGACCAAATCTCCATACACCCGTACTGCCGAACAGCTATCAAAAAACGTTTTTCCGCCGACGGTATCGAAGGCGATATCGACTCCTTCTCCATTCGTCCAGTTTAAAACGGCTTGCACGAAATCCGTCTGTTTGTAAAGAATTGGCTCATCGGCACCAAACTGACGAACTAACCTCTCTTTGTCTGGAGAACTAACTGTCGTACAGACTTGAGCGCCTTTTAGCTTGGCTAGCCCGATGGCAACGTGACCGACTCCTCCTGCACCGGCATGAATCAAAACCTTTTGTCCGGGTTCCAGTCTGGCTCGATCGTAGAGCGATTCCCAAGCCGTAATCAGAACCAAGGGAACGGCTGCGGCTTCTGCAAAGGAAAGCGATCGCGGTTTGCGAGCAACTAAGCTTTCATCGACGACAGCGAATTGAGCATAATTTCCCGTTCCTGACTTACCGAGTCCTCCAGCGCAGTAATATACTTCATCGCCTGGTTTGAATTCCCGAACCTCAGATCCTACTGCCTCGACAATACCAGCGCCGTCGCATCCTAAAATCGCTGGCATTTGGTCTGGGTAAAAAGTTCCTCGCTGGCGCAGTTTGGTATCGATGGGATTGATGCCTGCGGCTTTGAGTTTAACTAAAATTTCGGTGGGTTTTTCGATTTTAGGTTCTGGCACCTCCTGAAGTGATAAGACATCAGGGTTGCCAGGTGTTCTCATTACAATTGCTTTCATGGGTCTAGTATCGTTCGACTGTTTGTATCGATCGTATTAGATCTTTACTGAACTTATATCTTGCGCCATAACCAATCTAGCCAAGAAATCATTTTTTTAGCTAACAGCATAAGTCTATTAAAATAGACTGAAAGCCTTATCTAGTAATCATTTAGTTTTATAGGCAAGGACTTTTGCGATCGAGCTTAGGAATTCATTCCCTCGCTCGAGTGAAGCGTGAGTGCAAGATCTGAGATGGAGCGATCGCATCTTACATTTGCGTTTCTATCTGTTATAATGATTTTTTGGACGCAAGCGGACGTGGCGGAATTGGTAGACGCGCTAGATTTAGGTTCTAGTGTCTCTGACGTAAGAGTTCGAGTCTCTTCGTCCGCATGCCAAATAGGGGCAGTTGGCGAAACGCCCCTGCCTTTGTTTATGCCGGATAAATCCGTAGCCTGCGGTTGGGTTCTTCTCCGAAACTGTCGGAGTGAAGGCGATAGTGTTCGACGAGTTCGTGTTGCATTTTACGAATTCTCGGCGATCGCGGCAGTAACTCTACGGGTTGCCCAGTGGGGATCACGATTTGTTCGACTGCCAGCCTCGCTTCTTCGAGCGCTTCGATTTCGTCGTCGCTGCCATTGCTGGCAAACAAGCGCAGATCGGTCGTTTCCGGAATATTGGGATCGTCCATTCCCAAAATCCGCCGCAAAGCGCGAGTAATTTGAGGAATGGTATTAGATTTAATTCCGTGGATGGGAATTTGACGCGCTCTGGCAATTTGTCGTAGTTTGGAATGGTTTTTTACATGCGATCGCAGTGCCAACACCACATCAGCATTGTCCATATCTTTTGTGATAACGATGGGCAGATTGAGAATCTCGACAACTTGTTCGATTTGAGAGCGACCGACACCGTAGGGATAGACGTATACGGGCCAGTCTTCTCCATTCGGACCGGGAGTGCGAATTTTTTCTGAGGACTTTTCTGGCTGATACCAAGAGCGATCGAGCATCTGCTCAAAGTCTGTCTTAGCACTGTATCGTTCCCCTTCCAAAGGGGAAACGGGAGTCATCCGTCCCGATGCTCGCCAACCGCTCGGACGAGGCGGAGCAACAACGGTTGGGGTACTACTCACCAATCCTCCTACGGTTTGCAGCTGCGGATGTTCCTCAGTAATCGTTACCCTCCCATTCTCATCGATAGTTCGCACTTGCAGAGTGGGTTCGCGTCCCCGCAATAAGTCATCAACGGTGTTGGCAACATCCTCGTGAACCACCCAACGCTGTCGCTCTAGCATTTCTATAGCAATTTCAAAAGTTGGGGGCGCTTTGCGCTCCAACACGGTCTTTTGAGAACCTCGCCGTCTGGCTTCTTCGTCGCCCAGTGTAACCGCCTGTATCCCACCTACCAAATCGGATAGCGTTGGATTTTTAATCAAATTTTCAATTCGATTGCCGTGTGCCGTTCCTACCAGTTGCACGCCGCGTTCGGCAATGGTTCGCGCCGCCATTGCTTCGAGTTCGGTACCAATTTCGTCGATGACGATGATTTCTGGCATGTGGTTTTCCACCGCCTCGATCATCACCTGATGTTGAAGTTCCGGACGGGCAACCTGCATTCTTCTGGCGCGACCGATCGCGGGGTGAGGAATATCGCCATCACCAGCAATTTCGTTGGAGGTGTCGATAATCACGACCCGTTTGTGAAATTCATCGGCTAAAACTCTGGCAATTTCCCGCAGAGCAGTGGTTTTTCCAACTCCGGGACGACCTAACAGCAGAATCGATTTGCCCGTTTCTACCAAGTCGCGGATCGCCTCGATCGTGCCGAGAATCGCTCGACCAACGCGGCAGGTTAAGCCAACGATTTCCCCCGTTCGATTGCGAATGGCACTGATCCGGTGGAGCGTGCGCTCGATTCCCGCTCGGTTGTCGCCGCTAAAAGTTCCCACGCGATCGATCGAATACTGCAAGTCTTCTTTAGATACGGGGACATCGCCTAAATAAACGGCTTCATTTGGAAAGCGAGCCTCTGGAAGCCTTCCCAAATCCATGACCACTTCAACTAAGCTTTCTAGTTTTGGATGCTGCTCGACTTTGGCGCGAATTTTTTCTGGCAGAATTTCTAACAATTTATTCAAATCGTCTGTGATTTGCATCCGGTGGGAAGGGAATGTTTCTGGCATCAATGACAAGGGGGCTACTGATGAATTCGTTTGTTGTGAAAAGTTGTTTGTCTTGGGGTCTAACATAACAACTTAGCGTTAGTCAAGGCTAATGAGGATGAGGGATCGAAAAAAATTATGGCTGGAGAGAGAGCGCGGCTGGCTTGAGCTGGGATACTAGGGAATAGGCTCGCCCGACCGCCTGCCAAAGTAATTGCGGACAATTTTCTAGTTGTGCGGATTCTAATTTGTCTAAAATCGGCGCAAGCAGAGTCCGCGCATAACTTCCGTAGGCAACGCCAGATATATAGAAGCATTCGGAATTCTGCTTAAGTAATCCCATCGATCGCAGTTTGGGTAAGGTATGAGAGTTGGTTCCGCCAGCGAGTTGAACGTATCCCGGCAAACGTGCCTTCAAGACTTTTTGGGCAAGCTCGATCGCCGCGCGAGTCGTTCCTCTACCAATGTCGCCACTCATAGGACGACCGTCGGTTTGCCAAATTAAGGGACAGGGTAAGGGTGACATTAGTTTATAGAGTTCGTACAAGTAATCGATTAGGACTGGATGGTCGGGACAGCTAATCGCGATAACTTTCAATCGATGACACCAGGATGCGATCGCGCTCCACAGTCGCTTAAAATCTTCTCCATGCCCGACTTGAGTATGAATTTCAATCGCGTCGATGTCCATCTCTTGAATCAAAGGCGCAATCGCACTTGGCGTTGAAACATAGGAGCGAGTTATGATAAGCTGGCTCGGACAAACTGGCAAACAGCGACCGCAGCCGTAACATCGCGAATCTAACACGCCAGAGAAACCAATTTCTTGAAATGCGATCGCATCTGCGGGGCAAATCGTCTCGCAGGGGCGATGGCACTCGCTAGGACATTGGGTTGAGTCAAATTCCGCTTTGCGAAAATGGGGATCTTCCCCATCGTTTAAGCTAACCATCAACCAAGGCAAACTACCCCCAGTAAATCCTTTTCCTTTCGCTGCTTCTGCTAGTTCTCCAGCCACGGCTATTCCTTCTTTGGCGGCAGTAATGACAGCTGGATCGGCAGCAACATCTATGCAGTCGGCACCTGCTAGAGTATATGCTAGGGCGAGACTGCGAATGGCAGGAAGGTCTTGGAAGCTAGCTCCGCAGATGAGCTTGAACCAGTTCCCTTCTTTGAGAGAATGGATAGGGCAATATAGATCGCTCACACCTATATCCTAATGCGATTTCCCTTTAATTGAGGAAGAGATTTTGTCTATCTAAAGACGGGGAGCGACTGTCTTGCTTTCTAGTTCTAGATCTAGCTTGCTGAAGTAGCCTTTGTCATTTTTTTGTCTCCAATTGGAGACAAATTCCAAAGATTTAACGACAATTGTCTCACCTCCTCGCTCAGTCAGCTCCTTTTACTACTCAATTATCAGGGTTGGGTTTTGGAGGGCGATCGCTAGCATGAATCGCTTAGTGCTTTATACTACATTATACTACAAGCATCTGACTTTTTAGACATCCTCTAAGGAATCAGAAATTTTAGTCACTGCTTGTCACTTTTGTCCCCTGAGTATCTAAAAAAAGAGAGCGGACTTCTGCGCTGACCCCTTCACTTTTCCAAGCCTTCGCCATAGCTGAGGCGATTGACTCCGCTTGCTCTTTATTGCTAAAAGCTAGTAGAGTAGGACCCGCGCCACTGATAACCATTCCATAAGCGCCAGCAGACAAAGCTGCCGATTTGACCGTTTCATAACCGCGAATTAATCCTTGACGGTATGGCTGATGCAGCTTGTCTTCCATTGCCATGCGTAGCCAGTCTCCCCGTCCCGTTTCTAAGCCCCTTACCAGCAATCCCAAGCGAGCCATATTAAATATCGCATCGCTGCGATTAATTTGGCTAGGAAGAACCGATCGCGCTTCTTCTGTAGACAGTTCAAAATCGGGAATAGCTACTACGGGAACGATATTACTATCCCAGGGAATTTCGCAGATTTGCCAATTGCCAGCTTCGCCTACAGATAGCTGACAATTGCCCAGCAGGGCGGGAACAACATTATCGGGATGTCCTTCCAAGGCAATAGAGAGTTCCATTATTTCTGAGACATCTAGGGGACTTCCGGCAAGCAGATTTGCCCCCACCAATCCGCCGACGATTGCCGTTGCCGAACTGCCCAACCCCCGCGCGAGGGGAATGCCCAACTGAATCTCAATGGCAACGCTTGGGGGCTTTTTTTCCAAGTGCTGATACAGCTTGACATAGGATTGGTACAAGAGATTATTTTTGTCTAAACTTACCCGTTGGGCTTCCATTCCCTTGACTGTAATTTCTACTGTATCCGTTTCTGCCTTTGGCAAGAGGGTAAATTGAAATTGGTTATAGAGGGTTAATGCTGCACCCATACAGTCAAAACCAGGACCTAGGTTGGCGGTCGTTGCGGGAACGGTAACGGTAACTACTTTGTCATTGGTCATGGGTTATTGGATTTTGGATTGGGGATTGGTCAGTTGTCCTTTGTCATTGGTCATTGGTCATTGGGATTGGGGGAAAGGGTAAAGGGCAAAGGGCATTTTCATTTTCGTTTTTCTCCCTTCCCCTTTTCCTTTTCCCTTGTCCCCTTGTCTGTCTTGTCTTCCCATCTCCCCACACCTCCCGCACTTCCCACATTCCCCACACTCCCAGTCCCCCCGTCTCCTAGTCTTCCAGTTATCCCTCATCCCTTCATCTCTTCCGCATAGTAGAGTTCTCGTCCGGTGGGGGTCGCCAGTTCGGCAACGTCGGCTTCAATGAGGGCGCGATCGCGAATGCGACAGGAATCGCATACCCCACAAGGGTCTTCGCCTCCTTGATAGCAAGACCAGGTATCCTGAATCGGAACCCCCAAACGCAAGGCGCGACGAACGATCTCGACTTTCGAGTCTTTCACCAAGGGAGCAACTAAGCGAGGCGCTTTTCCTTCTACGCCAATTTTGGAAGAGAGGTTGGCGAGTTGCTGATAGGCTTCAAGGTATTCTGGACGGCAGTCGGGATAACCAGAATAGTCTACCGCATTAATGCCCAAATAAATCGCCTCAGCCCCTTTTGCTTCGGCTAAAGACAGCGCGATCGCAATAAAAACGGTATTTCTGCCAGGAACGTAAGTCGCTGGAATTATGTCCGCTCGAACCCCATCTTTAGGTACCTCGAGCGATACGTCAGTTAGAGCAGAACCTCCCCACTGCGATAAATTGACATCGACGGTATAGTGTTCTTTAATGCCTAATGTTTTGGCTATTTTTGTCGCTGCTGCCAGTTCGCGTTCGTGACGCTGACCGTAGCGAAAAGATAAGGCAATAACTTCGTATCCGTCAGCGATGGCAATAGCCGCCGTTGTTGCCGAATCTAATCCCCCAGATAACAAAACTACTGCTTTCGACACGACTGTTAAACTTTCCTCCTCAATCGATCGCTCGACGGGCAAGGCATGGCTTACCCCTACGATTATCTCACCCCCAAAAATTTATGCATTTGTAGACTAATTCGCCATTCGGGGTGTTGCAAGACGTAATCGAAAATTATCTGCTGGCTTTGCGGCGTATTCCATTCTGGTTGCAGATATTTAAGCGCTTCTGGCGGAATTTGCGTCGCTTGCTGCTCTGCCCATTGTAAATCTTCGGGATTGGTTACTACAACTTTAAGTTCGCTAACGCGATCGTAGATGCTGTTGTGGGGCAGTTTGTATTGTTTGGGAGAAAATGTTACCCAATCGAATTGACCGCTAAAGGGATGTGCGCCAGAGGTTTCTAAATGAACCCGCAATCCTAACTTTCGCAGTTGTCGGGTTAAAGGATTGAGGTCGTGCATTAGCGGCTCGCCTCCGGTAATAATAATAATAGCGGGATTAGCTGCTTTTGCCTCTGTTGCTAATTCTACGAGCGATCGCTGGGGATGGCGCTTGGCCTTCCACGATTCTTTCTGATCGCACCAAGGACAGTAAACATCGCACCCTCCCAGTCGAATAAAAAAAGCACTGACACCAGTCCAAGCGCCTTCTCCTTGAACCGAGTGAAAGGTTTCGACAATGGGATAGGTAATCGTCTCGATAATAGTTGTTTTCATAGATCGCGCCCCGATAAAAGAACAGTCGGCGATTGAAATCGCTGCCTCGTATTTCTAGTCGTCTAAAGACCACCCAACAGGTGTTTTAGACCATTTCAATAGACTTAATATATAAGACGGGGAATTAATTCCCCGACGGCTAATGCGAAGAGCGCAAGACCTTAGCATACTTGTGTAATTAATTTTGTCTGCCTACTTATTAGGGAATTGGCTGGGATGGTGAATTGAGTGCGATCGCGATTTCGCGTTTTTTGCAATCTAAACCCTTTTCCATTATCTCGAATCCGCCTGGGTTTAGAAACTAACTGTTAAGCTTTGTAGGATAGTTTAGATTTTTCAATGAGAGGCGATCTGGCGATCCGCACAGCGTTTCCAAAGGCGCAAACCAAGCAAATGCGATCGCAGCTTTTTCTTTCTGATGTCATCATAGTAAGAGTGATATTTTTTAGTTAAAAACCCTAGGAGAAAAAACAATGGCTGCGCCTGGAGTTACAGAAGCCAAAGATCGCGTTCTTGCAGCTCTTATTTATATACTACCTTTGATTTATGGCTTACCTTTCGGTATCCCGCTACTCAAAGACTTTCCCATTTTGAGCACACTTTACGTCCCCCTATCTCCCTTAATTTCTCTTTATTATGGTTTTCCCTTAATGGGAATCATTATTTTCTTTGTTTTGCTCTTTGCTGTCGTTAGAAACGAGCGAGTTAGTCACTTCATTCGTTTTAATGCCATGCAGGTAATTCTTTTAAACATTCTTTTGTTTATCGGAAATTTAATCTTTGCAATTCTCGAACAAGGTTTTTCGCCAAATAGTTTATTAGTGCTAACTCTTTTAAATACAGTCTTTTTAGGAACTGTAGCTGCTAGCATTTATGGAATGGTGCAATCTGCAAGAGGTGTTTATGCAGAACTGCCAGGAATTGCCGAAGCAGCTTATTCTCAAGTGCGTTGAAAGTTTCTCAATCGCAATCATTTGACTGGCTATTAATGTCAGTCATTTTTTTGATTTATTTATTCTAAATCTAATAGCAATTTCCCAAATACCTGCTACAGATAGTTATATAACTAAGATCGCCGATATTGCTCTAACAATTGCGGTAAGTAATCGAAGCCATCAACGCCGATCGCGGTTACAATTTTGGAGCGATGCTGCTGCAATAATGCTTGGAAAGTTTCATTTCCTATTCGACCTTGTAAAATTGTCATCAATCCGGCTGCCTGCCGCCATTCCTGAGCCGAAATTCGCTCTAAGAAAAACATTCCCAGACAGCCATTGTAGATAGCTCGATCTAGGCAATTCAGTCGATAGTGAGCTTCTGCTAAATAAGTAAAATTGAGTCCCATCAGGTAAAGGTCGCCAACCCCTTGCGCTACTTCAACTCCTTTTTCTAGGTATTCAACTGCTATTGCGGGTTGTTCTATAAGCGTGTAAGCAATACCGAGACTATTGTAGGCAAGGGCTTGAGTTTGGGAGCGAACGACCTCGCGATCGTAAGCATCGCCCAATCGGTCTGACAAGCTCAAACTTCGTTTTAGATATTCTATACTCGTCTCATAGACTTCTGGAAGCATTTGTTCCCGTTGGCGATCGGCTAACACTTCGCTGTAGCCCAAATTAGCTAGGGCATTCGCTTCTCCTAACCTGTCTCCCGTCTGGCGGGCAAGAATTAAAGCGCGTTGACTGTAATTAATTGCGGCTTGATAATCTTTTTGAGCAATACAGGTACGGGCTAGATGATTGAGATTGGCAATTTCGCACCGGAAATCGCCCGCACTTCGGGCAATTTCTAGCGCTTTCTGGTGAAACGCTTTCGCCTGTTCATATTGTCCCAAAGTTCGTTGAGAATAAGCGAGTAAAGTAAGGATGCGTCCTTTCTCTTGAGTTCTTTCAATCTCTCTTAAAGGAGGTTCGTCCAGATATTTGAGAGTGTCCCGCAATCCCTCTCCAGAAAAGGAGGCGACAATCCCGCCGTATAGGGGAAAATCTTCCTTTCGTGCAAAATTTCTCAGAATTTGTAAGACAATGTGAAAACAGGCTCGCGATAATTGCGATCCCGGACTCAAGCCGTTAGATAGCTCCCACCAAATTACGGCAAAGGTCATCAAAGTCGAACTAGATAGCAGTCTTCCCCACTTGGTACTGTAAGGCTGTTGGTCAAACCACGACACCAACCCTTGTTGCAACCATCGCAGAATGACTGCTAGTTCGACCCAAACACTCAACTCGGCATTCTGAAAAGCTTGTGCTAGTTCGGTTGCAGGTTGGTTATGTGCTTGAAGCTGGAATAGCTGCTGGGGAAAAAAACTATTAATCCGTCCAGCCCAAACGTTCCAAGGACCCCGCTGTCCGGGAAGGCCTTCAAATCCTAAAGCGCTGCCACCTTGCTCGTACATCCAGCTTACCAAATGACCTTCAAGCGCCGATATGGATTGCAAACCACGAGTGAGTCCGTTGGCGATTTGCAGCAAATCGGACGCAATTTCGGGATCTGGATTTGACTCAGCTGTTTGCTTGAGGAATTTAGCCAGTTGCTGGATCTGCGTTTGTGTCAATGGCTGAGTTTGATTGATATCGAGGATTTGTAATAGGGCAAGAAAGCGTTCCTTTACTGGTGCCGAGAGAATTTGTGTAGTAGCTTTTGAGAGTAATTCTGTCTGTTGCTTTTCCTTCTGCCACTGCTGCCACGCATCCTGTATCGTCTGCAAGGCTTTCAATTGGCGAGTGGCTTTGGCTTGCTTCATCTCGTCGGTTTGGTTGTCTAGTCCCTCCCGAACTTGGCTCATTCGCTCGTCCAGACAGCGTTCAAAAATTTCTCCCGTACCGGGATTGATATTTTCTGTCAGCGTTCGATAGACTTGGTTTTTGGAGCGGACTTTGCCTTGCAGGGTATTGGTAACGATTTGTTCGATTAGGACTAAATAGCGATCGCGCCAAGAAGAATCCAAAGCAATCATTAGGTCAGTACTCAAAGAGACATAAACTTCTAACAGAGAAGTTTTATCGATCTTATCTCTTATAAGCTTTTTATAGAGAAAACGCGAAAGCGAACGATCTCCACATCACCGCTGACCATTTCTATGCTGTCTGCTTTAATGTAGTGACAGATGTACCATGATTTTGGATACCAACAAACAATGTTGGGTAAAATCAAGCGATACATACTTGTAACTCTAATAAACCTCCAAAATATGACCGAAATTTTACACTTTGCAGGATTTATATCAGGAGTTAAGTACAGAGCTTGCCTGACAGCAAAACTAGAGAAGGTAGATTTAGAAAGATTTGATGTTAATAGATCGAGTGTGTATGGAATTCTACAAGCAGACAATGCAGAAATAGCTTACTCGAAATGGGTTTCACCTAAACGAACAAGGAGTTATCCGTTTGCAAGAATGTACAATACATACAATGCGTCAAAGATACCAACAATAATACCTGTAATTAAAGACGAGGGAAAAGATGGAGACTTGGACAAACTTCAGTACTCCACGATTTCATGGATGAATTTGCTAAATATTTCTATCTTTCTTGGGTACTACGAAGATGCGGAGAGAAGTCAGAAAAGAAGAACATTATATAATTCAGAAATCTAAAAATTCTACAAAGAAGACATTACCAGAGTTGAGTGATATTCAGGATGGACTTTTCAAGTTAATTCTTTATTCAAACATAGATTCTCTACAGCTAAACGGGCTACGAGTTCTATTTGCCACAAGGTTAAAGCTCACTGGAAAGAATATTCGAGATCGTATTATTTTACCGTGTTCTCTGAAAGAAATAGAAAGTTTTCTTAAAAAACTCGACTGTACTCAGCAACAAAGAACAGAGTATAGTCAAAAAGTTGCTTCTAGAAATACAGCAAAACAACACCATTGAAATTGAAATTAGAGCCAATAAATAATTAATTATTATGTCTCCAATTAAAAGTCCACTTCGTTATCCAGGTGGTAAATCGAGAGCCATTAACAAAATCATTCCATATATCCCACTAAATATTACTGAATATAGAGAACCTTTTGTAGGGGGTGGTTCAGTTTTCCTTGCCATAAAACAACTATTTAGCGCTCGGATAAAACTGTACTGGATTAACGATCTAAATTATGATTTGTGTTGTTTTTGGTCATATGCTAGAGATGAACTTGAATCTCTTGTAGATGCAGTAACTAAAATCAAGCACAAGTATACAGATGGCAAAGAGTTATTCAACTACTACACTCGCGAAGACTTAAAACTTAGCGACTTCGATCGCGCGGTAAGATTTTTCATTTTGAATCGTATTACCTTCTCAGGTACTGTCGATTCGGGTGGCTATTCTCAGCAAGCTTTTGAACGAAGATTTACCGATTCATCAATTGATAGATTGCGTAAACTTTCTTTGTGTTTGTCATCCACCCACATTACTGCTAGTGATTATGAGAAGCTATTGTTTCAGGATGGGGATGGAGTCTTTATTTTTCTCGATCCTCCTTATTTTAGCGCTAAAAAGTCAAAACTTTATGGTATGAAAGGGGCGTTACATACTTCATTCGATTATCAACGATTTGCTACGAATATGCGTAAATGTCAGCACAGATGGTTAATTACTTACGATGATTCTCCTGAAATTAGAGAATTGTTTAGTTTTGCCAAGATCGCGGAATGGACTCTTCAATATGGTATGAACAACTATAAGCAAGAATTTGCAGCTGAAGGTCGGGAACTATTGATAAAAAACTACTAATACAGATGAAAAATTAAGCAGAAACTTTTAGTTTATTTTCTCTCCGATCGCTGAGTTTCTCTTCCTCTATAATTCTCTTGACTTCAGAAAAACTTGTACGACTTCCTTAAACGATCGCTCTTGGTTATCCACTTGATAGTTCAATTGTTGCATCTCTGAGGCAGAAATTTTTCCAACTAAACCATTAATTACTGTTCTCAGTTGAGGATATTTTTCAAGCGTTTTTTGATTGAAGATTGGCACGGCTTCATAAGGTGGAAAATATCGCTTATCATCTTCCAAAGTGACTAAATTTAAGACAGGAATAACCCCATCAGTAGAATTACCTGCAACTAAATCGACTTGCTTTTTTGACAATGCCTTATAGACTAATCCCAATTCCATTGCTTGTGGAGTTTGAGCGAACTTTAATCCATAGGTTTTGGATAAACCTGGATAGCCATCTTGCCGCTCAAAAAATTCATAACCGAATCCCGCTTTCCATTGAGGCGTATATTTGGCGGCTTCGGAAATCGTTTTAAGATTATATCGGTCGGCATCTTCTTGGCGAATGACGATCGCAAAGGCATTTTCAAAACCTAAAGAGGGAAAAACTTCTAACTGAAATTTTTCTTGATAAGCTTGTTTGACCTGTCGGAAAACTTCTTTTGGGTCGCTAATTGGTTGTTTTTTCAAAATAGTAGTAAAAGCCGTTCCTGTATACTCTACATATCCATCAATTTTGCCTGCTTTTACGGCTTCGTGACAGATAAAAGTTCCACCTAAATTAAAGCGGCGATCGACGTTTAAATCTGTTTTCACTTCGATCTCTTGAGCGAGGATTTCTCCTAAAATAACTTGTTCGGTGAAATTTTTCGAGCCAATCACAATCGTTCCTTCTGTCGTGAGAGCAAGGGGTTGTTGAGAAGCGATCGCCCATAGGCTCAACCCCAGTAAAATCGCTGTGCCTACAGATAGTCCAACTACCAACCGCTTGCGTTTTCCTGGCTGTTTTAGCTGACTTTCCAGCCAGCCGATCGCTCCGTCAGCAATAATGGCAATAGTAGCTGAAGGAATTGCCCCAGCTAAAATAAGCTGATTGTTGACAGTGGCAATGCCTTGAAAAATAAAGACTCCCAAACCCCCGCCGCCGATAGCCGCAGCAATGGTAGCAATGCCGACGCAAATGACGGTTGCTACTCTCACGCCAGTTAGGATCGTGCCTAATGCGAGGGGAATTTCAACCCGCACCAACATCTGCCTATCGGTCATTCCCATTGCTCTCGCCGCTTCGCGGATGGCAGGATCGATACTGGTGATTCCGGTATAAGTATTGCGAATGAGGGGAAGTAAGGTGTAGAGAGAGAGGGCAACGATTGCTGGTGTTTTGCCAATCCCCCCCAAAAAGGGAACGGTGATGAGAAAGCCAAAAATCGCCAGACTAGGGATGGTTTGAATGGCGTTGGCGATAGCGAGAATCGGTTTGGCAAGTTTGGGTTGGCGAGTGATGAGAATGCCTAGTGGAATGCCGATCGCGATCGCTGCCGTCATGGCAATAGCGACCAAAATTAGATGCTCGCCAGTCCGAAGCCAAATTTCTGGAAATAAATTCCCCATCTACCTACTCTAACACTCGCAAACAAGCCAAAAAACGCTGTGCTTCTGGGTGGGGATCTTGCCGAAATTCACTAGGCGTTCCCAAACTCACTAACTTGCCTTCCTCCATTAAGCCAATTCTAGACGCGAGAAGAAAGGCTTCCTGAATGTCGTGGGTGACAAAAATGACTGTTTTACCCAGTTGTTTTTGTAAGTAGGAAAACTGTTGCTGCAACTCCAGGCGAGTGATGGGATCGAGTGCCCCAAAAGGTTCGTCCATTAAAAGAATTGGGGGATCGGCAGCGAGTGCCCTAGCAACTCCGACTCGCTGTCGCTGTCCGCCTGAAAGTTGATGGGGATAGCGGCTGGCAAATTTTTCCGGTTCCAGACCGACTAAATGCAATAATTCATAAACTCGCGACTTTAGGCGACTATTTTTCCAACCTTCTAGGGAAGGAACGAGACCGATATTTTCTTCGACGCTCAAGTGAGGAAATAAACCGATTTCCTGAATGACATAGCCGATGCTGCGGCGAAGTTGAATCGCATCCCAAGCAGTAGTCGGGCGATCGCTGACGATAACTTGTCCTTGCGTTGGCGATAGCAGGCGATTGATGAGTTTTAAGGTAGTCGTTTTGCCGCTACCGCTACGTCCGAGTAAGACTAGGGCTTCACCTCGATAGATACTAAGATTGAGATCGGATAGAAGATATCGCTGTTGAACTCGATAGCTAACATCTCGAAATTCAACAGCACTTTTTTGTTCGTCAGTCATTAGTCACGCGCGATTAGATCTCAGTTTCTAGTCTAATTAACTGGCTCGACCTAAAATGGCAATGGTACGCGAAAGCTAGAGATAGGGTCTTCCGGACTTTGCACGTTTTGTTCTATATTTTTCCAGTATTGATTGACCGTTTTGTATCTTTGTGCAAAGTTACTGGTTTGGTTTTCAAAGGTAGGTTGACTTGCGCGTGCCTCGTCGCCATACTCTCCGCCAACGTCTTCCAGCCATTCGGTTGGCGTTTTTGCTTGGGTTCCCTGCAAGTCCTGTGCCGTTCCTAATGGAACGACTAGGGGTTTGGGTTGAGTTATCGGAGTACTAGCGAATCCGGGAGAAGAACCGATCGCGATTCCAAAAGTAAGTAGCGCGATCGCAACTTTGGCAGAATCCTGTAATCTATTTTTGGTAAGCATAACTGCCACCTTTTGACTGTAGTGTAAGTAACCTCGGTATTTTTTCTCTACTCCTCAACGTCAGTTTTTACACCACACTTTTGCTTTTTCTTAGGTCGGCATTTAATCTTTGCCCGCTCGGATACAAATAGATAGCTTTTTCCACTTTTAGGATATCTCGTCAGCCGTTATCATTTCCTTAAAATAATTGTTAATTTTACTACCCCATGTAGGACGCTCGGTTCGTTGAATGATTACGTTGAATGATTATTATGTAAGCGAACTGCTCGAATTAAACTAACACTGAAGAATTCAGCTTATGGTTTTGATATGAGTAATTTACACATTAAACAAGTTAACTATACCGAAGAAGCAACGACAATTCACTCTATTCGACGCTTAGTTTTTCAAGAAGAACAAGGAGTAGCGCCAGAAGTAGAATTTGATGGTCGAGATGAAACAGCTACACATCTTTTAGCTTATTTAAACGGTCAGCCAGTAGGAACGATAAGAATTAGATTCTTAGATAAAAAAACAGCCAAAATAGAAAGATTAGCCCTTTTACCTTTAGCTAGAGGCAAGGGAATTGGGAAAAAATTAATGAAGGCAGCTACAGAAATTGTTGAAAAGAACGAGAATTATGAAGAGATTGTTATCCATGCTCAGGAATATATTAAAGAACTACATAAACAGCTAGGATTTGAATCAGCAGGAGAGCCATTTTATGAAGCGGGCATTCTTCATATAAAAATGATTAAAAGATTTGTGCGATCGCATTGATAATTGTAGAACTTAAACTGTTTCCATAACTTGAGCGGATTTTTCCAATTTGAGTTCTTCTACAATTGCTATCAATTCGCGCTCAAAACTGACTTGGGCGCGATTGGTTTTTCCACCGATATAAAAGCGATCCCCCTCCTGCAATGCCCAAATTTGGGAATGAGAAACGTAACTCATCACTACCCCCGCCATCAACAAAGCAAACCCAGCATAAACGATTGGTACGCCTGGATCTGCCTTAATTTGCAATCCCGTACTGCCAACGAGTTCGAGGATCTTCAAATTTACTCCATTGATT
The DNA here is from genome assembly GCF_000317025.1 of Pleurocapsa sp. PCC 7327. Lineage (NCBI taxonomy): Bacteria > Bacillati > Cyanobacteriota > Cyanophyceae > Pleurocapsales > Pleurocapsaceae > Pleurocapsa > Pleurocapsa sp. PCC 7327. Next base: position 3,469,311 of record NC_019689.1, on the reverse strand, counting down.
GGTATCGCCATTCCAGAACGCACTGCACCGACTAGATTGCCTCGATTGTCGTAGACTACCATCGTGCCTTGCAGATCCCTGGCAATCAAGGAAACTCCTTCACTCAAATCGGTCTTTGTGGGAATCCACGTTCCCCAAAGGCGACCTCTTCCATTGGTATTCAACTGAGCCATCGGCAGTTGGAAAATGGGGCTATTATTAATTTGCACCCTTACTCCAGCAATCCCCCAATCGGTTTGATAAAAAGTCACGCCGCGATAACGCAGGGGTTGGTTAACATAAATTGTCTTGCGGTCTAATTCTTCTCCTTGCTCGTTAATAACAGAAAGATCGGAATAAAACTGATCGATCTCTCCATTAGGCGTGTAATCGATCCAAAAATGATTGACTTTAACTGCCCAATCTTTAGGAATTTGTGGCGCTGCTAGAGGACCTGATTCTAAAATATTTCCGATCTGAAATGTCTCGCCACTCGCCACCATTTCCTGTGCCAAAAAACCCGTGAGAGTACCCCAAATTCCTCCTGCCAAAATCATCAAAATCCCTGCATGAACGATAATAGGACCAATCCGTCCAATAATCCCTTTACGGGCATAGAGAGCATTACTTTCTTGAAAAACTTTATAGCCACGCTTTTTTAGCAAAGGAAGTAGAGATTTAGGCGACCCCGTATCAAGTTCTGCACTGAGAGCAAGTTTTTGAAACTGACGGGGCTGCTGATATAATTTCCAATGTCGAGCTGCTTTGAGAGCAGGAAATTGACGAGTAAAAGTGCAGGCAGTTAGACTCGTTCCAAACAAAATTAATAAGGATAAAAACCACCAAGTACTATAAACATGATTCAGCCCTAAAGTTAAAATAAATTTCCAGGTAATAAATCCAAATAATGCTGGATCTGTTGGATAATTTTCTTGATAAAATTGCAGCGATTGCCCTTGTTCTATAAGGGTTCCACTAACACTAAAAATGGCAATAACCAAGAGTAAAACTATTGCCAAACGAAGATCTGTAATAACTTTTATAAGGTAACGAAATCCTTGTTGAGGTAGAGATAGCAACTCTGAGGGATTCGATGAATCTGAAATTGTCATTTGATTTTAGATTTTGGATTTTTGGAGCAATGCAGATAGTTTTTGATAAATTTCTTGGTAAAGATCGGGATATTAAAATTAGGATGAGATCGGTTTAAAAACTTCCTACAGGAAGCCGAGATAGAAGAGAAAAGACCCCAAATACTATTAGCAGCACTCCACTTGCCGGCTTAATCCAACCCGACCAACGACGCAATTCTAGTAACTTTTTGAGAGAAGCCGTAAAAGTCCCCGCTACAATCAAGGGTGTAACATATCCGCCAGTATAGGAAAGGAGCAATCCCGCTCCCAGTAATAAGTCTTGCGTCGAGGCAACCCAAGCGAGTAGACTTGCCAAAACGGGGGTGCTGCAAGGAGAAGCAACCAAACCAAAGGTTAAACCTAATAAATAGGAACGCAAACCAGTCGGAAATTCTTCTTTAATCCAATCGGTAGCTCCCAAGGAAGGAAAGCGCAAGGGCAGCAATGCTAGTAAATTCAGCCCCATGATAATCGCGATCGCGCTCACCAAAATGGGCAGTCCGATGCCGACTTGTCCGTAAACCCGTCCTAAAGAGGCGGCAATAATTCCCAATCCTGCCAGCGTAGTCGCCAATCCTAATGAAAACCAAGTAGACTGAACGGCAGCCTGCCATTTCCCTTTTGCCTCATAACCGCCAATGTAGCCAATCGTAATAGGCAACATCGATAACATGCAAGGTGTCAAGCTAGTCAGCAGTCCTGCCAGGAAAATAATCGCAAGGCTAACCCCGCTCAGATGAGTTAACTGTAGGGAAACCAGGCGATTGGCAAATTGTTCGAGTTGGTAAAGTTGAGTTTGTAGATGTTCGAGCATTTTTATAAAAAGCTTACCCTGGTTGAATTGTAACTCAGCGAGCCGACTGCCAACCACGCGATCGCATTTGTGCAAAGGAAAACTGGGAATGATAGATTAAATTTATCATTGGCTAAGTTAACAAGGCTCGGTCAAATTGCAAAAATTAAGGATTAACCAAAACAGTTTAAAATTAGCCAGCAAAACATTTTGAACGTTGAACTCTAAGCTTTAAACTTTGAACTAATCACGATCCCAATTGATTCTAACCTTATTCTTTATTTTCCATGCTGTTAGCCTTTCGATTTCAATCGCCCGGTCCGATCGTGTTTGAGATAGGATCCGTAAGCATTCGCTGGTATGGGTTCTTAATTGCCTCTGCCGTCTTGATTGGGGTGACTTTATCGCAATATTTAGCCAAGCGTCGTAATATTAATCCAGATTTAATTGGAGATTTAGCTATTTGGCTAATTATTGCTGCTATTCCCTCTGCGAGGCTCTATTACGTCATTTTCCAGTGGCAAGAATACGCCCAACGTCCCGGCGATATCTTAGCAATTTGGAAAGGGGGAATCGCCATTCATGGGGCAATTATCGGAGGAACATTAGCAGCAATGATTTTTGCACGTCTTAATAAAATTTCCGTTTGGCAATTGCTCGATATTGTCGTTCCCGCACTTGCTTTGGGACAAGCGATTGGACGTTGGGGCAATTTTTTCAATTCGGAAGCTTTTGGTAAGCCAACCCATTTACCTTGGAAACTTTATATTCCCCCTAGCAATCGCCCGCCGCAATATCTCGATTATGAGTATTTCCATCCTACTTTTCTCTACGAATCAATCTGGAATTTACTCGTTTTTTTGTTGCTGATGTATATTTTTTTGTGGGGATTGAAACATCGAGAACGCCTAAAAGTGGGTACGATCGCCTTAGTCTATTTCGTTGCTTACAGTATCGGTCGCTTTTGGATTGAAGGATTGCGTATCGACAGCTTAATGTTTGGTTCTTTAAAAATGGCTCAGATGGTCAGTCTAACTCTAATTCTTCTTAGTTCGATCGCACTTGTATGGGTTTACTGGTTTAGGCGTTCCTTACCAGATGTAGTTCCCAGTAGCGACTAACACTATCCAATGACTAATGACAAAGGACAACTGAGCGATCGCTAAAATGACACAAGTTATTGAAATTCTATCAGCTGAAGAGATACGCCGCACCATTACCCGATTGGCTTCTCAGATAGTCGAAAAATCGGGGGATCTTTCTCAAGTTGTTTTATTGGGAATTTATACTAGAGGCGTTCCCTTAGCTTCCATGCTAGCCAATCAAATCGAGATCCTCGAACGAGTCAAGGTTCCCATAGGAGCGATCGATATTACCTTTTATCGGGACGATCTCGATCGCATTAAGACACGAACTCCAGAGAAAACTAAAATTTCTTTCGATCTCACTGGCAAAATAGTTATTCTAGTAGATGATGTTATTTATAAAGGGCGCACTATCCGCGCTGCTCTGAATGCCGTTACCGAATACGGCAGACCCCAAGCTATTCGTTTGCTAGTCTTGGTCGATCGCGGACATCGAGAATTGCCCATTCATCCCGACTTTATTGGGAAAAAACTCCCCACCGCTTCTGAGGAACGAGTGAAAGTCTATCTTCAGCAAGTGGACGGACGCGATGCAGTCGAGTTGATTAAAGGATAAAAACTAGCTCTACTCGCCAGAGCCAGTGCCGTTATTGAGCAGGGAAAAGATGGCCTGATGCTCTTGCGTTTCTTCAAAGTTTGGCGTTTTGCGAGTATCGTTAATGAGCCAATCGAGGGCAGCGGCTTTCATATCGATTGACGCTCCGGTTTTATCGACGCAATAGCGACCAAAGACTAATTTATTCTCCAATCGGACTCCCGACCCCAGACGGGAATAATCAAAAATGATGCTGTTATCCACTGTAGCGCCACTACAAATCCTACAATTCGGACCGATCATAGAAGGTCCGATAATCTTGGCGCCATCGTCGATTTTCGTCATTCCCCCGATATAAACGGGACCCGTAATCTCTACTTTATCCCAATTAACCGCTACGTTAAGCCCGGTATAAATGCCCGGTTTGACCTCAATTCCAGGAATCTCGACATTTTTAATTTCCCTGAGCAAAATAGCTCGAATCGCATGCCAGTAGTCGGGGACTTTCCCGATATCTACCCATTCAAAATCCATATTGACAGCGTAGAAAGGAGCGCCTTTCTCGACTAGCTTGGGGAATAGCTGACTGCCGAGGTCGTATTCTATGCCAGGTGGAATAAAGTCGATGACTTCTGGTTCAAAAATATAAATTCCCGTATTGATTTGGGTGCTTAAGGCTTCTTCAACCGAGGGTTTTTCTTGGAAAGCGATAATGCGATCGCTCTCGTCTGTGACGACTACCCCATAGCTAGAGACGACTTCTTTAGGCACGGATTTGGTAACGATTGTAGCGATCGCGCCTTTTTCTTTATGCCATTTGACGGCTGCAGTTAAATCTAGATCGATAAGCGCATCGCCGCAGAGAACCACGAAAGTCTCGTCAAAAAACGGATTAAAATCCTGAATGCGCCGTAAGCCTCCTGCCGATCCTAACGCCTCTCCCACCAACTTCCCATCGTCAACGATCCGCCCTTCAAAGGAATAGGCAATTTGAACGCCAAAGCGCTGACCGTCACGGAAATAATCTTCGATGCGATCGGCTAGGTGACTCACGTTTACCATTATTTGGTCAAAGCCATGCTCTCGTAGAAGTTCTAGTAAAAACTCCATCACTGGCTTTTGAAAGATGGGAATTAGTGGCTTGGGAATCTCATAGGTAATCGGTCTTACGCGAGTTCCTTTACCAGCCGCCAGAATCATGGCTTTCATGAATACTTGTTCCTCACCTATGGCGCGAATGACAATGACTATGATGAATAATAATGCCCAGTTTAGCACTTACCTCGCAGAAATCGAGAAAATCGTTTTCAACGAGGGGACAATCTAGCGAACCACTTGAATTGTAAGGTCTTGATAAAATTCAGCTTGAGATAGCTCCACTTTAGACTGAGAACACAGCAACAACAGCGCCCAGAAAACGCCAACTTTATCCTTAGCTTTAGGAGTTTCTCCCATAGCTCTGGCATCGTTGAGCGAACTTTGCGCCCACCAGTTCAACAGTTCTTCTAGCTCGATTTGCGTCTTTTCGGGTGCTAGCTGCGGCAACTCAAAGGTGAGAAACTGTTCTAAGCGGCTAGCTAACTCGGTCAAATTTTCCTGATGAGCGAGTTGAGCGATCGTGCGAATGGCTTCTCGGCGAGATTGAGGGCGAGAACGCTCTACTACAGCAGCAGGAGCAGAGACTTTCTCTAATTCGGCAGCAATTTGTTCGATTTGCGCGATCAGCTCTTGCAGCGTCACCCGTCGTCTGCGAAGAGGCGGTGCTGAAGCTCGCCTGCGGATGCGGCGTTCTAAATCCCTCGGTAGGGAGCGTTGGGGATTTTCTTCTTCTAATAACTCTAATTCTTCCGGGGCAATGTCTTCTTCATCGGCTTCAAGACTTGCTAAGGTATCGGCTTTGAGTAACACTAGCATTGATGCCCACAAGAAGGCTTGCCCGAATTTAGGTAAATTTGTCTGTCCTCGAACGGCATCGATCTCGTCGGGGAGTCCCAACTCCCTCAAAAAACGGTCGATAATGTCGATCGCGGGAACATCCCAAGGGTCGATTTCTCCGTTTTGTGCCAATTCGATTAAGGTGGCGATCGCTTCTTGAGCAGGCGTTATCATAATCAATTAATGAACTGCGAACGATTAACGATCTAAAGCTAGATGGCGAACATCTCGATAGCCGATTTACGTCAAAATTATACTCTTGCAGGCTTAAGCGAAGCCGATGCCGATCGCGATCCCTTCCAACAGTTTCAAGTCTGGTTGGCGGAGGCAGTCGCAGCTCAGCTGCCCGAACCCAATGCCATGACTTTAGCAACGATCGCGCCAGATGGCAAACCTTCAGCCCGTATGGTCTTGCTCAAAGATTTCGACGAACAGGGTTTTACGTTTTATACCAATTACAACAGTGCCAAAGGACGGCAGTTAATCCAAACTCCTTGGGCGGCGTTGGTGTTTTGGTGGGCGCAACTAGAACGCCAAGTCCGCATCGAAGGTAGAGTTGAAAAAGTCTCCGCCCAAGAATCGGACGAATATTTTGCCAGTCGTCCCGAAACCTCCCAGCTAGGGGCTTGGGTATCCAATCAAAGCCAAGTTATTGCCAGTCGCGAGGTTTTAGAGAAGCGATTTGCCCAACTCAAGGAAGAATATGCCGGACAAGAAATTCCCCGCCCGCCTCACTGGGGGGGATTTCGAGTTATTCCCAATTCGATCGAATTTTGGCAAGGTCGCCCCAGTCGCCTGCACGATCGCCTGCGCTATCGCTTGCTCGAAGATGGGAGCTGGTTGAGAGAACGGTTAGCGCCCTAGTAGGGGCATGGCATGCCATGCCCCTAGGAATTCAGGCGTTGCAGGGATTTTTGAAATTGGGATTAGATATCCAAATCGGTAAATTCGAGTCGAGAACCGTGGGTTTCGATGAATTCTCGTCTGGGAGCAACGCGATCGCCCATTAACACTGTACAGATGCGATCGGCTTCGGCGGCATCCTCAATCTCGACTCGCTTGAGGGTGCGGGTTTCTGGGTTCATCGTCGTTTCCCAAAGCTGATCGGGCATCATTTCCCCCAATCCTTTGAACCGTTGGATAGTGTAATTTGCATTGGCAGGGAACTGATTGATAATTTGAGCTTTTTCGCGATCGCTATAGCAATAGTAATGATTGCGACCTCGCTCTATTTTATAGAGGGGAGGACAAGCGATATAAATGAAACCGCGATCGACCAATTCCCGTTGATATCGATAGAAGAATGTGAGCAACAAAGTGCGGATGTGACCGCCATCCGAGTCAGCATCGGTCATAATCACGATGCGATGATAGCGCAACTGCGACGCATCAAATTCTTCTCCTTTGATTCCCAATCCCAGTGCCGTAATTAACGACTGAATTTCGTTATTTTTGTAGATCTTGGCATCATCGGTTTTCTCGATGTTGAGGATTTTTCCCCGTAGCGGCAGAATCGCTTGAAAGCGCCTGTCTCTTCCCTGTTTGGCGCTGCCACCAGCTGAATCCCCCTCCACGAGGAAGATTTCTGACTCGCTGGGATCTCTAGAACTGCAATCGGCTAATTTTCCTGGCAAGGGAGAAGATTCTAAGACCGATTTGCGGCGAACTAATTCGCGGGCGCGACGGGCAGCTTCAGCCGCTTTGAAAGCTTGAACGGCTTTTTCTATAATCGCATCGGCAACTTGAGGATGAAATTCTAAGTACTCGTTCAAGGCTTCCCCGGCGATGGAATCAACGATTCCTCGAACTTCTGTATTGCCAAGTTTAGTTTTAGTTTGTCCTTCAAATTCGGGTTCGGGAACTTTGACGGAAATGACCCCCGTCAGTCCTTCTCTGACGTTTTCTCCAGCAAGGTTAGGCTCGTTGTCTTTAATTTTATTTCGTTTGCGAGCCACGTTATTGAGCGTGCGCGTCAGAACGGTTTTTAATCCTTCTAAATGGGTTCCCCCATCAATGGTGCGGATATTGTTGGCAAATCCTAACAAGTTGTCGCTGTAAGCATCAACGCACCACTGCATGGCAACTTCGAGTTGAATGCCATTTTTTTCTCCCGACACATAGATAATGTCTTGGTGTAAGGGTTGTTTTTCCCGACACATGTAAGCGACGTATTCTTTGATTCCGCCTTCATAGCAATAGGTCTCGACGTGGGGTTCGCTCCCTCGCTTGTCGGAAAAGGTAATTTTGACTCCTGCATTGAGATAGGCAAGTTCTTTCAATCTTCCGGCGAGAGTGCTATAGTCAAACTCAATACCGCCCGTAAAGATTTGCAAGTCTGGTAAGAAGGTGATAGATGTTCCCGTGCGCTCTTCCTTCTCTGGCTTGATTTCCAACTCGGTAACGGGAATGCCCCTTTCGTAGCGCTGGGTGTGAACTTTGTTGTCTCGCCAGACAGTAACTTTTACCCATTCCGATAAGGCATTGACGACGGAAATGCCAACACCGTGCAGTCCGCCTGAAACTTTGTAACCGCCGCCGCCAAATTTCCCGCCAGCGTGCAAGACTGTCATGACAGTTTCGAGGGCTGACTTGCCAGTGGTGGGATGGGTATCTGTGGGAATACCGCGTCCATTGTCGGTTACGGTGACGGAACCATCGGAGTTAATATCGACTTCGATGTGGGTACAGTAACCTGCCAACGCTTCGTCAATAGAGTTATCTACCACTTCGTAAACGAGGTGATGGAGTCCTCTCGGTCCAGTCGTACCAATATACATCCCCGGACGCTTGCGTACGGGGTCTAGACCTTCAAGAACTTGAATCTGTTCTGCACCGTAGTTACTCGTGCTCGTCATAAAATTCCTCAAATCAAGCTAAGAGCCGCCGAACGACTCTCTTGACAGCAAAATCCTCAAAAATTCTAACACAAAAGGGTTACAGACGGCTTTAGAGCAGTTCTAAGGAAAGTTTGTTAAGGGCTGAACCCCTACTAAAAAACTTTTTCTCGAACGCTTTTGATTGATACAATTGTACCATAAAAAGCGCCTAGAGTAAAAACGCTCCTCAGACTTTACTGAGTTTATGCAATAAAAAATCTTTGTGATGCTAAAAATGCATGAAAAATTATTATCTGTAACAAAAAATACAATATCCTTCATTAAAGATTGTAAATTGAAAGAATCGATCGCTACTACTTTTGTGCATAAAGCCAAACTAAATGCATGATAAAAACAAGCTTATTCTTGGGATTTAGGAAGGAATTAGCTGACGACACCTTAACATGAGAAACCAACTAAACTGGTGCGACCGACCCAGTAACTCTCAATGATTTAAAAATCCAAGCCTCAATGGAATTACTCCCCAAATTGACTGCCGAGAAAAATTGTCTAAAAAAGTATTTAATAGACATTTATTTCTCACAGAGATTCTAATTTACCCATGGGATCGAATTTCGACAAACTTTTGTTATCTGTAGGAAAATCTCTAAATCTTGCCTATTTTTTAACAGCTAGAAATTATCGGGAAAACATGAGCAAACTATCTAGACGCAAATTTATTTTAACCGCAGGTGCTACCGCCGCAGGCACAGTGATTCTTCATGGCTGCACCAGCAGCAATACTCAGACAACTACGCCGACATCTTCTTCCACTGCAACGACAAGTCCTGCTGCTGCCTCAGGTGACGGACCCGAAGTCACGACCGCCAAACTCGGTTTTATCGCGCTGACCGATTCGGCTCCCCTAATTATTGCTAAGGAAAAGGGTCTTTTCGACAAATACGGCATGACGGGAGTAGAGGTTGTCAAGCAAGCATCTTGGCCCGTCACGCGAGACAATTTGGAACTGGGTTCTGACGGTGGCGGCATCGACGGGGCGCATATTTTAACTCCCATGCCTTACTTGATGACAATGGGTCTAATCACCAAAACCAAGCAACCCCTGCCGATGTATATCCTCGCTCGCCTCAATACTAACGGTCAGGGAATTTCTGTTGCGAATACCTACAAAGATCTAAAAGTCGGTTTGGATAGCAAAGCCCTCAAAGGAGCCTTTGAAAAAGCAAAAGCAGGCGGCAAACAAGAAATTAAAGTAGCGATGACTTTCCCAGGCGGAACTCACGATTTGTGGATTCGCTACTGGCTAGCTGCTGGAGGAATTGATCCAAATAAAGATGTTTCTGTCATCCCCGTACCGCCACCGCAAATGGTAGCCAATATGCGAACTGGTAATATGGAAGCTTTCTGCGTCGGCGAACCTTGGAATGCTCAGCTAGTTAACCAGCAATTAGGGTATACAGCTATTGTGACGGGAGAACTTTGGAAAGATCACCCAGAAAAAGCCTTCACTATGCGCAAAGATTGGGTCGATAAAAATCCCAAAGCAGCTAAAGCACTTCTGATGGCGGTAATGGAAGCCCAGCAGTGGTGCGACAAGCCAGAAAACAAAGAAGAAATGTGCCAAATTATCTCCCAGGATAAGTGGTTAAAAGTTCCAGTCAAAGATATTTTGGGACGCCTGAAAGGCGAGATCGATTACGGCACGGGCGTCGTCAAAAAAGATTTCCCCCAATTAATGAAATTCTGGTCAGATAATGCCTCTTATCCTTTCAAGAGTCACGATTTGTGGTTTTTAACCGAAAACATTCGCTGGGGATATATTAAGCCAGATACGGATACGAAAAAGTTAGTCGATAAAGTCAACCGCGAGGATCTTTGGAAAGAATCGGCTAAAGCACTAAAAGTTGCCGATGCAGAGATTCCTAAGAGTACTTCTCGCGGTGTAGAAACCTTCTTCGATGGCGTGCAGTTCGATCCAGAAAAGCCAGAAGAATATCTCAAGAGTCTGGCAATTAAGAAAGTATAGAAAGTCAGTTGTTAGTAGCTAGTCGTTAATAGTATTTGTATTTTACTAATTGCTAAGGCTCGCTACTAACTCCCCCATACCAACTAACTACTAACCAAAAACCAATAACCGATCGAAATGACTGCTAATCTACGAACTCGTTCCCAAAATAATATATTGGCTTCTCTGTTACCTGTCCTGCAAAAATCGCCCAGAAAAGTTATTGCGCCCATTGTAGCGATCGCAATTTTCTTAATCGTTTGGCAAATTTTAGCCGGGGGATCCAAGTCTGGGATTCCCGCACCTTTAACGATTCTCCAAGAAACTTGGAATCCGCTCATCATCAATCCTTTCTTTGACAACGGCGGAACGGATAAAGGGTTATTTTGGCAAATTTTAGCCAGCTTGCAAAGGGTTGGGATTGGCTTCTCTCTATCCGCTATTGTTGGGATTGGTTTGGGCATTTTGATTGGTTCCAATCGCCTGATGTTCGATGCTCTAGACCCAATTTTTCAAGTGTTGCGAACCGTTCCCCCTTTAGCTTGGTTGCCGATTTCTTTAACGGCATTTAGTCAGGCAAACCCTTCCGCTATTTTCGTGATTTTCATTACAGCAATTTGGCCCATCATTATCAATACTACGGTAGGAGTTCAACAAATTCCTCGCGATTACCAAAACGTCTCGCGAGTTTTGCAACTCTCTAAAGTTGAGTATTTTTTCAATATTCTTTTTCCCTCAACCGTTCCGTATATTTTTACGGGGTTGCGCATTGGGATTGGTCTATCTTGGCTGGCAATCGTCGCTGCTGAAATGTTGGTAGGCGGCGTTGGCATCGGCTTCTTTATTTGGGATTCCTACAATAGCGGCCGTCTCAGCCCCTTAATTCTCGCCCTCGTCTACGTCGGGATCGTTGGTTTCTTACTAGATCGATTGGTTGGCTTTATTGCTAGTCTCGTCGTTCCCGAAGAACAGAAGTAAATTTCTTTGTTAGTGCGAGCATCTTGCTCGCGCGGGTATGATGCCCGCACTACATTCAAATTCTTTCTATTGAATAATGTCTTCTTTTATCGAAATCGATCGCGTTGATAAAATCTTTTCCCTGCCAAATGGCGACAGTTATATCGCCCTGAAAAATATCGATCTAAAAATCAAAAAGGGAGAATTTATTTCTCTAATCGGACACTCCGGTTGCGGAAAATCTACCTTACTCAATATCATTGCCGGATTAGATAGATCGACAGCGGGAGGAGTGGTTCTCGAAGGTCGGGAAGTAAGAGAACCGGGACCCGATCGCATGGTTGTCTTTCAAAACTACTCCCTCTTACCCTGGCTGACAGTACGCCAAAATATCGCCCTGGCAGTCAATCGAGTTCTGGGCAATTTGTCCAAAGGGGAACGGCGAGGCATCATCGAGCATAACATCGATTTGGTCGGTCTGAGACACGCAGCCAACAAACGTCCGGCAGAACTATCTGGGGGAATGAAACAACGAGTTGCGATCGCCCGCGCCCTCGCAATTCGTCCCAAAGTGTTGCTGCTAGACGAACCATTTGGGGCGTTAGACGCGCTGACCAGAGGCAATTTGCAAGAGCGATTGACGCAAATTGTCGAAGAGAACCACGTCACAACGATTATGGTGACGCATGATGTAGACGAAGCGCTACTGCTTTCGGATCGCGTGGTGATGCTCACCACTGGTCCAGAGGCACATATCGGACAGATCCTCGACGTACCGATACCCCGTCCTCGCCATCGTCTGGAAGTGGTCAACCATCCCAGTTACTATGCGATGCGCAACGAGATCGTCTACTTCCTCAACCAGCAGAAACGCGCCAAAAAAGTCGGACAAGTTCCCCACAAGCAAGTCGCGATCGCTCGTCATGGCTTAGAAAAAATTAACCTGGAAATCGGCTTTATTCCCTTAACCGATTGCGTACCGCTCATCGTTGCCCAAGAAAAAGGTTTCTTTAAAGAAGAAGGATTAGAAGAAGTTAATCTCAGTCGCGAACCGAGTTGGAAAGCGATCGCCCAAGGCGTGGCAACGGGACGTTTAGATGCAGCGCAGATGGTCGCTGGAATGCCTTTGAGCATGACCATCGGTGCGGGGGGGAAACCGTCTGTTCCCATCATTACCGCGTTGGTACTCAGCCGCAACGGCAATGCCATCACTCTGAGCAAACAGTTCCAGCAGTGGGGAGTCGAGACTTTACGGGATTTGAAAGCTGCCCTAGCCAACAATTCCGATCGAGTGCATACCTTCGGAATGGTTCACCCATCATCGATGCACAATTTGCTTTTGCGTTACTGGCTCGCTTCTGGCGGGATCGATCCCGATCGCGATGTCAGCCTAACCGTCATTCCGCCGCCGCAAATGGTCGCCAACCTCAAAGCCGGAAATATCGACGGCTACTGCGTCGGGGAACCTTGGAACTCCCGCGCCGTTTATGAAGGACTCGGCTACGTCATCGCCACCGACTTAGACATTTGGGCGAGTCACCCAGAGAAAGTGTTAGGAGTACGGGAAGACTGGGTAGCTAAATATCCCAAAACCCATATCGCCCTCGTCAAAGCTTTACTGAAAGCTTGCGAATACTGCGACGATCGCCGCCATCGGGAAGAAATCCTCGACTTACTCTGTCAGCCGCAATACGTCGGCTCCTTACCAGAGTACACTCGTCCCGGCTTCCTCGATCCCTACAATCGCGGCACGGGGGCACCCCCAGAACGGATCTTGCGTTTCAATCAGTTTCATGTAAACCAAACCAACTGTCCCGGACGGGTAGAAGGCTTGTGGATTCTCACCCAACTTGCCCGTTGGGGATACGCGCCTTTTCCTAGAAACTGGATCGAAATTTTAGAGAGGGTACGCCGTCCCGATCTCTTTGGCGAAGCCTGTCGTCAGTTGGGCTTGCCCGATATCGAACCCGATCGTCATAGCTTTGCGTTATTTGATGGCATGGTGTTCGATCCAGACGATCCGGTCAGTTATATCGAACGTTTTGACATTCGACGGGAGTTCCGCATCTCGGAAATTCTCATCGACGAAACTATAGCAGTACAGCAGTAACGATTGATACCTAAAAATGCAAGCTATCACCAATACCGAACCAAAGTCAGTTCGAGAAAATAAAACTTTGCTCTCGATTAATGGAGTTTCCAAGGTTTATCCCACGCCTAACGGTCCTTATCCAGTCTTGGAAGGGGTCGATCTGACCGTTTCTGAAGGCGAATTTGTCTGCCTTATCGGTCACTCTGGTTGCGGAAAATCAACTCTGCTGAACATGGTGGCTGGATTCAATCAACCGACGACGGGAGAGGTAAAGCTACAGGATAAACTGATTACCAAACCCGGCCGCGATCGCATGATGGTGTTCCAAAACTACTCCTTACTGCCTTGGAAAACTGCCTTGGAAAACGTTTATCTGGCAGTCAAGGGGGCTTATCCCGACAAAACCAAAGCCGAGAAAGTGGCAATTGTCGAGGAACATTTGGCAATGGTGGGATTGACGGAAGCCGCCAATAAAAAGCCAGCCCAATTGTCGGGGGGGATGAAACAGCGAGTCGCGATCGCCCGTGCCCTCGCAATTCGTCCGCAAATCTTGATTTTAGACGAACCCTTTGGGGCATTAGACGCGATTACTAAAGAAGAATTGCAAGACGAACTGCTTAAAATTTGGCGGGAACATCGCCTGACGGTGTTAATGATTACCCACGACATCGATGAAGCGTTATACTTAGCCGATCGCTTAGTCATGATGACCAACGGTCCTGCTGCTAAGATTGGCGAAATTCTCGAGATTCCCTTCCCCCGTCCTCGCGTTCGCGCCCGCATCCTCGAAGAGCCTGCCTACTACGAACTGCGCAACTACGCCCTCGACTTCCTCTATCACCGTTTCGTCCATTCAGAAGATCCCACGGAAGCGGATACAACCGCGCAACTACAAGTCAATCCCGCTCTCAGGGCAGCAGCAATTGTCGGTGGACTGGCAGCCGTTGCTGTAGTTGGATTTGGATTGATGCAATTGACTCCCAAACAGCCGCAAACGTCAACGCCAACGCCGCAAGAAACCCCTATCGGCTGGTAGGATTGGCCATTGGTCATTAGTCACTGGTCATTAGTACAAAGGACAAGTGACAAATCTGGAAAGCACGCGATCGCTCTCCCAATTGTGAAGCTTTGTTACCAAAGATGTTAAGCTCTATTTCAACTTTGCTCGAAATCGACCAAAATCGGTCGTAGAGAGCGGAAGTCCGTGGTACGATGCAATCCGTAACTTGCTTACGGATTAGGAGAAAAGCCTTGTTGTTAAGGGTTGCTGTTGTTGGTTCGGGTCCGGCTGGCTCTTCGGCTGCCGAAGTACTAGCAAAAGCCGGAATTGAAACCTATTTATTCGAGCGCAAGCTAGACAATGCCAAACCTTGCGGCGGTGCGATTCCGCTGTGCATGGTAAGCGAATTCGATCTACCGCCAGAAATTATCGATCGGCGCGTCAGAAAAATGAAGATGATTTCGCCGTCGAATATCGAGGTGGATATCAATTTAGAAAACAAAGATGAATATATTGGCATGTGCCGTCGGGAAGTTCTCGACGGTTTTATGCGCTCGCGCGCTGCCAAATTAGGGGCAAACCTGATTAATGGCACCGTTTATCAATTAGATATTCCCAGCAATAATACAGACCCTTATACTCTCCACTATGCCGACTATTCCAATGGCGATGCTCAAGGAGTCATCAAGACTCTCAAAGCTGATGTCGTGATTGGGGCAGATGGCGCTAACTCCCGCATTGCCAAAGCCATCGATGCCGGGGATTATAACTACGCGATCGCGTTCCAAGAGCGCATTCGCCTGCCAGAAGATAAAATGAACTACTACGAAGAACTGGCAGAAATGTACGTCGGTAAGGATGTTTCCCCCGACTTCTATGCTTGGGTCTTCCCAAAATACGACCACGTTGCCGTAGGAACGGGCACGATGAAGGTCAACAAGGCAATCATCAAAGACCTGCAAATGGGGATTCGTACCCGCGCTGCTCGTAAACTAGAAGGCGGACAAATTATCAAAGTAGAGGCACATCCCATTCCCGAACATCCCCGTCCCCGTCGCGTCGTCGGTCGAGTTGCCCTCGTAGGAGACGCAGCAGGAACCGTTACCAAGTCTTCTGGCGAAGGGATCTACTTTGCGGCAAAATCGGCTCGCATGTGCGCCGAAACCATTGTAGAAGCTAGCAACGGCGGACAGCGCCTTCCCACTGAAGACGACCTCAAGCTTTATCTCAAGCGTTGGGATAAGAAGTACGGCATGACTTATCTCGTGCTGGATATCCTGCAACGGGTCTTCTATCGCACCGATGCCACCCGCGAAGCGTTTGTAGAGATGTGTGCTGATAAGGACGTACAAAAAATGACCTTTGATAGCTATCTTTACAAGACGGTAGTACCCGCTAATCCCCTCGTTCAGATGAAGATTACGGCTAAGACCATTGGCAGCCTTCTGCGGGGTAATGCCTTAGCGCCTTAGAACTGTATTCGGTCACATCAATTCGCAATACAATCAGTGGGCAGTTTAGACTCACCACTGATTGGGAGCCAGTGAAATCAAACTTTCAGTGGGAGCCTGTACTCCCTAATTTATTAATTGCGAATTGCGAATTGTCAATTGGCAATTGTTTTGGTCAACTCAACAACTTGAGCCACCAAGATACAAGGGCATTTATTTGTCTTTTTGTCTTGGTGGTCGATTTTTTTGGAGCGCGATCGCGACCCGACCAGCCTATCATTTGTAAAAAAGAGTTGATAAAGAACAGTTTTTTCAGATTCAACTGGTTAAGATCGAATCAAGAAAAGCGTTTTGATATAAATTGTTTTCAGAGTCCGTTATGTCCTATTCCTTCGATTTGGTTGGAGTAGTACCAGTTTTAAAATTCTTTGAACATCAACAACGAGTCGAACAAAATCCCCGTCGAGGGAAAGCTTATTTGGGAAGCTATCAATGTACCCTCGATGCTTTCATTAAATCGACTCAAACCATCCCCTACAAACCCAATTGGGATTGGGATGAAGTAGTTCGGACAATCGTTGAGTTTTGGGTTAAGCACGAAGCTAAGGTAAGATACTGGAAGAGCGAATTAGAAACATTGGGACAGGAAAATGTTATCGTTGCCCAAGTTGTGAATTTTGAAGCAATGCGTACCGAATTAGAATCTTTGTTTGATTTCTAATTTTTAAGGACAGGACTTACGTAAATACGCTATATATAGCGTATAGCTCAAATGAGCTTCAGGCGAATTGAAGGAAATTTGAGTTCCCGGTGAAATTCCTCAACTTTCCAACGCAGGTGGCACTCTTTTTTTACATCAACTAAACGATTTTTTTGAGAGGACAATAATAAATTTTCCCTAGTTGCTCAATCAACTGCATCAACATATAATATATAATTTATTTGCGTAAGTCCTGAAGGATAAAAGAAAATTTTTGACAATTTTGAATAATCTAGGGCTATTTGATTCTAGTAGCCAGAGAATAAATTCTCTGTCTAAAATACTCAAGTCCGTTCAAACTGATATCTTGCACTATTCTCAATAGCCCCCTCGACTGAAATCGCTGCCTCATATATAAAGTCGTCTTAAGACGAGTGAATAAATATTCAGTCCATTTTAATGGACTTTACATGTAAGCCAGGAAATTGATTTCCTGGCGGCTAGCCCGACAGGTGCAAAATCTTACTTCAAACGGACTGAATATTTGGAGACAAGAAATTTATTTCTTGGTGAAATCAAGTCACGGCAAAATAACCCTGTGGATAATCCTAAACATATCGAAAAAATCGGTTAAATAATGCACGAGTAAATAGCGATCGATAATCACACAAGAGCAGGTAAAAACTCATGAAAGCTACTTTTGGAGCCGGGTGTTTTTGGGGTGTTGAGGAAGCTTTTCGGAACGTTGAAGGAGTAATTTCTACCTCAGTAGGCTATATGGGAGGACACTTTCCCAATCCCAGCTATTTGGATGTTTTATCAAGAATAACCGGTCATGCCGAAGTCGTACAGCTCGATTATGACCCCGATCGCACTAGCTACGAAGAACTTTTAGAAGTATTTTGGTCGATTCACGATCCGACTCAGCTTAATCGTCAAGGTTCCGACCGAGGCGAGCAGTATAGATCTGTCATATTTTATTATAATAACGAACAAGAAATGGCAGCAAGGCTCTCTAAACAAAACCTCCAGCGATCGAGTCGCTTTAACAAAGCAATTGTCACCCAAATCCAACCCTCAACGGAATACTATCTAGCTGATGAATCTCATCAGCAGTATTTGGCAAAGAAAAGACAACGCGAGAGTTCGTTGAGAGAAGTTTGATTAGGATGCATCTACTCGAAAATTCCTTGCTAATCTAAAAGTAATTTCTATTGAAAATCTTAACGATGTTACTAAAACTTCTAGAAAAATTGGGTCGCATGCGCATTATTTACGACAGAGATAACGTGCAACCTTATATGTACCGTTACTATTTATTGTTTAAAGATAAGTTGACCGACGAGGAAAAAGCGCGAGATCTTCCCTTCAATATCATGCTGCACAAAATTTGTTTGAGCGATCCCGACGAACTCCACGATCATCCCTGGTGGTATGCAACGCTGATTTTAAAAGGTGGCTACTGGGAAATCAAGCCTGAAGGCAAATTTTGGCGAGGTGTTGGGCATTTTCGCATCAGTTCGCCTCAATCTCTGCATCGGTTAGAAATTCCAGAAGGTTCGGATGGAGCTTGGACATTATTTTTCAGAGGTTTTAAGGTGAGAGATTGGGGATTTATCAAAAATGGGCAATGGATTTTTCATAGAGATTATCTCGAACGCAGGAAGCTCGCCAAACAGGAAACAGAGGAATTTTGATGAGTTGGAGGTAACCGTTCTCGATTAGTTTTGACTTTTTAAGTTAATATCCGCTTAAATAATAGGCATAATCAGGAAATTTAATGGCTTGCAAAACTTTAAGACTTGAAAAAATCATAAAAGCAAATGCACCGACTAGCAAACCAATCGCAGCACTGTAGACATCGACAAGATTAGCGCAAAGATAACCAACGGTAAAATTGAGTGCAAGAGCGGGTAATAAAGCTTGCAATGCTTCCTTAGCCCGATTCAAACTAAACAATAAAATTCCGTTGAACAATCCGATCGCAAAAAACAAATATCCAAAACAGCCCAAAAGCGTTTGTGATGTTTCTTTTGCTCCTAAATTGAGGGGGTTGAATCCACCAATAACAATCGTAAATGAGAAGATAAAAAACAGCACTGTTAAGAGGATCGCTAATCCATAGAGATACCGTAATTTTTTGACAAAAGCGCGGCTTGTTATTAGAGTTAATTGTTTGGCGCGATCGTACCAATAACGAATGAACTTATAGCTCAAATATTCCACCCAAGGAACGAGCATCAGGAAATTCAGCAGCGCTAAATCCATGTCTCTTTGATAGTCGGAATTAATCGCAAAAATTAACCCGGAAGCCGGATCGATCGCCCAACCCGCTATTAAGCGATCGGCAAAAATAAAACTAAAATAACCGATTCCGTAGAAAAAATAAGGAGCCAGTAAATAGATAAGAGCGCTCAAATGGGGTAATTTGACTTCGGCACTGCCATCACAGGCATGTTTTCCCTTATTAAAAGCGATCGCGACTAAAACGCTCGCTGCTGCCAAAGCAATCGAAGTCGTTGCAATTTGAGCCGCGATCGCGTCCATTCCCAAACGCACTCGCAATAGAAGAAATAGCAGGCTGAATCCGAGCAGAACGAAAGCCTCGGCCTTAGAAAATAGAACCGAAAGCATCGCGATCAGCATCCAAAGCAAACTGAGCAATAAATAGTAAATAGCAGCCAAAATCAAATATTCATCGGCGACGAGACTGCGATAAAAACCAAACCAAAGTCCGACCAAACAAAGAAGAATGCTTGCGGCAGCACCTAAGTAGAAAATGGGCAGGCAAACTCGACGCGCTTGCAACGGCTCTCCCAAACCAATGTAGAATGCTCCTCGGCGGCTAATCATCTGCACGAAACCGCCGCTAGTACATAGACTCGCCAAGGTTGCCAGCGTAATCAGCGACGCTAGCCCAAGCGGCAGCGATCGCCCTTTACCTTCCAGTCCGATATACTCCAAAAGCAACGTTAAAATTAGCGGGATGGCATAGACAAAGCTGCGAGAGAATTGCTCGATAAAAATCCCGATTTCTGCGCTCGCCCGCTTCCAAAACCTCTGGCGCGCAGGTAAAGGCTGGCGAGAGGGAGAAGGGCTATGGCGCTCGTAGATATATTTGCCCAAAGAGAGCGCATTAGGAAAATTAAATTCTTTTTGAATAACGCGATCGGTGTAGCCTAAAGATTCAATAATGGCAGTTGTCTGCCAATAATTTACCATTTGCGGGTTGACGCTCTCGACTGCCTCAAGCAACTCCTGTAACTTTTTCTCTGGCAAATTCATTGGTGTCCTCGTCTGTCTTCAAGCGATCGATTAACTGGCGATAGGTTTTCAAATGTTCTTCCAGAAAGCGCTTCTCAGTAAACAACTCCAAAGCGCGATCGCGTGCCCGCCGACCATATTGCTCTCGCTTCTCTTTGGGAAGTTCTAGCAGCTTGAGAATGGCTTGGGCGAGTTCCTGCGGGCGATGAGCTTGTACCAGCAATCCCGTATCGCCTAGCGCCTCGCTGACTCCGCCAACATCGGTAGAAACAATAGTCGCACCGGAGAGCATCGCCTCAATCACAGCATAGGGAAAGCCCTCAGAAATACTTGCCATGGCGACCACATCTGCTTCGCTGTAAACGCGCCAGGGTTCGCTAGTAAACCCGGCAAAATTAATATTCTCCTCTATCTTGTAGTCGCGCACCCGTTGCTGACATTCGGCAAAATACTCTTCATCGGAGGCTTTTCCGTAGAAGCGAAACTCCACGTTAGGAATTTTATCGCGAACGATCGCGGCGGCTTCGATCAAATCGAGTTGACCTTTGAGTGGAAAGATCAAGCCCATATTCATCACTAGCGGGCGTTCTTTCTCGACGCTTGGAGTCGGGTAAAATTTATCGGGATCGGCTCCGTTGTAGATGACCTTAATTTTCTTGTCCGGCACGCCCCACCACTTTTCCCAACGAGAATTGTACGCGCAAACCGGAGCGACGCGATCGGCAAAGTGATAGTTGAGTTTCACAACCGCCGCCATCACTCGATACATAAACAGACAGACAAAAGGGGAATCGATGCTGCGATTGAGGTTGAGGTATTGCTCCCGGATATTGATCCCGTGTTCTGTCAGTAAATAGGGCGTACCTCGTTGCAATTTTGCAATAACGCAGGGCAAGCCACAAAAAGCGGCTGCCGACGAGTGAGTTATATCCGTTTCGGGGACGGGGAGGTGGATAGAAATCAGGAAATGGTACAACAAGCGCATGACTTCTGTCAGTTCGGCGATCGTCAGGCGCTTGGGGTCGTACTGCTGCTGCCAATCGGCAAGCGCCCATCGCCCAAAAGCAGACCACACGAGAGGCGATTTCATGGTCTTGTGGTAATCGTAGCGCAGAAAGTATTCGTGAATCGCCACAAGCAAGCGTCCGAGCGCTTCTATATCCGACTTGCCAAAGAGAATAGCTTGCAGAAAGCGATCGAACAGGGGAATGAATCGCTTTTCAATCGTCCTTTCAGTCGCGTTCGTTTTGCTCTCGATCGCCTTGGAAAAGGGAAAGCGCCAAGAGTATTCCACGGGATCTTCGATTCCCCACAAAGGCACTTTGACTACCTGGCGGACATTCGAGGATAGCTCGTAGCGCAGCGGCAGGTAGGGATTGGCGACGAGGACAAAGAGTTTGAAATCGACTTCGGGCATTCGCTGGGTGAGAACGTGGCACCATGTACTCACCCCTCCTTTATGAAAGGGATAAGTGCCCTCTGTGGTCAATAGTACGCAAGGTTTCATTATCAGTGATTAGTGATTAGCGATCGGTTACCAGTTAGTCAGTTATTCGGCGATCGGTCAATAGTTTATTTTTCACTGGTAGCTGGTAACTGCTTACTGTAAAAACTCGACGGTTGCTACTTGACCGATTAGCAAAGCTTGCTTGGGATTGGCAAATTGTATTTCTACTGTATGATTTAATTCGCCATCGGGTAAGGGATTAATCGAGGCGATCTTGCCTGTAAACTTTTGGGTGTTTTCGCCGACTCCAACTGCGATCGCGGCTGACTGCCCCGGATAGAGGGCGTTAATCAGACGAGCGCTGACGGGAACTTCGACGGTTAGGTTAGATAATTGCGCCAATCCGATCAAGGGATTGCCCGTAAAAATTTGCTCTCCAACGGCGACTGGCAGTTCGATCGCAATGCCGTCGCTAGTGGCTTTCACGATAGTCTTTATCTGAGGAGTTTGACGAGCGGATAACTGAGACGTTTGTTTTCGCAGCAGTTCTAAGCGCTCGGTAGCTTGAGCATATTCCAAGCGAGCGGTTTGGAGTTGTTGTTGCAGTTGTTTGAGTTTTTCCTGCTGCGCGTTGAGAGCCGAGCGAAGCTGGTAGCGAGATTTTTCTTGTCTGGCAGCTTTGAGCGCGGCTGTTGCTTGGGCAGCTTCCCGTGCTACCTGAAAATCGGCGCGGGCAACCTGAAGATCTGCTTGAGCTTGCTCTAGTTGATCTTTGGCGATCGCGCCTTCTTGATAGAGTTCGGTAAAGCGATGGACTTTGGAGAGAGCGCGTTGATAGATTGCTTGGGTTCGTTCTATCGAGTCCTGCCGTTGAGGTAAAGGAACGGTATCGACCTGGCTCTGGGCAAGAGAAACCTGCAATTCTGCCTCAGCGATTTGACTGGCTAGGGGGATTTCAGTTCGAGAGATGCGATCGATTTCTTGGGTGAGTTCTAAGATGCGCCCTCTAGCGGTTTGCTGTTGTTGTAAGGCGAGCTGCTGCTGCTGTAGCGCCGCTTGTAGCTGCTGTTGCCTTTGTGAGAGCGCATTTTGCGCTTCCAAATTTTGCACAGCCAATAAGGGTTGACCCGCTTTGACGGGTTGACCGATCTTAACGTAGATGTTCTCTACCACTGAAGGAGTCGTCGCCGCGATCTTGAAAGTTCTGGCTGGTTCTATTTTTCCGGGAAATTTTGTATCGGCAAGGGTGGCAGCTTGTTGCGAGAGGTTTAGGGAAGGTAAAGGTTGTCTGAGGAATTGACGCACCAGATAAATTCCTCCCGTCAAACCGACTCCTACTATCAGCATGGCAAGCACTTGCAACCAGCTAATCTCTTTGGCGTTCGGGCGTTCGGGCGGTTCGTTTTCCCTACGTTCGATCGCCCCTCGATTCTCTCTCTCAAGTAACTGGAGAGCAGAGCTATTAGGGGGAGCGCTTGTGGCTCCTAGCTCTAAGGAGAGTTTTTCAGCTAACTCGACAGTTTTTATGGTAGAAGTCATGCCTTTAAAAGTCGGAACTACTTGGGCGTAGAGTCCCGGCCTTATGCGAGCATATCCCTTGTGAAGAAACCGAATGGCTTTTCGGAGTTCCTGAGCGGGGATAGTCTTGAGCAGATAGCCCATCGCCCCGGCATGGAGCGCTTTAGCGACGTACTCGTCGTCGTCGTGGTTGCTGAGGACGAGAACTTTACAACTGGGAAAGCGCTGGCAGATGGTTTTGGTGGCGCTCACGCCATCTAGCTTAGGCATTTCCATATCCATGAGCACCACGTCGGGGCGCAGTGCCTCGACTTGCTCGATCGCGCTGTAGCCATCTTTGGCAATGCCGACGATTTCTAAATCTGGCTCTGACTCCAACAGAGTTTTGAGCGCCTCTCGAAACATTTTCTGGTCGTCTACTATAAGAATGTGAATCATATTATAGTGATTTTGAATTGTGAATTTTGGCTCCACCGCCGCCCGCTCTCGGAGCTTTCTGAGAGAGAACAGCGGATTTTAGATTTTGGATTAGGGAAGCTAAGCGATAAATTTTTCAAGCTGCTAAATGTTGCTCGACAGCTCTGACGAGCCGATCCGACCAGTAGCTGGCGAGTTCTAGTTCGGTGGCTTCTACCATGACTCGGATGACGGGTTCGGTGCCGGAAGCGCGAATCAAAATTCGTCCTTCTTCTCCCATCGCCGTTTCAGCTTGTTGGATTGTCTGTTGCAGGGGTTCGCAAGCTCTCCAATCCAAGCGACGATCGCGATCGCTGACGCGGACGTTTTTGAGCAATTGAGGATAGGGAGCGAAGCTGCGATCGCGCAGTTCTCCGAGCGAAGTTCCCGACTGCCGCACCAGTGTAGCCAAATGTAGGGCACTCAGCAAGCCGTCGCCAGAAACGCCGTAATGCCGACAGAGGATATGTCCCGATTGCTCACCGCCTAGCATGGCTCCCTGGCGGAGCATTTCTTCCCAGACGTAACGATCGCCGACTGCGGTTCGGATCAGTTGACCGCCCAACCGTTGCCAAGCCCTCTCAAAGCCCAAATTGGACATAACCGTCGCGATCGTCGCTTTTCCAGGCAATCGTCCTGCTTGCATTAGCTCCCGACCCCATAAATAGAGGATGTAATCACCATTCACCGCCCGTCCTCGCTCGTCTACCGCCATCAGGCGATCGGCATCGCCATCGAAAGCCAGACCGAGATCGGCTTGAGTGCGCCCGACGGCAGCTTGCAAGAAATCCAGATGCGTCGCGCCGCAGTTAACATTGATGCGATTGCCATCGGGGCGATCGTGGAGACAGATGACCTCGGCACCCATTGCCTTAAAGAGTTTTGGCGCGAGATGAACCGCAGCACCCCAGGCTAAATCGAGGACGATCCGTATTCCTGCCAAGCTTTCACAACAGGAGAAGGAAGCTTGTAAAGACTGAAAGTATTTATCTAATAACTCTGGTCGGTAATATTGCCGTCCCCAAGACTCAGAGACGGATTCTGAGAGCTTCCCTCGCAGTCCAGCTTCAATCTGGCTTTGTAGCTCGTCGGATAATTTAGTCCCATCGACTCCAAAAAATTTGATGCCGTTGTCTTCGGGGGGGTTGTGGCTTGCTGAGATAACGACTCCCGCGATCGCGGGGGAGGTACTGGTGAGATAGGCAACGGCAGGGGTGGGACACAACCCCACATGCCACACTTCCATTCCGGCTGAAGTTAGACCAGCCGAGAGCGCCATTGCCAGCATATCGCTAGAATTGCGAGAATCTTGACCGACAACGATCGCTCCCGGTTGAGAATGGTAGGTTTTTAAGACTTGCCCCGCCCAAAAGCCGATTTGCAATGCCAGCGGTGCCGTCAAAAGTGCGCCTGCCCTGCCGCGAATGCCGTCGGTGCCAAATAAGGGCGAAGCAGGTAAGGAAATGCCCTCCAGTCTCGTTTCTGTAAGGTCTTGCGTTGTCATAAAAGACGATGCCATCGAGAAAATCCTCCCCAGTACTAAACGAAACTAAAAGCGCTGCTATTGAGATTTAGGTTGCTAACCCCTTGTACGATGCCAATCAGTTCGTCCTGTCCCGAAGTCTTTAAGAAGATAGCCGTACCGCTAGGCAACCCGTTGGGAGAAGCACTCAGGCTATAGTTAGAAGCATTCCCGCGAAGTTGGATCGTATCTCCCTGAGTAGCCGAGAAATCAACGATTCGGGCATAATCGGCTAAACCGCGATCGCTGTCGTTGCCGTCGTTGTAATAAACTCGATCCCATTCTCCTAGAACAAAGCGATCGCTTCCTTGGTTGCCTCTGAGAATATCTATCTCGCCCCTACCTGCGGTCGATTGACTGGGATCGACCCCAATCAGCACGTCGCGTCCGCCGCCACCTTGGAGAGAGTCATTGCCTGTTCCGCCAAAGAGAACATCATCTCCCCCGTTGCCAGCGAGCGTGTCATTTCCGCCCAAACCGTAGATAATGTCTCGACCTACGGTGCCTGAAAGGGAATTGTTGCTAGTCGTTCCATTGATGACCTTGCCGACTGGGTTGACGGTGACAGTAAAGGTGTCGTCAACGGTTTTGCCGCCAGAGGTGCCGCGAATAGTAATGTTTGAAGTGCCAAATCGATTGGGTTGGTAATCTAAGGTGAGAGTATTATTGGCGATCGCGGCAGTTACTAAACTGGGATTCGTATTGGTCAGAACGGTTTTTGCGATCGCGGCAGGATCGTTATCGATATCGGTAAAGACGTTACTGAGATCGATGTTGGTGTTGGGCGCATCTTGGTTGGCACTGACATCGGCAATCGGATTGGCGACGATAGGCGCATCATCGACGGGATTGACAGTAACGATAAAGGTGTCATCGACGATCGAACCATTAGATGTACCGCGAATGGTAATTTCTGCGGTGCCAAAGCGATCGGGTTGATAATCTAGAACCAGATTATTATCGGCGATCGTAGCAGCGACTAAATCGCTATTGCTGTTGGCAAAAATGGTTTTCTCAATGGTTGCCGAGGGTCTGCTACCGTCGCTAAAGACATTACTGAGATCGATAACGGTATTGGCTGCATCTTCATCAACTGCAACATCGGCGATGGGATTGGCAACGGCCAGGGGACTTGCAACCGTTGGAGACAAGCTGACGCGCCCCGTATGTTGCTTAACGGTGTTGAATTGCATTCTCAGGATTTCTCCATTGAGAGTCCAACTGCTTGCCCCTTCAATGGAATAATTTCTTCCATTAGCAGCTTTCAAATCTATGACAACTTCACCTTCGCCAACGAAGGTAAACTCTAAATCGGTGCCATTTCCCGTCAAAGACAATAATTCAGCCCGCATTGGCAAGTTAGTAATCCGCGTGACATCATCGGGTGTCGCACCTAAATTGATAGTGAACTCGCCGCCATTTTTGGGAAGAAATACCGTATCTCTGTCGTAGGCATACCAATTGTTTACACTTTGAATGGGTTGGTTATTACTAATATTGAGCGAGAATTTCCCCACATCATTGGAAGCAACTCTAGCAGTAATAGTATTGCCAGCATTGTTAATAAATAACTGGGATTGCTCGAAGGTTTTAATGCGCTGATGGAGATCGGCAAAGGTAACAAATTCTGTGTTGTCGTTGTATGCCCTAGCGATAAAATTGGCAAACATTTCCTTGGTATAACCAGGCTCGGCTAAAGTAGGACCGTAGTCGTGCCAAGGAAAGAGAACGATCGGTTGGGCAGCTTTGTTAATTATCTCGGCATATTCTTGCGCCCAAACTGCCTCGGCTTGTTGTGCCGTTAATTGTCTAAATCCAATTAAGGAAAAATCGAAAGACATGTTGGGAGCAAAATAGACATAATCATCCCCAGGAAACATGAATCCAAATGCCCCTGGATATCCCGCACCAACACTCGCATATCCACCCGTTACATAGGAGAGATATTTTCTTAATTCTTCGCTGACGGCAATTCCTTCCGGTTGACCGGGAATTGCTGCACCAATAACTTGAAAACCTGGAACGTATTTTCCTAATTCTTGCTCGATAACTAATTTGGATTGATTGAATTCAAATTCTAGTTGAGCAGGAGTTAAAACATTGGTATCGTTAGGAGGCGTGTAGTCGAATTGCAGATGAGTATAAGAGTGAGTTCCGATTTCATTGCCCAGAGCAATATAATCTCGGTATAAGGGACCAGAAACCGTCCAATCCGTAACGGCTCCTTGGTTTGGTCTATTCCCAACATTGATGTAATAAGAACCGACAAAATTATAGTTATTCTTCCACTCAGCAATGATGTTATAAAGCGGAACGTTGACGCGAGGAACTTCATCGATATACTGCGACTGATCCATGTCATTGCGGGAGAGAAAAATACTGGCATCCCGACTCATATTCAGTCGAACGGTTGGCTGGTTATTAGAAATAACCCATTGCAGTGCTTGCCAAACTAAGTTGTTATCTCCTAAAAATCCTTCAGTCGCAAAATGAACGTTCCTACCGCCTGTTTGCGTTGCTAAAACGGCATTATAACTCTGTCCATTTGCTTCAAAATCTGCCAAAACGATGGGTTGTTTGTTGTCGCCAGTAATTCCGTCGCCATAGGCGTTAAAAAATATGCCATTATAGGCACGAATTTGCTCGTTAGGGGCATAATTCTGCATTACCGGATGGGTAATATCCTCAGCTCTGAGAGTGCCATTAACGGGACCGCCGCCCGTAGTACGAGTGACATCTAAAAGCTGCTTCATGCGAATATAGGAATCGCCCGGTAAAGCATTATTATTTTCGTCATTGCTTAGGAAATCTCCGGCAGTAATAATGCCGATATTGTATTTATAAACCGCGTCGAGTAGAGTATCTGTAATTGCGCCCAGTTGGCTAGTTTTAACGTTGCGAAAAGAGGGAAAGATTATAGCATCATAATTGACAAGATTATTAATATTGGTCAGATCGTTTTCTGTAATAATGTCAAAGGGAATCCCTGCCATCATTGCCTGGTATTGCATGGACATGAATAGCTGGGTATATGCCTTTTTATCAAAAAAGTTATTAGCAGTTGTTTCAGAAAAAACAATGGCGACTTTTTTACTAAAGTCAGTTCTCTGCGGTAAATTGGTTTTAATCGTATAGGGGGTGGCAGAATAATCTGATGGTAAGAATATCTGATTATTAATATCGGCTAAAATATCGATCGCGCTATTGGGAGAAACTCCTTGAAGTTGCGAGATGGGAACGGCAAATTCAACGATTTGATTGTTATTGCCAAAAGCATAATTTAAAGGTGTGCCAGCAATAGTACCTCCGACTGGAGTTTCTCCGTCTGCACCCGTATAAAGATAGGGTTGATTATCGGTAAAAAAGTTGACGTTATATTCTGCCCCGCCAGCAAAACCAAATATTTGATAACCCGTACTCGCATTGCGATCGGTATTTAACCAAATTGTCGTTCCAGAAGCGATTTGAGTGCTATTCGATTTAATCGCGAATATATAGGCATCACCTGCATATTTGCCATAGATTTCATATCCCGGTTGCCCCGTTCCCGGCACTGCATCTAAGCGGAAAAAGTTAGTCCAGTCACTTAAGTTTCCATCGAGAGTTATATTGCCAAAACTTGTGGCAAGTTCTACCGTTCTTGCTTGTCCGTTGATGGTGATATCAGTCGTATCGTTTTCGGTTTTTAGGGCGGCAAGTTCGGAGTCAGATAAAGTTTTTCCTTGAGCAATTGCAGAAAAAATTGCCCCTTCATCTCCCGCAGAATCTGTAGTATTAATTTGAGAATCGATAAAATGACCGATTTCTTCTAGTAGAACGCTTTCAATAGAATCTAAATTGCTAGCATTGGCAATTAAAAATTCCTGCGATAAATAGATAATATTATCAGTGCGATCGAAAGCTCCTTTGCCTCCATTAATTTGCGGCGAAGAGACAATTGCAATCTTTGGTAAATTGTTGCCACTTGCTAAGTTTTGAAGTAACGCTTTGGCGCGATCGCGATCCCAAGAATTGCCAAAAGCTAGACTTATTTTCTCAATAAAAGTAGAGTCATCTCTCAAAAATTTAAGTTTTTCTAAAGCAGCCAGCAAAACCGTAGTTAACGCCGATTCGATTGATTCTGGCAGCCAATAATTAGACATTTTTGCTCCTTTTTATCTGATAAACTAAAAAATTTTAATTGAGAGAATTAAACATACATTTCCTAGCTCCTAACATTTCAAGATTGCCCGAAGTAAGGAGTAAGAAAAACTATTGGTTTTCAGAAAAATAACTCTTAGGTTGAAGGGTTAGGAAAACAACAGATAACTCGTCAGATCAAACCGCAGTCGGTAACTTTAACCAAAAGCCTTTCTTTCGCCAGCTTTGCTCTTTTAGAACGCTCTCTAAATTGTTTTGGCATAGAAGTCCTTTCTGAACCAACAGTTCGCCTAACTTCATTCCGCTAGCCGATTGTTCTTGTAAGAGTTTCTCTAATTCAGTCGCAGAAATAACCTGTTTCTCAAGCAGAAGAACGCCCAGCTTGAAATTTTGTTCGGCTAGGGTTTTTTCTAATTGGGCAAGCGTAATTAATTTTTTCTCCCAATTCAAAGCCGTTCTAACAATAGTGTCCAAACTATTAAATTTAGGTTCCCAACCGAGCATCTGACGAATCTTGTCAGCGCAGGCAACGACACAAGCGGGATCTCCTGCTCGTCGGGTTGTTGCGATGACGGAAAAATCTACGCCAGAAATCTCTTTTACTTTGTCGATAACTTCCCGGACGCTGTAACCTCGACCATAACCGCAGTTGAAAATTTGGCTGTCACCGCCTACTTCTAAGTAGCGCAGCGCATCGATATGCGCTCTTGCCAAGTCTTCTACATGGATGTAATCCCTAATCCCGGTGCCGTCTGGAGTAGGAAAATCCGTCCCAAAGACCTTGACACAATGACGACGACCCAATGCAGCATCGCAAGCTACCTTGATTAAGTGTTCGGCTTTTTTGGCAGACTGACCGATTTGCCCGTTCGTATCTGCGCCAGCTACATTGAAGTAGCGCAAAATAACGTATTTCAATCCAGAAGCGCGACTGTAGTCGCGAATTATCTGTTCGCTCATAAGTTTAGAGCGACCGTAGGGATTCATCGGTTCGGTTGGCGAGTTTTCTGTCACCGGATTTTCTTTTGGCTCGCCGTAGGTGGCGGCGGTGCTGGAAAAGATGAATTTATCAACCCCATAGGTCTGACAGCACTGCAATAAATTTAAGGTGTTGCAAGTATTGTTGGTGTAGTAATCGAGAGGTTGAGCGACGGATTCCGGGACGGAAATACTGGCTGCAAAATGGATGACGGCATCGAATTGATGTTTGGCAAAAATATGCGATAAAAATTTTTTATTTTCTAATCCGCCTACAATCAATTCGCCAGTAGTTACTGCCGATACCGAACCAGTAGAAAGGTTGTCATAAACTACGACATCATAACCAAATTTTCCCAATTGATACACGGTATGAGAGCCGATATAACCAGCTCCTCCGGTAACTAATATTTTTTTAGTCATCGGATTTTACTTAAGCGAATATACTTAGATGTTTTCAAAAAAATATTATGACATAAAAACTGGCAGTTTTTATAAAGTTTCTGTCAAGTTTTTTACAATTTATTGCTATTTATATTGAATTATTTTTTTAAAAGAAAATATTTAATCTTTAATGATAGCCATATCCTAATTAAAACATCAAGAGTTTAAAATCAAAATTTATAATAACTGAATCTTTATTTGGTAAAACGCTAGAATTTTCAAGAAGTTTGGACTTCACGCTACCTAGTTTATTACTTTTGCCGCACCTTGAAAAGAGTATTTTTTTGAGACAAAAATGTTATTTTTTTTGGATATAAAATGTACAAATTAAAAACTGTAATCGATCGCGAAAAATTACATTACTTAATTTGCACTATCGGATATGATAGATTTGCTTTTGAAATAAGAGTTTTTTGATTAAATTTTCGACGTTTAAATTTGCGATCGTGTCAGTCATTCAAAACCTTCTCCTCGATCTAATCGCTGCTCTCTGGGTAAGTGCCCTATTTTTCGCTGTATTTTTTTGGTTGCCCGGTCAGTTGATTTCTCCCGCAAAAGCCAGATCGCCTGACAGTCGAGCGATCGCTGCTTGGGCGCGAATGACGCTAGTTGCAGTGACGGGAGTGCTGAGTTTAAGCACATTGCGCCTATTTAGCTGGTTTACCCTAGTGCTTTTTTGCGGTTTGTGTTTTCTGCTGGGCTGGCTGTTCCGCCATCGCCGGGGCGCGATCGCGCAATTGACCTTAGCATTTCAACCTTTGACCTTTGCTGCTATAGATTGGCTCGATCGCGGCTTGTTTCCCGAATTTCAGCAGGTAGCTCGTCGAAGTTGGCGCTCGCTCAAAATTTGGCTGGTTCGCTCCCTTAAATCAATCCGAATTGCCATAGAACGGAACAAACTAACCGTGCTGGCACTGTCAGTCATTCTCACCTTTGCTATCCTGCTTCGCCTCGAACATCCCCTACTCGAACTGCGTTTCTCGCATCCCGATAGCTATCGCACCTTGCTGATAACTCGGCAATTTCTGGCAGGAGAACAGCCGCAGGTCAACTATGTGCCCGTGTTGCCCGCCTTAGCGACTGTCGTGTCTCTATTAGGGGCGATCGATGCTATGCAGGCGATTCGCTTTTTAAGTCCGCTATTGGGGCTGCTCTTAGTGTTGAGTGTCGGTTATCACGTGCGCGTTCTCACGCAGAATACGACAGCCGCACTGATAGCTACCTACAGCTTGGGAGCTTACTTATTTACTTGGCATAAAGAGATTCCTAGCAATTTACCCGACTGGTTGCAACAATGGCTGAGTACAATTGTGGGGAGTTTGAATGCATCGCTGATTCGACAATGGGCAGCAGGCGAGTTAGAAATCGGGGCGACTTTTCTTCTATTAGCGATCGCCTGCTACTGCAATACTAGGCTCAGAAAACAAAAACAATCTGCTGGGATCGATACTGTTTGTTGCTTGGCGATCGTTGCCATGACAGCTCCGCCACTACTAATTCTGGCATTCGTTGGCGGGATCGGACTGCTGGGCGGACGCAGGTTTGCCCTAGCTATAGTTGCGATCGCGTGGATAGCCTTGGCGCTACTCGCGGCTAGTCCCGAAAATCAGCAGCATTGGGGTCAAAGCTTTCTCTTAACGCTGCCAATAGGATTGAGTTTGCTTTGGGGACTCTTATCGCTCTTGGCAATCTGGTTATTGAGTTTAATATTGCGTCAATGGTCGCAAGCCATCTGCTTAATACTCGTTTTTGCCTTTTCGCTGAATTTCTTACTACCCTTGCCGCCCCAGATTCCCTATCTAGAATACGATATAGCTGCTCGCAAAACCCTAGAACTCCGCATGCTCTTTGCAAACAAAGGTTGGGCGATTGTCGCTCCCGTCGAGCAGTTTTCTCAAAGTTATGGCGCGGGATGGTATCAAGATATGGCACAGGTTGTCAACAATTATGTCAAAAAGGCAGGCAATCCCGATTTTAAATTTCCTTTTTCCACGCCTCATCTGTTTATTTTCGTGGAAAAAAAGCCCTTTATTACCTCAGCGCTCGCTCCTCAAAATGTTCCCTACTCGCTCCTGTCCGATCCTACCTATCGCTACTATCGATCGGCAGCAGGTCGAGCTAGCGTGCAGTATGAAGCCTTACAGATGTGCGAGGCATATCGTCGCACCCATGCCAATACTTCTATTTATTATGAAGATGACGAACTGAGAATCTACTATTTTCGCTTGCTATGAGAGTGTTTAACCCATCGTGAGGTCGAGTTTCTTTGGGTTGCTGAAGTCGAATTACTGTCAATCTATCTACTGCCAGTCCTAATCGAACAAGCAGCGGTTGAAAGTTGCGATCGCGTTCCTCAAACCATTGAATTAATGTTTTCCGCCGATATACAAACTTGACACCCAAACAATATCAGAACAAGTTATAGGAAATGTCACAGTTTAGGGGCCAACAAAACAAATTGCCTAACTGCCACTAAAAACCCACCGACTGCTGTAATGAGAATTCCGATTAACGTCCAAATTTGCGCTCTAGTTGACCCTTTCAGGTCTTTAATATCGTCTTTCAAAAAGCCGACTTCTGATTTCAAAACGTTAATGTCTCCTTTTAACTCGGCTTTGGTAACAGAATAATCATCTGGGTCAAGCATCCATCCTAATTTACTGCCATGTTTCAAACAATGCAGAATGTTGTCAATTGCACGGTTCACCTTTCGATCGGGTGAAAGGATTTCGACGATCCAATAGGTGCTTCGGTAAAGTCATCCTCCGGTTCACCTACTTCATTCAGGTTAATTCGATTCCACGCAATTACCGCAACATCGGGAACAATAGAACGCCCACCGAAGGCACATCGCAACTCAGGTAACGCTGTATAATCAGCAGTCTTGCTGTCAACTTCTGCCAAAAGACGTTTTTGTAGGATAGAGTGTCGAGTCTTAGGCATGGGCTTTTGGATTGCGACCCCATCCACGTATTCCCATGCCGGAGAATCCTCCAAATATGGCAATCAAATATGGCAATTTGAGGAAATCTTCAAGGGAGAGAACCTGAGTCAAGGAAGTCGTCATTAGTTCAAGCAACGAGTTTATTTCATGACTTCATTATAACGGTAGAGTCATACACAGAACTGGGTGGGTAAAGCCCGCCCAACTTAGAAGTTTACCAATGAGTACCTCGATTAATTGTCTTATTGCAAAAATTAGCCCCAGCATACCGGGCTATTCTCAAGATTGTAGCTCTTGTGGAGCTAGGGTCAAAAAATCTCTAAGTACTAGAACCCATGTTTGTAGTTGTGGTGCTGTACTTTGTAGAGACTGGAATGCTGCTATTAATATTTTGAATAAAGGACTAGAGCAACTAGGGTGGGGCACACCTAAAGTAAACCCTTCTGGACAGATTAACCTCTGCTTGGTAGGTGAAAACAGCCACGAGTAAGTTAGCTGGTTGAAAGAAGAATCCCCCGTGCGTTCGCGCCGGGGAGAATGTCAAGTACCCACAACAGTTCCAACATAACGTTGTGGAAGAAAAAACGACGATTAGCCGTGCCTTGTCCGGGGTGAATGTTTGGCGTACCTTCAGTTAACCCAAATGATAGCAAGCGATCGGCTTCAGGCGCGCCAATGGCAGTACAGATAAAGAGGTGGTCGAGTTCAAATGTCATAGCCAGTAACCCTGCTTAGTGACAGCGGACAGTCTTCTACTGTAGAGTGCCGAGCGGCGCTCGATCGCTAAACCTTTTGATTGATAGATTGAATGTAATTTACCTCTTCCTGCCAATAGGAAGGCAAACGATTCCAAGGATCGCGATCGCGATCGTCGGGGCTATCGTCGGTAATGTAGAGATATTGAATATTACGGGCTACTGCGATATCGATGTACTTTTTCATCGTTGCCGCATCGGGAACAGTGTGAATCAAACAGGAAAAATGCTTCGCACCGTGGCGCTTAAGGTAGGGTTGAGGTTGATACTTCTCCCAAGCTTTTGAGTAATTCTCAAAGATTACAATAGTGTCTGCTGCCGGACGAGTCAAATAGCCTTCATCAGTCTGAGTTCCTTGGTTGAGGACTACTTGATTTAAATTGGGTTTGGCTTTGATGTAGTTGTAGAGTTCTTGATAGTAATCCAGCTTATCAGCACTGCTAGCCGCTTCGTCGAAGAAAATCCCGTCGATATCGTAGTACTTATCGTAGAGATCGATCTCGGATTTTACCTCAGCCAGATTGCGCTTGC